>JANQJY010000092.1 GCA_028281385.1 Rickettsiales bacterium | reverse complement strand
CTGCCCGGCTTCAAAGTCAGTGCCGATATCGCCCGGCTGCGTTATTCCACCGAAGGCGTCACGCTGATTTCTCCGCCGCCGCATCACGATATCTATTCGATCGAAGATCTGGCGCAGTTGATTTATGATCTCAAGCGCATCAACCCGGATGCGCGCGTATCGGTCAAGCTGGTCAGTCAGGCAGGCATCGGCACCATCGCCAGCGGCGTCGCCAAGGCCATGGCCGATAAGATTATCATCTCCGGCCATTCCGGCGGCACCGGCGCCAGCCCCTATACCAGTATTAAATATGCCGGCATCCCGTGGGAAATGGGACTGGCCGAGACCAACCAGACCTTAACGCTTAACCGCCTGCGCCACCGCGTACGGCTGCAGACCGACGGCGGCATCAAAACCGGCCGCGATATCATTGTCGCCGCATTGCTGGGTGCCGAGGAATATGCCGTCGGCACCGCCTCGCTGGTCGCGATGGGCTGCCTGATGGTGCGCCAGTGCCATATGAATACTTGTCCAGTCGGTATCTGCACCCAAGACGAAGCGCTGCGCGCCAAATTCGAAGGCACCGTTGACAAGGTAGTGAATCTGTTCAGCTTCATCGCCGAAGAAGTACGCGAATGGCTGACCCAGATGGGCTATGAAACGCTTGATGATGTTATCGGCCGCACCGATCTGCTGGTACAGACCAGCCGCGGCGGCGCCGAGCTGGTCGATCTCGATCTGAACCCCCTGCTCGCACGCACCGACAGCAGTTTCCAACCGCGCATCTGTACCATGGAGGGCCGCAATGAAATTCTGCCGTCGCTCGATGAACAGGTGCTCAAAGACGCCGAAGCCTCCATCACCAAAGGCGAAAAGGTACAGCTGGCCTATAGCGTTCAAAATACCGACCGCACCATCGGCGCCCGTCTCAGCTCGATGCTCACCCGGAATTTTGATACCGATAAGCTGAACTCCGATCATATCACCCTGCGGCTGCGCGGCTCGGCCGGACAATCGCTCGGTGCCTTCCTGTGTCGCGGGATCAAAATCGAACTGCTCGGCGATGCCAATGACTATGTCGGCAAGGGCCTCTCCGGCGGGCTGATCACCATCCGCCCGCGCCCCTCCAGCAAATTGGTGCCGCATGAAAACACCATCATCGGCAATACCGTGCTATATGGCGCGACCGGCGGCCATCTCTTCGCTTCCGGCCAAGCGGGCGAGCGTTTCTGCGTGCGCAATTCCGGCGCCATCGTGGTGGTGGAAGGCTGCGGCTCGAACGGCTGTGAATATATGACCGGCGGCATCGCCGTCATCCTCGGCAAAATTGGTGACAACTTCGCCGCCGGTATGACTGGTGGCATGGCCTATATCTATGATAAAGAAGATAATGTGACAGACTACCTGAACGAAGATTCAATCATTCATCAACGCCTTTCCCATCCTCATTGGGAAAGTAATTTACGCGAACTGATCGAGCAGCATGTCGTGCATACCGATTCTCCCCTCGCCCGGACCATTCTGCATAACTGGGAGCATGAGGTGCAGCGCTTTTGGCAGATCGTTCCAAAAGAAATGGTGGATCGGCTCGAGGCTCCTTTGCTACAGGCAGAGCCTCAAGCCAAGCAAGCATAACCTATTATGATCCCTCGTCTCCTGTATCATACCCCTCTGTCACCAACTTGCCGGAAAATACGGATACTGCTGCACGAAAAGGAACTTGATGTCCAATTGGAAGCGCATGAACCCTGGCAACGCGAACTGGAATTTTTTGCCATCAACCCATCGGGCGAAGTGCCAGTACTGATCGAGGACGAGAAGCTAATCATATGCGGCACTTACGCCATCTGCGAATATATCGAAGAGACTTACCCCGACGTTCAGTTTATCGGCAATAGCGCCAAAGAGCGTGCCGAAGTCCGCCGCATCATCGAATGGTTCAATGTTAAATTCGAAGAAGAAGTGACACATAATATCGTCTGGGAAAAAGTGTTCAAACGACTCTATGGCTATGGCGAGCCCGATTCGGATGCGATTCGTGCCGGCAAAAAGAACATCCGCTACCATATTGACTATATCGCACATCTGCTAATGAACCGTGCCTGGCTGGCGGGGGAGTATATGACGCTTGCCGACCTGAGCGCCGCCGCACATCTGTCCTGTCTTGATTATCTGGGCGATGTGCCGTGGGATCATCATCATGCTGTCAAGGAGTGGTATGCGCTGCTGAAGTCACGCCCGTCTTTCCGTCCGATCCTCGAAGACCGCGTCATGGGCTTCCGCCCGCCCGCCCATTATACCGATCCGGATTTTTGAGTATATTTCGTCATTGCGAGGCAGCCTTTAGGCTGACGAAGCAATCCAGATACCATGCAAAAGACACCAGCCATTTATATCATGACCAATCAACGTAATGGCACCTTATATACTGGCGTAACCAGCGATCTGGTGAAACGGGTTTGGCAACATAAACACGAAGAAACCAAGGGGTTTACCCAAAAATATAACTGCAGGATACTAGCCTATTATGAACTGCTGGACTCTATGGAAGCAGCCATCATCAGAGAAAAACAAATCAAAGGAGGATCACGAAAAAAGAAGCTGGCGCTGATTGAATCATTGAACCCCGACTGGAATGACTTATATGAAGATATAAGCGCTTGACTGGATTGCTTCACATACTTCGTATGCTCGCAATGACGTTAACCATAAGGAGATACCCGATGCCTGAGATCAAAATCTACTCAACTCCCATCTGCCCCTATTGCACACGCGCCAAAAACCTGCTCAAGGAGAAAGGCGCCGGCTATACCGAGATCGATGTTTCCGATCCGGTCGAGCGCGAGAAGATGATAGACCTGGCCAACGGCAAACGCACCGTTCCGCAGATTTTCATCGGTGAACGCCATGTCGGCGGCTATGACGATCTCGCCGCGCTTGACCGTAAAGGCGAGCTGGACGAATTGCTGGCGGCCTGAATCCCTACTGCCATCGTGGCAGATTTCACACAATCTTCCCATGAGGGGCGATGAAATCATGCCTGTGGATAACTTTTCCCATTTCCTTCATGGAAGTTATCCACAGGTTGGGCTATAGGTGAAATCAACATCATTCAATAACATCAAATAAATAATGACTCGGCAAGACAATGGTTAATTGGTCGCGTGTTGAGGTACTATGTATTGGTGGTTATGGAACGATTTTGTTCAGGCTTGTCATCCGATAACGATGTCAGGAGAGCAGTCGGAAGCAGATAAATCTCCTTCGGATGTGCTGGATATCGTTTCACGCTATGGCGAGACGGCCTTTTGCTGGTGGAACAATGAACAGGGCTGCCATGCCTTTTCCGACAACTGGACGAATATCAGCGGTCTGTCACAACATGCCTGTGCGGGACATAGGTTGTGGGAACATATCAACACGACCTACCAGGCTGAATTACAAAACATCATGGAAACCTTGTTTTCTTCCGACATCTCAGACCCTCAGCCTGTACAGCAGATTGAATGTCTCATCCACATTAGCGATGAAATCAGTCAATGGGTCGAACTTCGCCTGATCGCCGTGCCCAGCGCCGATATTCCGACGCTGGCGATCATCATGCGTGATATTCAGAAAGAAAAAGGACTGCAGGCCCATGCACATGTCGCCCAGCGCATGTCGGAAGTGGCAGCACAGAGGCGCTCATCCTTTCTGTCAAATATGAGCCATGAGCTGCGCACACCGCTGAATGCCATTCTTGGGTTTGCCCAGATGCTGGAGATGAATACGCTGACGAAAGGGGGTAATCCGGGCGAATATCTACAGCATATTCGTGAGAGTGGCCAATTGCTGCTGGGTAAGATCAATGATCTGATCGAGCTTTCCAATATCGACGCACATTGTGCAAAGATGTATAATACACCACTCAATATCAGTGAATTGATCGAAAATGCCGTGGAAATGCATTCTCATACCGCATTCGCTGCAGGCATCACATTGTCGCATACCCATACACACCACTCACTCGTCGTACAGGCAGATCGTGTCAAACTACTACATATCCTCAGCCATTTGATCGAGAATGCCATACGGCACAGCAATAAGGGAGATAAGATAAGTGTCCGCTGTACGTCTAATATGACGTCTGGTGTTGTGATTACCGTTCAGGATCATGGCGCGGGTCTATCTTACGATCATCTCTGCCGGATTCAGGACGCCATGCAATCCACACACGCCTATTACGCAACCGACATCGACAGTATCGGAATCGGCCTGTCCGTCGCAAAGGAATTTGCCGAGTTGCATGATGGTACGCTGTCTATTGACAGTGAAAAAGACGAAGGCACCACCGTCACACTAACGCTGCCACCGGAACGTATTGTCAGCCTATCCGCCAGAGCCAAGCTCAAGCCACGCGTCGGACTGCCGCAACCAGCATAATCAATAGTGTCATTGCGAGGAGTCCTGTCACTGCAATGCAGTGACGGGTGGACGAAGCAATCCATGACCTGCTGCATTGTTCTATCTGGATTGCCGCGCTTCGGCTTCCTCTTTATTTCTGAACACAACTGCGTTATACCTCTTCGCATGGAAGAACTGCAACACAACATACTTAATGCCGCCTTGCCCCATGTCGTGTTTGACAGCTGGACCATGAACACCCTGGAACAGGCAGCTGAATCACTCGGGATGGATCGGCTAGATGCCCATCGCGCCTTTCCGGCAGGCATCATGGAAGCGCTGGAATGTTATAGCCGTCTTGCTGATCAGCAGATGCTTGAGACGCTGGAGAAAGACTATTCGCTGGATACCATGAAAATCCGCGAGCGTATCGCAACGGCGGTGATGGTTCGCCTGCGCCAGGCCGAGCCACACAAGGAAGCGGTGCGTCGCGCTGTGGCGCATTACAACATGCCGTGGAATGCCCCGCTGGGAATGAAATCGCTTTACCGTACTGTCGATGCGATGTGGCGCGCAGCAGGCGATGAATCTACCGATTTCAACTTTTACACCAAGCGCATACTGCTGGCGAAAGTCTATATGACCACGCTGTATTATTGGCTGAACGATGGTTCAAACAACATGGAAGACACCGAAGCCTTCCTTCACCGGCGGATCGACAATGTCATGCAGATTCAAAAGGCAAAATTCAAGGCAAGGGAATGGTGGGAAAAATTCCCTTTTGCCAACGCGTCATGACGGACGGACAGGGGAAAAGGGTGCATAAAATAATCCTGTCACTACAGGTGTTTTTCAGGAAACATCCTGGAATGTAAAATCCGAACGATAAAGATATCCTCCTCACGCTGCCGGTAAAATATCGTATGGCTGACATACGCGTATTGTCGATATTCCCTGTTTGTTTCGCCATGTAAAAAAATACGACCGATTTCCGGAGCGTCTGCAAGATGTTGCAGTGTTTTCTCAAGCCCTTTGGCATATTTATCCGTTTGCAGTTCGCCAAACTCCGCCAAACTATGGATGATGATACGCTTGATATCCCGATCTGCCCGTTTGGATTTGGTATATTTAGTCGGCATGGAATTCGGCTTTTGCCGCTTCGACAATCTCCTCGAATGATTGTGTGCTTTCGCCGCTTGCCTCGCCCTCGTCCAAAGCATTCATTAGAGCGTTATATCTGGCTTCTTCCTGTTCCAGCAGGCGTAACGCGGCACGCACCGCTTCACTAGCCGAACCGTAGCGCCCGCTTTCAGTGAGCTGACTGAGAAAGCCGGTAAAATGCTCTCCTAAATTGATGCTCGTCGTATTGCTCATGGGTCAGTCACCCTTTCACCTGATTACCTGTCTATCATTACTATATTTTGGTAACAAATGCAAGTGTGAGGAAAGAAAAAGAGATAAGATGCAGAGCCAGAACCACATCAATAAGGCGGAAAATGCAATCCCTTGGGCGATTCGGTAAAAATCTCGAACCCGTCGCCAGTCACCGCAATCGAATGTTCAAACTGACAGGAAAGCGAGCGATCCTTCGTCGTTACCGTCCAGCCGTCATGTGTGGAAAGTTTGGTGTCAGCCTTGCCGGCATTCAACATCGGCTCAACGGTAAAAAACATGCCTTCTTCCAGCATATTACCGGTTCCCGGTTCGCCGTAATGCAGAATATTCGGCGCGGCATGAAACACCTTGCCCAGCCCATGCCCGCAATATTCGCGCACAATGGAATAGCCATGCGCTTCGGCGTAAGACTGCACCGCATGGCCAATATCGCCAACCGTCGCACCGGGTTTGACCTGCTCAATCCCCTTCATCATCGCGTCATAGGTTACCTGGGTTAAGCGCTTGCCCTTGATCGGCACGTCGCCGACCCAGAAGATGCGGCTGGTATCGCCATGCCAGCCATCGACGATCACCGTCACATCGATATTCAGCAGATCGCCGTTTTTAAGCGTTTTATCATCGGGAATGCCGTGACAAACGACATGATTCACCGACGTACAGACCGATTTGGGAAAACCGCGATAACCCAGCGGCGCAGGCGTGGCTCCCGCTTCGATAATCCGGTTATGGACATAATCATTAATCTCATCGGTGGTGATGCCGGGCTCGACCCGTTCGGTCAACTCATCGAGGATCGCCGCCGCCAGATGCCCGGCCCGGCGCATGCCGTCATAATCGACTTTCTGATGAATCGTAATCTGCCGTGAGTCCAACATTTATACCTGCTTGTCCGTTGTCGCTTGAATGGTTGTGAGTTGACGCCTATAGTTTGCAGGAAAAACACGGCCAAGACAAGGAAAGACTGACGTGAATGATACTGCCACCGCCTGTCTGATCATGATCGGCAATGAAATCCTCTCCGGCCGCACCCGTGATAAGAACCTGCCGATGATCGCGGAAAAGCTCAACGAACACGGCGTCAGACTGATGCAGGCACGCATTATCCCCGATATCGAAGAAGTGATTGCCGAGACGGTGAATACATGCCGGAAACAGTTCGCTTATGTCTTCACCACCGGCGGGATCGGCCCGACGCATGACGACATCACCACCGCCTCGATCGCCAAAGCCTTCGGCGTAGAGGTCACACGTCATGCGGAAGCAGAACGCCGCCTGCTCGCCCATTATGCGGCGGAAGATGTCAATGATGCACGGATGAAAATGGCGGATATGCCGGAAGGTGCGGAACTCATCGACAACCCCGTCAGCGCCGCCCCCGGTTTCAGGCTTGAAAATGTCTATGTTCTGGCAGGCGTGCCGGTCATCTGCGAGGCGATGATGGATTTTATCACCCCCACGCTCAAAGGTGGCAAACCAATGCAGTCCGAATCCATTGAACTGGACCGCCCGGAAGGCGATGTCGCCGATGTCGTCACCGGCATACAGGAAACATTCAGCGCGGTGGAGATCGGCATTTATCCGCTGATCAAAGACGGCAAACTCGCCTGCAATATCGTACTGCGTTGCCAGGATCGCGCATTGCTGGACGCCGCGGCCATGAGTCTGCGCGAAGCCATCAGCGGGGATATGATACGATGACGAATACACCGGACTTTTCCATCGAAACACAGCATAACGGCATTATCTGCGGCGTGGATGAAGCCGGACGCGGCCCCTGGGCCGGACCGGTGGTGGCCGCCGCCGTCATCTGGCCGGAGCGGGAAGCCGTACCGGACATGTTGGATGACTCTAAAAAGCTGTCGCGCGTACAACGCGACGCCTTATTTCCCCATATCATGCAACATGCCGTCATAGGTATCGGCGAAGCCAGTACGACTGAAATTGACGCCATGAACATCCTCGCCGCGACCCAATGCGCCATGCAGCGTGCGATTGCCGATCTTGCACAAACAGTCGATGTCGCCCTGATCGACGGCAACCAACCGCCGGCGCTTGCCTGTCAGACCATCTCCGTGATTAAAGGCGACAGCAAAAGCCTGTCGATCGCCGCGGCATCGGTTATCGCCAAAGTCACCCGCGACCGTATCATGGAACGGCTGGCCGGGACGCACCCCGCCTATGGCTGGGAACGCAATGCCGGTTACGGCACCAAAGAACATCAGGAAGCGCTGGCAACCCATGGCGTGACCGAGCATCACCGCCGCAGCTTCGCGCCTATCCGCAAATTATTAGCAGAGGAAGCCGCCTGATGGCCATACGCTACAAGAGCGCCGCCACCCCGCGCACGCTGGCCCAGCTTGTCAGCAAGGCAAATAAGAAAAGCCTGAGCAGACGCGGATTCAACGAGGGTAAAATCATCACCGCCTGGCCGGAGATTGTCGGGCGCGAACTGGCAGGCTATGCCGTACCCGAGCGCATTGCCTACAGTCGCTCCGGTGAGCACGGCGCTACACTGCATATCGCCTGCGACAGCAGCTGGGCCATGGAAATACAGTATCACAGCCCGCTGATCCTCGAACAGATCGCCCGCTATTTCGGCTATCGCGCGGTGGAGAAAATCGCCATCCGGCAAACACATATGGATCTTATTCCTCCTTCCCCCACGCCGGAAAAACCGAAGGATCCTGTCGCGCTCAACCCATTGCTATCGGCACCGCTCGAACAGATCAATGATGCAGAGATCAAAGCCGCCCTGGAAAAGCTCGCCCTGCGATTATCAACACGGTAGCGTTGCAATTTCCAAAAAATTTGCCATATATTAAGACAGAAACCAACGAGAGGTCACCATGTCATCACGGGTCAAATCACCAGGGTTTATTGTCTTTATCCTTCTTCTGGCCGGACTGGCCGCCGCCTCCTTTTATCTCGGCAGCAGCACCGCCGAAGAGGAGATGGCTAAAGCCGGTACGGACACGCCGGAAGCGGGTGCTGCCACCTCAGCTGACACCAATGCCATGCCTGCGGCAGATTTGAATGAGGTGCTAAGCCTTCAGGACTATGATGTCATCTATGGTGATGAAAATGCGCCGGTCACGATCGTCGAATATTCCTCTCTGTCCTGCCCGCACTGCGCTACATTTCACAAGGATACGTTCCCTGCATTGAAGGAAAGCTATATCGACGCAGGAAAAGTAAGACATATCACCCGTTTCTTCCCCCTCAACGCACCGGCATTGCGTGCCAGCATGCTTACCCGCTGTGTCGGGAAGGACCGGTTTTATACCTTCGTCAAAGTGCTCTACGACACACAGGACAAATGGGCCTTCGCCTCGGATTTTCAGGAGCAACTGAAAAAACTCGCCATGGTCGGCGGTGTCAGCGCCGAAGCATTTGATGCCTGCATAGCCGATAAGGACAGGGAAGAACAGCTGTTGCTCGAACGCAAAACCCTGTCCGACGCCTTTGAAATCAAAGGCACACCGGCCTTCTTTATCAACGGTACGCCACTGCAGAAAGGCATCCTTTTCGACGATTTCAAAAAACTGATTGAACCGATACTGGCGAATCAGTAACGCCGGTTATGCAAACCGTTTCTTTCCCGCTTGACACACCCCTGCCAACTCCATAGATTCCGCCCAGGTGATCGAGTAAATATGAATGACAAAGACGAGCTTCCTTCGCTTGAGGCGTTGAGTCAGAACATCGACAGGCTGAAGCAGAAAAAGGGAGATACCTCCGCACAGCAGGCGGTGTCGTCTCATTCAAAAACCACCTCGCTCGCCCTGCGCGCCGGGATTGATTTCGTCTCCGGCTTTGCAGTGGGAACAGTAGCGGGTTATCTGCTCGATCGCTGGCTTGACACCCTGCCCATTTTCATGCTGATCGGCATGTGTCTGGGGCTGGGAGCAGGCATACGACTGTTGATGGAGACTGCCAGACGCGCCGAGCAGGAAACCGTCAGCGAGAATGAGAAAGAATAATTTTTTCGTCATTCTGAACAAACCGAAGGTTTGTGAAGAATCTCTTGAGATCCTTCGACTCCCCCGGACTTTCATCCGGGGTCGCTCAGGATGACGAAATAAGAATAAAGGAATATCTGATGGCCGGAGATAATCACAGCCCCCTCGCCCAGTTTGAAGTGCACACGCTCGTTCCCATGCCATTGCTGGCCGGACATAACATCGATTTTACCAATGCGTCTCTGTTCATGGCGCTGGCATCGCTGGGTGCCGTCATGTTTCTAGTATTGGGTGTGCGCGGTCGTTGCCTGGTGCCGGACCGCTGGCAGTCAATGGTCGAGTTGACCTATCAATTCGTCTCCAACACTGTGCGCGACAATACCGGCAATGACGGACGGCCTTATTTTCCTTTCATTTTCAGCCTGTTCATGTTCATCCTGTTTTGCAACCTGTTCGGCATGCTGCCCTATTCCTTCACCGTGACCAGCCATATTATCGTTACCTTCGCGCTGGCGATCTTTATTTTTGTCGGCGTCACGCTGATCGCCATTTTCCGCCACGGCATCTTTAAATTTCTCGGCTTTTTCCTGCCTGCCGGCACCCCCTGGTGGATGGCACCGATGATGTATCTGATCGAGCTATTCTCCTATCTCGCCCGCCCGGTCAGCCTGTCGGTCCGTCTGACCGCCAATATGATGGCCGGCCACACCATGCTGAAAGTGATTGCCGGCTTTGTCATCGCGCTGGGCGCACTCGGCGGCTGGGCCCCATTATCACTGCTGGTCGTCCTCAGCGGATTCGAGGTATTCGTCGCCGTCCTGCAGGCCTATATTTTCACCATATTAACATGCGTTTATTTAAATGACGCCCTGCATCTTCATTAGGGTTGATTTTTGGCCGAATCACGCTATGAGTTACAACCAGTTTACACACATGACTTTCAAGAAAGGATCATACTATGGAATATGAAGCGCTGAAATTTGTCGGAGCGGGATTAATGGGCCTTGGCATGCTGGGTGCCGCCATCGGGGTAGGTCACATCTTCGCTGCCATGTTGAACGGTCTGGCACGCAACCCTGCGGCTGAGGGCAAACTGGCAAAATATATCTATGTCGGTGCTGGTCTGTCAGAAGCGATGGGTCTGTTCGCACTGGTTATCGCACTGCTGTTGATCTTTGCCGTTTAATCTTCTGTCATTCGTCCAATGATGGAGACATCCCTGCAAAACGATATGGGAACGGCACCGTTGCATACGGAGGTACAGCTGCTTGCTCAGGAGCATGCACAAGCCTCCGTCGGCATGCCGCAACTGGATCCGTCCAGTTTTGCATCCCAGCTGTTCTGGCTGGTGGTCATTTTTTCCACCTTCTATCTGCTGATGTCACGATGGATCGCACCACGTATCCATGATGTGCTGGAAAAGCGCCATAGCCAGATCGCACATGATCTGGCACAATCGGAAAAGCTGAAGGATGAAGCCGAGAAGGCAAAAAGCGACTATGAAAAAACGCTGATGGAGGCAAAGGAACGTGCCACCTCTGCCATTGACGAAGCACAAAAGGCGATTGATACCATTATCACCGACGGTCATGCCAAGCTGGATAAAAAACTGACCAGGCAATTAGATGAGTCCGAAACTGCCATTGCCGAACAACGTGCCCAGGCACAGGAATCGCTGAAACCGGTAGTAGCGGAATTAACGGCAATGATTGTCGAACAGCTGGTGCATTACAAACCGGCTCCCGCAAAGGTCGAAAAAGCGGTTGAGCCATTTTTAAAAGGATAGGAACATTTTATGAACATGTTATTGCATGATCCCACCTTCTGGGTCGCCGTTTCATTCGGTATTTTCGTCATCTTATTCGCCCGTTATGCAGTACCGCCAATTGTCAAGGCGCTGGATAACCGGTCTGCCCGTATCAAGGAAGAGCTGGACGAAGCGGTACGGCTGCGCGAAGAGGCACAGACAGTCCTGTCCGCCTATCAGAAAAAACAAAAGGCCATTTCCAAAGAGGCCGAAGAGCTGCTGGCCAAAGCCAAACAGGAAGCCGAGGCCATGACGGTGCAGGCAGAAGCCGAACTTAAAAAAGCGCTGGACCGCCGCATCGAACAGGCAAAGCAGAATATTGAACGCACCGAAAACCGTGCTTTGCAGGAAGTACAGGATAATATCGTCGATATTGCCGTGAATGCCGCACGCGTGATCATTGTTGATCACCTGGACAGCAACGATGATGAAGCGCTGATCGAACTGGCCCTCAAAGATATCAACCGTATCGTTCACTAAATGACGTCAGGGGAGAGCAATGCGCTGCCTCTTCGTTCTCCTGCTATTCATACCCGCCGTTGCCCATGCCGGTGCATGGACCATTCCGGAGCATCAATGGTCGATGATCACCAGCGCCAATCTATATTATAGCGATGCCTATTTTGATCTGAACGGTGACCGGCAATCGCAGCAGCCCTATACGAAATACGAACTGAATCCCTATATCGAATATGGTGTGACGGATACCCTGACCACTGGTGCCAACCTGTTCGTGCAATATGTCATGCAGGATCAGTCCTTTTCCTTCCTGTCCGCAGACAGACTAACCCTTACGACCACCACCTATTCCAGTGATAATTTCGGCTTGGCCGATACCGAACTGTTTGTGCGCCAGAGACTGTATCACGATGGCGGACTGGTGTTATCCGTGCAACCGCTGCTTAAACTGCCCAGCCTGTTTTTCAAACGCGATCTGCCACGTGGCGGCAATGACGCGTTTGGAGCGGAGCTGTCACTCCTGGGCGGATATGGTTTTTCACTCTTTGACCAGCACCATTACATCGACCTGCGTGCCGGCTACCAGAAGCGGTTCAATGGATTGGAAGACCAGTACAAGTTCGACGCCAAACTGGGTATCTCCCTCTCCGAGAGCATTCAGTTGATTCCGGCTGTCTATTTCGTTGCAAGCACTGATCTTCCCTCGGCCGCCAGTTTCAGCGAGTCCGGTGAAAATGAGTTCGATTCAACCAAAATCGAACTGATGGGACGCTATGACATTGATCCCTATATGTATTTCCAGGGCGGCATCGCCGGTCACATCGATGGAAGAAACAGTGGAGAAGGGGTAAGCATAACCGTTGCAACCGGTATTATTTTCTAATAGATTGCGCGCCATGAATACGACCATACCTCTCGGCCAGCTGCTTAAAGACGACTATCAACTGTCGCCAGACGATATTGATTCCGCAATGAAAGAGCAAAAGAAAAGCGGCGGAAGGCTGGGAGAAATTCTGGCATCCCTCGGTAAATTAAGCCCGCTGCAGCTTCATAAAGCGCTTGCTGAGCAATCACATCGTCCCTTTGTCAATCTGCTGAAACATCCGTGCGAGGCATCCTTGCTGTCAGCAGACCAATTGTCTGACTACATCCGTTTCAACGCCCTGCCCTGGCGTAAAGTGGATGGTCATATGGTCATTGCCTGCACGCATGTGACCGATGATCTCAGCACATGGGCCAGCAAACATTTCGGCGAAAAAACAGAATATGTCATCACCAGCCCGCGCGATATTGGCTGGATGACCGAACAGCATTTCGCATCACATATTGATACGAATATCCGCGAATTACTGGCGACCCAATCACCCGAATTTTCCGCCCGTCAGACATTATCGCCAAAGCAGAAACGTGATCTCATTTTGTTTGCAGCCATGCTGGCCACATGCGCCATCTGGTATCCATATACAAGTTTTCTGGTATTTCTGGTTGCCGTTAACCTGTTTTATTGTCTGACCATGCTGTTCAAATTTTTTCTGCTGTCAGCGACAGATGGACGTGAAGTATCGTCTGACGACCCTGACTATTGGCGTGAAATGGTGCCGGATGACAGCCTGCCGATTTATACGATCCTGGTTCCGCTTCATGAGGAAGAAGAAAGCATTCCCCGTATCCTGTCAGCGATACGCGCCCTGGATTATCCCAAACATAAGCTGGATGTGAAGCTCGTCGTCGAAGCCGACGACGAGGGCACCATTCAGGCCATCAAGCGCGCTGAACCGGAAGCCTATTTTGAGATCATCCGTGTCCCTTATTCTCAGCCACAAACCAAACCCAAAGCCTGTAATTATGCACTTACCTTTGCCCGAGGCGAATTTACTACCATCTACGATGCGGAAGACCGGCCTGATCCAATGCAATTGCGCAAAGCCGTGCACATCTTCCGGCATACACCCAAACAGGTGGCATGCCTGCAAGCACGGCTCAACTATTACAACCAGAATGAAAATTTGTTGAGCCGTTGTTTCTCCATCGAGTACGCCACATTATTTGATTTGATGCTGCCCGGCCTGCAACGGCTTGGCATTCCGATCCCACTCGGAGGGACAAGCAATCATGTCTATACGGATGTCCTGCGCGAGATTGGTGAATGGGACCCGTATAACGTGACAGAAGATGCCGATCTCGGAATGCGGCTTTCCATGCATGGCTATCATACACGCATGATGCCTTCCATGACACTGGAAGAATCTCCTCTGACTTTTTTCGCATGGCTAAAACAACGTTCCCGCTGGATAAAAGGCTATATGCAAACCTGGCTCGTTCACATGCGCCGTCCGAATGAATTGTCCAAACATAGTGGTCGCCTTGGCTTCTGGGGGTTTCAGCTTTTTATCGGTGGACCCTGCTTTATCTTCCTGCTCTCTCCCATTTTATGGATAATCTGCCTGCTTTGGCTATTTGGTCTGACACCACCCGGCTTCCTGCCGGGCTGGCTTATCTACGCCCAGTTCGCCATATTGGGCATCGGTCTTATCAGCCATCTGTGGTTTGCGATGATCGTAAACCGTCTCTGGCAATGGGACGATATGAAACCTACCATGATCGCCTATCCGTTTTACTGGCTGCTGCACTCCGCTGCCAGTTTCAGGGCGCTCTGGCAATTGATCCGTCGTCCACATTTCTGGGAAAAGACCACCCATGGGCTGACCCGGTTCGGACTGCGCGATATTGCACATTCCATTCGTAACGTCCCCTGCTAGCTCTTAGTTCCTGTTACCGTCCAGAAAAAGGGTTGTACCGAAGCGTTTCACAATCAGCACCAGTAACACCACGCCGATAATCAGGCTGAACCCCCAATGCAGCCCAAAGCCGGCCGGCAATGTCCCTGCCACAATCGCCACAATGGCCACGGCAACCGCATAGGGCATCTGGGTGCGCACATGTTCGATATGCGGGCAACCGGAAGCGATGGAAGATAATATCGTCGTATCGGAAATTGGTGAACAATGATCACCCCATACTGCACCGGCCATCACACTCGACAGGGTGGCATACAGGATCAGTAATGACTGTTCCTCCGGCATGGCAAAAGAAGTGGTCGTGGTCCATGCCAATGGCAGAACCAGCGGAACCAATATCGCCATGACGCCCCAACTGGTGCCGGTGGTAAAAGCCGTCAGCGCTGCAGTGATGAAGACCAGCGTCGGCAGCAATGCCGGATTCAGCGAATCTCCCAGTAAAGACACGACATAATCGGCCGTCTTCAATTCACCATTCACATCCGCAATCGCCCAGGCAAACGTAAGAATCATCACCGCCAGCAGCATCGGTTTAAATCCATCTTCCATCGCCACGACAATCCGTTCCACCGGCATGGCTTTTGTCACCAAAGTCATGATCACTGCCGACAGAAGACTCAGCAACGATGACCACAGCATGGCCCTGAACGGATCGGCATTGCCGAGAATTTCACGGATCGACTCTCCTTCACCTGTAGCAAATAAACCGGTAATCGTTGCCACGATCAGTACGACAATAGGGATAATCGCATTCCATGGATTGCCACCACTGCTTTCCAACGCGCCTTCGTCGGAAAAATGATGATCCGCCGCCCACTGTTCCGCCCGCGCCATTGGGCCAAAATCCTTGCCGCTCATAATCAGAATGACAATGAACAACAACATCAGAATCGGATAAAAACTATAGGGCAGCGCACCCAGGAACAGCTCATACGCCGTCACATCCAGGCTGGAGATAGTCGGCAACGTATCATTGATCAACGACAACTGAAACCCGATCCAGGTTGTCGCCAGTGCAATACAGGCCAATGGCGCCGCTGTTGCATCGACGATAAACGCCAGCTTCTCGCGGGAGATACGCAGCCGGTCAATCAACGGCTGCAACGTCT
This sequence comes from Rickettsiales bacterium, assembly GCA_028281385.1. Classification (GTDB taxonomy): domain Bacteria; phylum Pseudomonadota; class Alphaproteobacteria; order Rickettsiales; family UBA3002; genus JANQJY01. The sequence goes on along the minus strand of JANQJY010000092.1, from coordinate 28,418 downwards.
TACCGACAATCAACGTATTGGCATAATCATCGAAAAAGATGACAAATCCCATGCCATAGGTTGCAAACTGGCCTTTTTTGCGATTACTGGCAACCTTTGTCAGCAGCCGGACCACCCCATACATACCGCCATTGGCGGAAATGATACCGATCATCCCGCCGACGACCAGCGTAAAGACCACCACCGCCATATGATCGATCGACCCGTCTTCCGGCACCAGAGCACGCACCAGATAAGTGTCAATCACGCTTAACAGCCCATTGCCAATGGCATATACGTTTCCACCAGCTATGAGAAAAGCGCCAGCCCAAATCCCCAGAAATAACGAGAAAAACACCTGCCTGGTCAGAAACGCACAGCCAATCGCCAGTAATGCCGGTACCAGCGATGCCCAACCAGAATAGACCTGTACCATCTGCTCTCCCAGCACTACACCATTCTGGACAACACGCAACAGTGTGCTTCCCGATTCATGCGGTGTGACGGAACAGAACACCTCATCCGCCATCACTCTGGCAGCTATTTCCTGCTTTCCGAATAAACAGGAAATCTCACCACTTTCAGCATCTTCTTTTGTTAAATCAATGGAATATTCTGCATCCACATGCATGATGCCGGGTAATGACAATTCCTCCTGCGCCAGGAGGCCACCTGGGCACATCGCCAGACCTAACAGCCACAGCAACGCGCTACATCGTAACAGAATCGTCATAATCGAAGCTTAGGATGATCGCTCAAGAATGCAAGAAGAAGCATCTTATCTGTCAAAAACTGCACAAAAACATCAGTAATATCAATCAATTGTCATCATACTGTCACTTGAGCTCCTCTGGGGAAATAGCGTATGCTTAGTATAAGGAGAAGTGTGTGTATGAGTACGTATACGCCTAAGGCGTCGAGTTATACCATCTGGGACGATGCGCAGAGCAAAGTCCAGTTTCTCCAGTCCGGCTTCAAGGGAAAGGACTGGCGGACGACGCTTGTTTATCCCTACACGCCGGGTCACATCAAAGATGCAGATGTCGTCAGAGCAAGACTTTCAGCACGTGGTTTTCTGATAAAACAGGGGCGTGATGAGTGCGGCAATCTAACGCTGACGATTCACCATACCGGCGACGGCACACAGGTGACAGATGTATTGAAATCCGAAGGGCTGGTAAAGGGGGCCGGTCATCTGATCAGCAAACCGCTCATTCCGCTTGATAATCTGGTAAGCGGTATCGGCGATACCATCACACGAGCCATGACCATGTTGAATGATCCTGCCCGCGCGTCTTCCGGTTTTTATCTGGCAGCAGAATCCATTTTACTGTTCGCCGGATTCGGTAACCGGTATGGCCACTGGCTGAGCCCGAAGAACATGCTGCAAAATCTAGCCGGTGCGTTGTGGCTGTCACAGTCCAGCTCTTACCTTGCCTTTGCCAAACGGCAGGATGAAGTGGCACTGGAGACGCTAAACAAGCAGTTCAATCAACTTCGCCAACATAACGAAAACCCATTAGATGCTGATCAGTGGAACATGCCTGACAAGCAGAACCCCACAACCCTGACAGGCAAAGCCAGACAATTACTGGAAGAACACCCCATCCAGATGGGTGCGGTGCTTAATAATGCCGGCATGTTGGCGCATATGATGCACACTGTGTTAGAACGTGGGACGCGCAAGGGTATTCTCGCCAACACATCAAAACACTCAGCCACAGTAGTAAAAGAGGCAAGGGATTATGTAAAAAGCGGGTTTTACTTTGATTTCGGACGCTCCCTGTTATCGCTGATCGGCTGGACGGCCTTATATTACCCTGTCAAAGAGCATCCTGAAAAATCCGATAATCCATTCACCCGCGCCTTTCAAACGTTTGAGGAAGACCCGCAAATCGCCACCGGCGGGCTGGCCTTTGCCGCCGGTCTTTCCAGCATCATCGCCGGCTATAAGAAAAACAACCCTCTCCAGATGGCGGGAGAAACGTTATATCTGCCGGGGGATGTTCTCATGATGTTCGCCAATAGCAGCCAGTATGGCAAAGGCGCCAAACAGGACGTGGAAAAAGCGGCCAGGGCGATTACAACCTTCATTCACGACATGCCGCTTATCCTCGGCCCGCAGGAACGGGATGATACGGTTAAAAATATTATTTCCTATATGGCAAAGCTGTCAGAACAACAGCAGGGGAAAACTCAAGAGACACCCGAGGCAGAGAAAGTGAAATACCAGCAGATACTCTATGAAGAAACGTTACGCCTGCTGAATAAGGAGGAAAAACCTCTGATAGGACTGGCCAAAGCCTGTTACCGGCTCATTCACCGTTTTCCTGAGACGCAACATGCAGAGATTACGGCAGCGCTGTCCAGGCAACTGGCAAATATGCCTTCCATCCACGCATCCGAGTCAGAAATAGCCGGAGCTATCTCCGCCCGCCAACAACGATGCCGCGACATTGTTCCTCCTGCAAACCATCCCGCTATTCACATGAAGGAGCTGGCAGAAGACATTGCTGATCTGGCCTATTTGGTTCCGGGTATTGATGTAGGCAATCATGCGCTGAGCATTCGCCGCACTCTCGTACCTTTCACACGCGACCGTGTCAATGATCACCATATTCTGTGTGATGCCATGGACCAGAAAGCCAGACAATGCCTGTCACAGGAAAACGCTACGGCGCCTGCCATGGCACGCTGACTCCTATAGAGATAAAATAAAAAGGGGTTATTTAGCCGCTTCGACAGCCTGTTTGCGGCTGGCGCGCGCTGCTTTGAGACCTTGTTGCAAATCCTCTGTCACAGCAGTTAGTGCCGCATCCTTATCCACCCCTTCAGGCAGATGCTCAAAATCGGCATTAAATGCCAACACGCCGACACTCTCATCGACATGCGCTTCTTCGATTTTAATGCCATATTTGGCCAGCAGATATTTACCTCGGTCAATCTGACGCGACAGATAGACCAGCCGCTCGCGCGGATTCATTTTTTCACGATCCTCACCACACATCCGGAAACGGATATGATCATGTTCCACAGGCTTTTTATCATGACCGCTCATATCCGGATCGATATAACGCTCCAGCTCGACATATTCGAAATTCTGTAAAAAACGTTGTTTAATGACATCCAGCGCATCCTGACTGATCGGCGCATTTACCGGCGCTAAAAACCCGATGTTACTAGTTGTCGGCTCTGTTACTTGCGAAGTGGGCGTTTCCATTATTGTCTCCATCTTTAGTCTGTTCTATTTAGAACTATAACAAAAAGATATGACAGTTTGATGACAGCTTCCAAAGCTTCACGCAGATGACACAAAATCGTCTGGTAATGTTATTACTTATTTTCGTGAGCATCAACACAGCCCAGATAAACAAAAACCCCCGGAACACGCTGTCTTCTCGGAGGTTCTGTTATGGGGTAAGGTATTACCCCTGATTCAGCCGTCATGACGGCTTACATAAGGTTAAGCAGCGCTAAGCCGCATCATTGGAATGTTGAGCGCGCACCGCCGGGTTTTCCAGACGTTCCATCTCTTCTTTAATAAGAAGCTTCTGCTTTTTCAGACTCTGAATCACGGTAAAGTCCGGCAGGGGCCGGTTGGACTCTTCATCCAGCAATTGTTGAAGTTTGACATGTCTGTTTTCTAATACATCGAGATGTGCTGCCAGCGACATAGTGAATTCCTTCTTATTGATAGGTTGTTAACGTCGTTTATATAAGTGTTGTTTTCTGCACTAACACAGTGGAGTGATTATAGCAAAACTGGTCTTTCTATTTCAAGTGTAAAAGAAGTCAAGAATTAGTTCAGATGTCGGATATTTTTCTTGACCTGCGGGATTCCCTTGTGGGAAATTTAATACCTATCTGTGGATAACTTGTGAAGATGCGTGATAAAAGCCTGTTGGCTTAGGCAGAGTTTTTTGTTATAGTGTCACCTTGACTGGCTGAATAAAAAAAATAATGGAGACGGCAGGCATATGGATGAAGAATTAATGCTCGAAAAAGAGCTGGATGAATTACGCGAACAACATCGACTACTCGACGAGAAAATTAACACTTTAGCAGACAATGCCTATCAGGACCAGTTGCAGGTTATGCGCTTAAAGCGTGAAAAACTGGCGGTCCGCGATGCGATGATCCGCATCGAAGAGCAAATTTACCCGGATATTATTGCGTAATCGCTTTTTCCAACAACTGCGTCATGCGTCTGCCGTAAGCTGCAATGTCGGATACCGGCTCACCTTCCTGAAGGCGCGCTTGATCGAGCAGCAGCATTGCATGATCTTCAATTGCCACCTTATCATTTGCTTTTGCTGCCAACGCCTTGATGACAGTGTGATCCGGGTTGATCTCCAGAATTTTCGCCATGCCCTGCGGCAATTGCTTATGCTCGAGCAGGAAACGCTCCATGCGCATATCCATATCACCCTCCCCCACTGCTAGGCAAACCGGGCTTTCCGCCAGCTTGTGCGTGATCCGCACATCTCTGACCTGATCACCATAAATCTCCTTTAGTGTCGCCATCAATCCGGCGATCTCTTCCTTGTCTTCCTGCGTCTCTTTTGTATCCTCGGTATCCGCCTCGTCTTTATCATGAAACCTTTCCAAATCGTCTCCCGCCTTGACGACCGAACGCAGCGGCGTGTCCTTATAGTCACCAGTCACGCCCGTCCAGAAATCATCGACATGATCAGTCAACAGCAATACCTCGATACCGTATTTCCTGAAGCCTTCGATCTGCGGACTGTGCTGCAGCGACTCGACATCATCACCGACAATATAATAGATCGCTTCCTGATCTTCTTTCATGCGCTGTTTATAGGCGTCAAGGCTGGTCAGCGCCCCGCTCTCATGCGTGGAAGCAAAACGGCAGGCCTCAAGAATCTTCTCACGCGGCGCGGTGGCTTCGCATAAGCCTTCTTTCAGTACCGCTCCGAAATTCTGCCAGAAGGACGCATAATCCGTTTCATCCTTTTTGGCGCGTTTGGCAAGTTCCGACAGCACTTTTTTTGTCACGGCATCACGGATTTTATGCAGCACCGCATTATGCTGCAGCGTCTCGCGGCTGATATTGAGCGGCAGGTCCTGCGAATCGATCACCCCGCGCAGAAACCGCAGATAAGGCGGAATCAGCTCAATCCCTTCATCAGTAATGAATACACGTTTCACATACAGCTTCACTCGGGAACGACGCTCGGGATGGAACAGGTCAAACGGTTTGATCGAGGGAATAAACAGCAGGCTGGTATATTCGATCACTCCTTCCGCCTTGTTATGCAGCCGCAGCCACGGCTCATCCGGCGAATGCGACACATGATGATAGAACTCTCTATATTGCTCGTCGGTGATGTCGGCCTGCGGCCGTGTCCAGATGGCGGATCCGTCATTGACCACTTCTTCTTTGCCGTCCTCGCCGGCGATCGAAATCGGGAAGGCAATATGATCCGAATAGGTCTGGATGATATGGCGTAGTTTCCAGCTATCAAGATAGTCTTTCGCCTCCTCACGAATATACAGCACGATCTGCGTGCCGCGTGGCTGCTCGTCAGCTTCTTCCACCGTAAAGCTGCCCTCACCGTCGGACGACCATTTCCAACCTTGCTCTTCTCCCGCCTTACGGCTGTAAACATCGACCTTTTCCGCCACGATGAAAGACGAGTAAAACCCGACGCCGAACTGACCGATCAGATTTGTATCCTTTTTGGCATCACCGGTCAGTTGCGCAAAGAATTCCTGCGTGCCGGATTTGGCGATCGTGCCGAGATGGGCGATCAGATCATCGCGGTTCATGCCGATGCCGTTATCGCTCACGCTGATCGTCTTTGCCTGTTCATCAACAGCTATTCTGATTGAAAACTCACCATCACCCGCCATCAACGCATCATCTTGCGCCGCTTCATAGCGCAGCTTGTCGCAAGCATCCGACGCATTGGAAACCAGCTCGCGCAGAAAAATATCCTTATTGGTATAAAGTGAATGAATCATCAGATGCAGGACCTTACTGGTCTCCGCTGCAAAGGGGATCGCATCCGATACCGGTTTTTCTGTATTCTCCTTCACTTTTTTCCTGGCTGCCGATGATGACATAACACCCTCATTCTATTTGATTTTCATTGTTATACAGACCGATATGGGGCGGATTAACGAAATGTCAAGAGTTGGGGGATAGGCTAAACTGTGGTATTGTTATAAAAACATGCGATTTATTCTTACAGTCCTTTTAGTACTATGTATCGTGCTGCCTCCCCCCGGCTTTGCGCAAGTCCAGCAAGTCGACCCACTGCTCGAAGAAGTCATCTACCGCGTAAACCTCGGCAAGCCCAGGGATGTCAAAGCGCTGGTCAAGCGTCTGGGCAACCCCAATGCGGTGGACCCGATGGGCTGGCCGCTGTTGAGCATCGCCGCTTCGCGCAACGACGCCGACGGCTTTGCCGTCGTCAGAACCCTGATCGAACTGGGTGCCGATGTCAATTACGGCGGACCACAGAAAAACTATCCGATCATCTTCGCCGTCCAGAGCGGCAATGAGGCATTGGTCCAATATTTTCTCGATCTGGAGGCGGATTACCGCGTCTCCGACATGTATGGCATGAAGGTCGTCGATTTTGCTCGCCAGGCCGATAACGGCAATATTACCCGTATGATTGAAGAAAAAATCAGCAAGGATATCCGTCGGCTTGCCATGGCCCGCAGCCAGAAGAATCTGGACAAGCTGACCTATGACCTTGCCTATCACAGCTGCGCACTGGCCTATTACAATTATTATTATTCCAGCGGGCAGGATCCGATTCCGTTCGATGAACAGGACGAAACCAAGCAATATCACCGCGACAAGGCCAGTGAATCGATCGCGCAGCTTATGGCCATTTTCCGGCTGGAGCAGAAAGAAGTGAACAAGGTGTTTTTCGACGCGCGCGAGCCCATGACACTGGAACTCGAAAACCTGATTTCTAACCGCTGGCGCCGCCATAAGGGCGTCGGCAAACCCGGTGATATGGAAGAGCGTTGTGAACGCATCGCCATGCCATGGGAAGAAGAATATTTTGACAAAGACCTGTTAGACAAACGCGTCGCCAGGCTGACCGAAGAACAGCAGGAAAAGTTAAAATTCAATCGCCGCTATCGTCATACCCATATGCCCTAGCACGCAACAAGTGATCGGCAAGCACGCAGGCCATCATTGCCTCACCCACCGGTACTGCACGAATCCCCACGCAGGGGTCATGACGCCCCTTGGTTTGAATCGTCGTATTATTGCCGTCTACATCTATCGTGTTTACTTCCGTTAAAATCGAACTGGTCGGCTTGACCACAAACCGGCACACCACCGGCTGACCCGAAGAAATGCCGCCCAGCACGCCCCCGGCACTGTTATTACTGAACTGAACCTGCCCATCTTCCATACGCATCTCATCCGCATCCACCTCGCCGCGCCGTGCGGCTGCGGCAAAACCTTCGCCAATCTCTACACCTTTGACGGCATTGATGCTCATCATCGCACGCGCCAAATCGGCATCGAGTTTGCCATACACCGGCTCTCCCAGCCCTGCCGGCACACCTTCGGCCACCACTTCAATGACGGCTCCGATCGACGATCCCTCCTTGCGAATATTGTCGAGATAATCAGCCCATAGTGCTGCTGCTTCCTTATCCGGACACCAGAAGGGATTATTTGCCATCTCATCCCAGTCCCAGTGCTTACGATTGATTTTATGCTCACCCATCTGCACCAGCGCACCGCGGATGGTGATGCCCTCACCCAGAATCTTACGTGCAATCGCACCAGCTGCCACGCGCATTGCGGTTTCCCGTGCCGAAGAGCGCCCGCCGCCGCGATAATCGCGAATGCCGTATTTGTGATGATAGGTATAATCGGCATGGCCGGGACGAAACTTGTCTTTGATCTCGCTGTAATCTTTCGAACGCTGATCTTCATTATGAATAACGAGCGAAATCGGATGTCCCGTAGTCTGCCCCTCAAATGTTCCCGACAAAATCTCTACCTTATCCGATTCCTTGCGCTGCGTGGTAAATTTGCTTTGCGCCGGACGGCGCGCATCCAGATAAGGCTGAATATCGGATTCGCTCAACGGAATGCGCGACGGCACGCCGTCAACCACACAGCCAATTGCCTGCCCGTGCGATTCGCCCCATGTGGTAAAAGAAAAAACTGTTCCGAAGCGGTTGGTCATGCGCGGCAGTATAACTGGCTACTAGCTACTGACAACTGATAACTACACCAGCGCAATATCCGGCGCATCGATGGCTTTCATACCCACCGCATGATAGCCCGAATCGCAATGCAGCACTTCGCCGGTCGTGCCCTGCCCCAGATCGGACAACAGATACAGCCCGGCCCCGCCGACATCTGCAATCGTGGTGTTGCGCTTGAGCGGTGCATTCAGCTCATTCCATTTGAGGATATAACGGAAATCACCAATCCCCATGGCAGCCAGCGTTTTAATCGGCCCGGCCGAAATTGCATTGACGCGAACATTATGCTCACCCAGATCGACCGCGAGATATTTCACGCTGCATTCCAGCGCCGCCTTGGCCACGCCCATGACATTATAATGCGGGGTGACTTTCTCAGCACCGTAATAGGTCAGTGTGAGCAGACTGCCGCCATCTTTCATGAGCGGATAAGCGCGCTGCGCCACGGCTGTAAAGGAATAGACCGAGATATTCATCGTCATCGCGAAATTCTCCGCCGAGGTATCGACATACTTGCCTTTCAGCTCTTCCTTATCGGAAAAGGCGATGGCATGGACGACAAAATCGAGTCCGCCCCACTGCTTTTCCAGCTCGGCAAACACCGCATCGATACTCGCTTCATCGGTGACATCGCAGGGCAGCACGATCGTTCCGCCGACCGATTCGGCCAGTGGTCTGACACGTTTTTCCAGCGATTCGCCCTGATAGGTAAAGGCCAGTTCGGCACCCTGCGCCGCGACATATTGCGTAATCCCCCAGGCAATCGACTTGTCATTCGCCACCCCCATAATGAGGCCGCGCTTACCTTTCATCAACTCACCTGCAGGGATTACACTCATAAACGTTCGTTCAATGGATTATTCAACAATCTTCCACGATCCATCGGACTGACGGCAGGCTGTACCATAGCCCCGCTCGGTCCGTCCGCCAACATTGATCGTCTGGGTATATTCACGACAATAGCTACCGGCAGCTGTCTGATAATAGTTAGACGGCGTGACCGTGCCAGAGTTACCGCTCTTCGGGTTTTTCCACGGCAGCGACTCGCCCGGCTGTGCCGTTTCCAGCGCGCGTTGTGAGGTCTGATGATAATAATTCATATCGGCACGATCGAGCGAGGCACCCACCTCGCTTCCCAGCGCCGCGCCCAGCAAAGTTCCTGCGGCGGTGGCGACCACCTGGCCGCTGCCGCTGCCGATATTATGCCCGGCCCAGGCGCCCAGCGCCGCACCGGCAACCGTACCGACTGTTTTCTTGTCAATGGCCGGACCGCCATGCTGTCCGTAAGGGCCCTGCTGCTGACAGGCGCTCAGCAGAAAGGTGGCACCGATAATCATGGCTGAAGATTTTAGAAGGGATGATTTCATCAGTTTATCTCCTTTGTTCAAAATTGCGCAGACTATTCCACAGTTTCTGATACGGATCAACTGCGGAAATCCTGCATTATTCATTTTTTATTGCCAGTGCTTTTACCATAACCACCACAAACAGCAAGCCACCAATGATCGCCAGCAGGCCACCCAGTCCCATCACGCCCATCGCCACACGCGCCGCTTCATCGACCTCACCCGGCGTCTTGCGCATTACCCCATAGCCACCGGAAATCGCCAGACCGGAAATATGCAGCAACTGGCCAATGCCGTAGCAATAGGGCTGAATGCGCGCCATGCGCCAGTTCGCCACGGCCGGTGCACCAAGCGCCGGTAACAGAGCATAGGCCAGCCCCAGCAGCGCCAGTGTTACCGCCACGATCGAGCCGTGATAATGCGCCGGAATGCGGACATTCGGCCCGTCAATCGCCACGCTGAACGCACCGCCGACGATAAACAGAAGAAAGGACATTAGCAACGCGCCACGCAATGCCCGCTGTTCTTTTTTAATGGAGAAAAGGCGTTCCAGCTGCGGCAAAAAGTAAAGCCCCAACAGGCCGCCAGCCACACCACCCGCGATGTTCATCTGCCAGGTAAAAAACTGCTGGTGCTCATGATCGGTCACCTCATAGAGCAGATACGGCAGGAAGGAACTCAACACAACTACCGGCCCGATGGAAAGTATCGCCAATTGCACGCCCGCATGCGGCAACGCGCATCCCAGCATCGCCGCCAGCACCAGCCAGGCAATCAACATTACCTGCGTATAGGTGAACTGCAACACATGCCCACCTGCCCAGAACAGATGCTCATAAAAGGAAATGCCACTCATCTCCTCCGGCATCATCTCATGCGACGCCAGAAACGCCGCCAGCGCAATCATGGTGATACACAGGCTCATCCCCACGCCGTAGGCGATGGTTTTGTCGTGTGTTTCTTTAATATGACGAATGAGAGAGAAAGCGCGTACACTCTCCCACAGACTGATGATGATACCGGAAGTAAACAGCCCCAATCCTAAGAAAAACAGCGGATTGACAATCACCGGTACATAATTGCTTTTAATCACCTCCCAGTCCGGATGGAAGACCGCGGCCGCCATCAGCAGCATCCCGGCCAGGCTTGTGCCCCAGGCAGCCTGTTCAGTATAGGGCCAGGCGCTATGGCCGACCTTATGCCTGAGCCACGCCCATAAGGTCGCCGCCAGCGACAAAAACCACACCAGCACCGACAGATCGACATGGATCACCAGCGACACACCGAACAGTTCCTTGAAATAAGGCAGTTGCGACAGTCCCGGTGTACGTGCAATAACTAGTACGACGGAGAACAGCCCCGCCAGCGCCAGCGACCACACCGCCAGCCACAACCAGCGTTTCACCCAGACGGCTTGCTTCAAATCATCCTTTACGATGGGAGCGTCATGCGTTTCCATGCCGCTCACATACTGGGTCTGTCCGGGAAGCACAATAGTCTTTTTATACTTCACCGTCATTCCGGACAGGCCATCGTCAGATGGCGTGACTCGCCGCGCTAGCGCAGCGGGTCGCTTTGGCGAGACAAGGCGCGGGGATGACTTTATCAGGAACAGTTGCATCCTCTTCAAAACCGTTCCATATACAGAGCATGATTTCGAGCAAGTCGCTTCGTTCCCACGCTGTTGTATGGTGGCTGTATGGTTGTATGGGTATGGTACTGCTGATGGTATTCGTCGGCGGCATCACACGGCTGACCGAATCGGGGCTGTCGATTGTCGAATGGAAACTCCTCACCGGTATCCTGCCCCCCTTGTCTGAACAGGCCTGGGAGGCTGAGCTCAATCAATACCGCACCAGCCCGGAATATCAGCAAATCAACAAGGGCATGAGCATCGAAGAATTCCAACAGATCTACTGGCTGGAATATTTGCACCGCCTGCTCGGGCGCATCACCGGGCTGGTCTTTGTCGTTCCGCTTCTTCTCTTTGCCGTCACCAAAACCATTAATCGGCCACTGCTCTGGCGCATGTGTTTTATCTCTGCCCTGGTGGGCGCACAGGGCGTGATCGGCTGGATCATGGTAGCCAGCGGGCTGGTGGATGATCCGAGGGTACATCCGGTCAAACTCGCCGTGCATCTCAATCTGGCATTCGCCGTATTCGCGCTGTTATGCTGGACGCTGTGCCAAATCAAAGAACTCAAAATGACCCGGCCCGTCTCATCCCATACAGTCTGGGCCTGCGCCGGCTTGTTGCTCATCACTCTCATTCAAATTACCTTCGGTGCCTTTGTCGCCGGGCTGGATGCCGGCATGGTCTATAATACCTACCCGTTGATGGACGGTGAGTGGGTTCCTTCCGGCCTGATGCTGCTAGAGCCGTGGCATCGTAATCTGGTCGAATATGTGCCGATGGTGCAGTTTCAACACCGAATAACCGCTAAATTATTATATATCATTACGTTACTGGTGACATGGATGCTATGGAAACAGGCCGATACCCCGACAAAAGGCTGGATTCTGGCATTGCTGATCACCCTGCATCTGCAGTTTCTGCTGGGTATTTTCACCCTGGTATATGAAGTACCCATCATTCTGGCTTCTCTGCATCAATTTGGTGCATTGTTATTCCTGAGTATTATAGTGGTCCTTATCCATCGCTACAGCACTGCCATAACACCCCACAAACACCTTGCCGCCACCTGAAATAAAGATTTTCCCAAAAAATGGGGAGAATTGATTGAAATCAAATCCTCATAGAGGCATAGTGAGCTATACAATATAAAAAATGTGAGAGACATGGCTGTTTTTGATTACGATGCGCAGTTTGTGCAGGCACTGGACCGGTTGAAGGAAGAGGGCCGCTACCGTATTTTCAACGATCTGAAACGCAAGGTCGGCGGGTTTCCTTTTGCGCATAGTAACCGTACCGGCTCGGATGTGATTGTCTGGTGCGCCAATGATTATCTCGGCATGGGACAACATCCGGTGGTCATCGATGCCATGACACAGGCGCTGCAGGAGATGGGCGCCGGGTCCGGCGGCACACGCAATATTTCCGGTACACACCGCAAGATTACCGAGCTTGAATCTACCCTGGCAGAGTTGCATCAAAAAGAAGCCGCGCTGGTCTTTACATCCGGCTATATCGCCAATGACGCCACGCTGAGCACTATCGGATCACTGCTTAAAGACTGTGTCATTTTCTCCGATTCGCTCAATCACTCTTCGATGATCAACGGTATTCGCCATAGTTCGGCGGAGAAAAAAATCTTCCGGCATAATGATGTTGAGCACCTGCACTCCTTGCTCGATGCCGCACCCAAAGGATGCCCCAAAATCATCGCCTTTGAATCGGTCTATTCGATGGATGGTGATATCGGCCCAATCAAAGAAATCTGCGACCTGGCCGAACGCTACAATGCCCTGACCTATCTCGATGAGGTGCATGCCGTCGGCATGTATGGCGAGCACGGTGCCGGCATTGCCGAGCGTGACGGGCTGATGGACCGCATTGACATTATTCAGGGTACGCTGGCCAAAGCCTATGGTGTGATGGGCGGCTATATTACCGCGTCTAAGAAAGTCGTGGATACGGTGCGCAGCTATGCCCCCGGCTTTATTTTTACCACTTCGCTGCCGCCAGCGTTGGCGGCCGGAGCGAATGCCAGCATCCGCTATTTGATGCAGAGCAACGAAGAACGCAAGCAGCATCAGGCCAATGCCAATTATTTAAAACAGTCGCTCATGACTGCAGGCATTCCTATTATTGATGCTCCCACCCACATCGTGCCTGTGCTGGTCAAAGATCCGGTGTTGTGTAAAGCCGCATCGGACAAATTGCTGGAAGAATATGATATGTATGTACAGCCGATCAATTACCCAACGGTGCCGAAAGGAACCGAGCGATTACGCTTCACTCCCACTCCGCTGCATACGCATCAAATGATGGATGATCTGACCAACGCACTTGTGCATGTATTTGATGAGTTGAACATTGAACGTGTTCAGCCTGCACACATATCATCCGTTAAGATTGCTTAAGCAATTCTTACTGTCATCACTGTCATCTGAACTATTGCCTCACCGGCTCAAACTGAATGTAATGCCACACAATAAAAAAGCCGTGATGAATACACCACGGCTTTTCGAATTAAACTAATGTAAAAAACTAAGCAGCTTCAGAAAGCGTCTTCGTCCATTTATCCGTAGTTTGAGACAAGGTCTCATTCAACGGCTCCGATGCTGTGGTCGCTGCTTCGAATGCCATCTCAGACATTTTCACAGACTCACTGAAGAAATTATCGAGATTTGCTTTCATGAATTTGCTTTGCAGATCGAACATGTCGTTCAGTGTACGGCAAGACAAAAACTCCTTCGACAATTCGATATTCTGTGAAAAAGATTTGTTAGCGTAATTCACCCACTCAGCACCCATATGCTTGGAGGCCGTCGCTGCAATATTGCTGCATTCCACACAGGCTTCCATGTTTTCCTTGCTGATTTCCATCATGCTATTGAGCGAACGTGTCGCAGCATCGGCAGACTTTGCCATTTGCTCCACACCCTTCTGACCTGCAGACAGAATGTTATCCTGCAATTGTCCATCCGTATTGACAGACAACATATCGCGCAGACTGTTGGCGCCGAAGCTCATTGCATTTTCCATTACATTCGCTGCATTCGCCGTTGCCTTATTAGCAGACGTAGCAGAACTCGTTCTCGCCGTTGCGGTTTTACGAGCAGCCGCACTCACACTGCTGCGTCGTGTGGTGGCGCGCTTCACTTTTTTAGCGCTTGTGGTTCTTGCTGCCTTTGGTTTACTGCGAGCCGATGTTTTTTTCACCGCTCTTTTTGTTGCACGTGCCATGATACTAATCTCCTCAAAACAATTGTCATTGGTATATTGCAATGCAGCGCAATATAGGCAAAGAGTTCCTATATGTCAAGCAATGCCCAACGTTTAAATACACTTTTTTGCAACGCAACATTTTTACGGATTGTTAATTATTTCTGGCCTTTCACATGCGATGTGTTAGTGATCATTTTATGACGATTCTGATGAACAAAAAAGTGACGACTCTGCGACGTCCAAAAGTCACGCAACTGGGTGACAAATCACTGACATCTATTCTTTCATTGCTGGGTATTGAACGGGATAAAAACGGAGATTTCGACGAACAAAAACTGGCCGATATTTTACATGGCGTTTTACATGATAATGATATTTTGAGTGAAGATGTCGACCGTTATCACGAAGACATTCAGCGCCTCATGCAATTCATGAACGACACAGAAAAACAGATGCATACAATCGAATACAGCAAGGCATGGAAATTCGGTTTCGGCGCGTTGCGTTTTGCTAAACAATTATTAGGCCGTCCGACACAACAATCCGGTTTCAAAAAAATCAACGATACATTCGCCCTGTATCATCACTGGAAAAAAGCCCGTGGTTAATATTGTTTCGGATACACCTTCATTATGTGTTGCCGTGTGCGTTCACAATGCATGCGACTATGCGCGTATCTGTATCAAATCGGTACTGCGTCATACCAGCGGTCATTACGAACTGATTCTGGTAAATGACGGATCCGATATCACGACATCCGACATGCTCGCGCAGTTCACCCATGACTATGCGCATGTTCGTCTGATCACTCACTCTACGGCACAGGGCTATACCAAAGCGGCGAATGCGGCGTTGCGAGCAAGCGATGCCAATTATGTCATTCTGTTAAACAGTGATGCGATTGTTTCTCCCGGATGGAACGATGCCATCATTGCCTGCGGCGAAAGTGATGCCAAAATCGGTATGATCGGACCGCTATCTAACGCTGCTACCTATCAATCTGTTCCGCATGTGTTTGATGAAAAAGGACGGTGGAAGCAAAATGTCATTCCGGGAGACATGAGCGTTGCCGACTATGCACGCATCATTACCGCTGCCTCGGCACATGCCTATCCGCGCGTACCGGTCGCAAACGGATTTTGTTTTACCATCAAACGTGAAGTCATCCGTAAGATCGGCTATTTTGATGATGACACCTTTCCGCAGGGCTATGGTGAAGAGAATGATTATTGCATTCGTGCCGCCGATGCCGGGTTCGACATCGCCATTGCCGATGATGCCTATGTCTATCATGCCACGTCAAAAAGTTTTGGTAATGCCAAACGCAAAGCGCTGACACATGACGCACATTTTGCTATTCGCTCCAAACATGGCAAAACAAAACTCGACGCGATTGATCATGCACTGCGTCATCATGGAGGATTGCAAACAATGCGTGAACGTATTCAGCACGCATTGAACACACAACAATCACCCATCGTCACATCCACTTCACTCCCGCCATGTCAAAAAGCAAACCATCAATATAAACCGCTGTTCCTGCTGCCTGAATGTTACGCCAAAGCCGGTGGCACGCAGGTGGTGATCGAAACCGCTCGCGGATTGCACATGCTCGGTGTACCCGTCAAAATCGCTGCGAAGATGATCTCGAAAAAAGAATATGAACAGTTCTTTTTTACTGATCACGATCTGTTCTTTTATTACGATAAGGATGAAGAACTCATCGAATATGCCAGAGACTATGACATCGCCATCGCTACGATTTTTCATTCCGTCGAACTGCTGAAAAAACTGATCAAGGCACAACCTCATTTAATTCCCGCCTATTATGTACAGGATTACGAGCCCTTCTTCTGGGATGAGTATCCGCATTTCAAAAAACAGGCGCTGAAAAGTTATACCTTAATTCCAGGCAACCATCTCGTTGCACTCAGCGCATGGGTGTGCGATGTGATTAAGGAAAAACACAAGATAGAGGTCCATAAAGTCAAAGGCAGTTTCGACCAGTCGATTTTCTATCCGGATCTGCTGCGTGAACGTTCCGGTCCTGTGACCATTAGCGCGATGATCCGTCCCAGCACGGCCTGGCGCGGACCGAAAATGACATTGGAGGTCATGCAGGCATTGCATACACAGTATGGCGACAAAGTTCGATTATGTATTTTCGGCTGCACGAAAGACGAATTGGAAAAGTATGATTTGCCGGTGGAATTTCCGCATAGCGATTACGGCATATTAGGACGAATGGAAGTGGCGTCACTGCTGCACTCGTCCGATATCTTTATGGACCTTTCCACCTATCAGGCATTTGGCCGTACCGCGCTGGAAGCGATGGCCTGCGGTGCTGCAGTCATCTTACCCCAAGAGGGTGGTGCCGGTGAATTCGCTAAACACGAAGAAAATGCGCTGATGATTGATACGCAAGATAAAGAGGTATGCATTGCAGCCGCCTCCCGACTCATTAACGATATGAACCTGCGTCAACGTTTACAAGAAAATGGCATTGAATGCGGGCTGGATTATTCGATCCACCACAGCGCCATTTCCTTCCTGCGCTTTATACAGAACATCACGTCACACAAAGCGAAACAACAACAGGTCGCCTAACTATCCAGTTTAATCACCTTCTTTGCATCTACCGCAAGATACACTGTATCGTCCGCTTCAACAGCACATGCGGCAGATACATGCAGTAACAATTCTTCTCTCTTCTCCACCACGGCGACAATTCTACAATAGGATCCCATAAAATGGACATCGCGAATCTGCGCTTTGACTCCGGTCTTACTAAGCGTGATATCCTGCGCACGGACAGCATATACACCCAGCTCGGCTTTCTTGCCTACCAGCGCTTCAATAAGCGATGAATGACGATCCGCATCCAGCAGATTCACTTCGCCAAAACTGCGTATAACATAGCTGTCGGCTGGACAGTCATACACTTCCTTTGGCGTTCCCTGCTGCCTGATACGCCCCTGATCATCCATCACCACCAGATAATCGGCAACTGCTAACGCTTCCTGCGGGTCATGCGTGACCATAACAGCGGGAATATGTAATTCACGTAACCATGTCAGTGTTTCGTCGCGTAGATGCGCACGCATTGATACGTCCAGATGTGAAAAGGCCTCGTCCAGTAACAGCAAACGGATATCCGATGCGATCGACCGAGCCAGCGAAATACGATGCTGTTCGCCGCCGGAAAGCTGATGCGGATAATGATCCGCTTTGTCGGCAAGTCCGATGAGTTCCAGAAGACCGGTGACTTTTTTCTCTTTCCCCTTTGCTACATCCGTTACCCCAAAGGCAATATTCTGAAAGGCCGTCATATGCGGAAACAATGCTGGCTGTTGAAACACCATGCCGACACGCCGTGCCGGTGGTTCCACATGGGTGATATCATCACCGGTCAGCACGATCTTCCCTTCCTGTACCGCTTCCAGCCCGGCAATCAGCCGCAACAGTGTTGTCTTGCCGCAGCCAGACGGTCCAAGAATCGCACAGCATGTGACCGATGTATCGAGCGTCATCGACAGACTGGATAATATCTGCCGCTGTCCAAAATGATGAGATAGAGAGTCTATTAATAATGAAGCCATCACGAAACCGCCTGCATGATTCGCCACCGCTTACCGCCAGACACTGTAAGAGTAGCCAACACCATCACCGCCAGCAGGCTGACAGCCACCATCCATAAAGCCGTGCCCGATGCTGCAGCGTAGTGATTATCCTGCGCCAGTTCAAAAGTACGGATCGCCAGTGTATCGACATTGAACGGCCGCAACAGATAACTGGCTGGCAGTTCCTTGAGTACTTCGCTGAAAATAATAAAGGCGATAAAAGCATACTCCGACCGTAACAGCGGCAGATGAATCCGCGACAACATATTCATTCCTCCTGCTCCAAGCAACCGCGCACTATCATCCAGCCTGTGCGAAATACCGCCAAACGCCGTTTCCAGTGCACCGAAACCAATCGTCAGAAACCGGATCGTACAAGCAATCACCATCGCGGCAATACTGCCGGTCAGTAACAACTCCCCTCGTTCTCCCGTCACCTGCTCCATCAGTGATGCAAGCGATTTATCCAGAAACAGCAGCGGTACAAATACCCCTACCGCAATGACGGATCCCGGAATGGCATAGCCCAGCGTCGCCAGCCGTACCAATAATGCATCGCTTGGCTTCGCCGGCTGAGGCCGTAGACGACAGGCAAACAGCGTCGCACAAACCCACACCACCAGAATGACACTGCCGGCTACTAAGACGGAATAATACAGCGCATGGAAAATAAGTGCAGACAATAATTGTTCAGGCTCCGGCAGAACCAGTGCAATCATCACCAGACAGGGCACAACACATCCGAGCACAGGTGGAATAGCACAGAAGACAGTGACCAGTATTCCTGTCATCTTAGGTAATCTGATTTTTGCCGCCCGCCGCCCGCTGTTGCCATCCGGCGAATTATAGCGTTTATGCTTTCGCATAGACCGTTCCAGCCACAGAACCGCTGCAACCATCAGCAGCAATCCGGCGGATAATCTGGCTGCAATCATCGGTTCACCCAACCCGTACCATGCGCGGTAAATGGCAGTGGTAAAACTCTCAACACCGAGCAGATAGAGCGTACCAAAATCTGCCAGCACTTCCATTATCACCAGAGCTACTCCAATGACAATTGCCGGGCGTGCCATGGGAAGCACGATACGCCGGAAATACTGCTGCCGCTTGCGCCCCGCCAGCATGGCCAACTCTTTATATTCCGGCGATTGCGAAAGAAAAGCCGCACGCGCTAAAAGATAAACGTAAGGATAAAAGGCCAGCGACAATAAAACAATCGCCGCTTCGATGGAATAGATGTCGGGAAACATATACTCGCCATAGGACACATCCAGCCATTCGCGCCACCATTGTTGCACCGGTCCTGATTCGTTGAGCAACTGAATATACACCATCGCCAGCAAATACGCCGGCACTGCCAGTGGCAACAGCAATGCCCATTCAAGAATGCCCCGGCCGGGAAATTCATAAACACTCACCCACCATGCCGTGCTCACACCAATCAACAGTGTTATGCTCCCTACTCCTATGATTAATATCAGGCTGTTGAGAAGATAACGCTCCAGCGGCAAGCTTAAAAAATGCGCCAACTGTACGTCATCAAGCGGCCAGACAGCACCGGCGATAATGGTAAAGACCGGTAAGGATAAACCAATGGCGGGAAGATAAAATCCGATATCGCGCCACCGGTATCTATTGCCAGCCGACATCATTAAAGATACGCACCGCATTGATGTTCAACTGACCGACTGTGTCCAGCGACAAGCTATCCTGACGGAAGACTCCAAGCGCTTTGAGCTCCTCTGTCCATTCCATCGCCGAGTTGACCGGAAATTCATAATTATGCGTCATGAAAAACTGTTGCCCTTTTTCGCCCGATAAAAACTCCATGAGCCTGAGCGCTTCTTCCTTATTGTCAGCATATCGACTCACTGCCGCCCCGCGAATATTCACATGCGCGCCCGTCGTCTCCTGATTAGGAAAAACAGCCTGCAAAGACGCCGCCATCTTTTTATCGTCTTCATCCTCACCATAGAGCATGCGCGCATAATAATAGGTGTTGGCAACAGCAACATCACCAACCCCTGCCGCCACCGCACGCAGTTGATCACGATCACCACCCCTGGGCGCGCGCGCCATATTCGCTACCACTGAAGCCGCCCACTCTTTAGCCTTCTCCTGACCATGATGGGCGATGACAGATGCCAGCAGCGACTGATTGTAGATATTATTCGACGAACGGATCAGCACCTCTCCTTTCAGGCGCGAATCAGCCAGATATTCATAACTCTTTGGAATAAAGGGCACTGTCCGTTCTTTGGTATAAAAGATCACACGGGAGCGTAGCGCCAGTCCATGCCAGTAGCCTTGTGGGTCGCGCAGATGAACGGGAATATTGTGTGTCAATACCTCCGATGTCACAGGCTGTAACAGGTTGCGCTCATACAGTTGATAGAGATTGCCGATATCCGCCGTCAACACCATATCCGCAGGCGTGTCTTCGCCTTCGAGCGCAAGCCGCGCGGTCAGTGCGTCTTTCTTGATGGTCGTGACATTGACATTGATGCCGGTTTCCGCTTCAAAGACATCCAGGATCGGGCGAATCAGATGCGCCTTTTGTGCCGAATAAATATTAAGCTCGCGCACCACATCTTCCGCCGCTGCATCCGCCGCCACATGCGATGCCATCAGCACAGATACCACAAGACATACTATAGATCGCAGCATTCTTATTCACTCCTTTATAGAAATGATAATGATTCGCATTCTTATTTTATGACATAAGAAAAGTCCAGCATTAACCTGCCGGACCTTTCCACTCATTGACTTTGGTTAAATAGACCGTGTTATGCCGCTTTTTTATCCAGCTCAGCCCGCACCTCACGTGCCGAGGCCACCATCGCTTTCAGCGCCTCTTCCACCTCAGGCCAGCCGCGAGTTTTCAGACCACAATCCGGATTGACCCAGATCTGCGACGGCTCCAGCACATCGAGCGCTTTGCGCAGCAGGACGGTCATTTCCTTCTGCCCTGGTACGCGCGGACTGTGAATGTCATAGACGCCCGGGCCAATCTGGTTGGGATATTTGAATGCGACAAAGGCATCGAGCAGTTCCATCGCGCTACGTGACGTCTCGATCGAAATCACATCGGCATCCATGCGTGCTACCGCTTCGATAATGTCGTTGAATTCGGAATAGCACATATGGGTATGAATCTGCGTATCGTCCTTCACGCCTGAAGCCGTAATGCGGAAACTGTCCACCGCCCATTTCAGATAGGCGTCCCAGTCGGCGCGGCGCAGTGGCAATCCTTCGCGCAGCGCGGCTTCATCAATTTGAATGATCTTGATTCCTGCTTTTTCGAGATCCACCGCTTCGTCACGAATCGCCAGACCGATTTGTTTACAGGTTGTCTCACGCGGCTGATCGTCACGCACAAAAGACCATTGCAAAATCGTCACCGGACCAGTCAGCATGCCTTTCATCGGTCTGTCGGTTTTAGACTGTGCAAACTTCGCCCAGCGCACCGTCATCGGCTCGGGACGCCAGACATCACCGAAAATCACCGGCGGCTTTACACAACGTGAGCCATAGCTTTGTACCCAGCCGTTTTTGGTGAAGGTAAAACCTTCAAGCTGTTCGCCGAAATATTCGACCATGTCATTGCGCTCAAATTCACCATGCACCGGTACATCCAGACCAAGTTCTTCCTGCTTTTTGATGCAGCGCTCAGTTTCCTCTTCAAGAAACGCGTCATACGCCGCACGGTCGATCTCGCCTTTTTTGAATTTCGCACGCTCGGCTCGTACTTCCTTGGTTTGCGGGAATGAACCAATGGTCGTCGTCGGCAATGGCGGTAGACCCAATTGCTTCTCCTGCAGTTTGATACGATCATTAAAGGCGCTGTCACGCTGTATCATACCCTCATCAATCGAAGCAAACCGCTTTTGTACTGCATCATTATGGATACGCGCAGACCGACGACGCGTTTCAATCGAGGTGTTGTTTTCCGCCAATGCCTCGGCCACTACCTCTTCACCCTCGTTCAACGCAGTGGTGAGAATGTCAATTTCTTCGAGCTTCTGCGTGGCAAAGGCCATCCAGTCTTTGATCTCGGCATCAAGCTTATCTTCTGCCGCCAGATCGACCGGCGAATGCAGTAATGAGCAAGACGGTGCCACCATAACCCGCTCCTTGCCCAGTTTCTCAGCAGCTTTTTTCACCACCGCCAGCGAGGCGTTCAAATCATTCTTCCAGATATTGCGCCCGTCAATCACACCAAGCGACAATATCTGATTGTCTTTGACCGCTTTCAATGCATCATCCAACTGTTCCAGCGAACGTTTAAGATCGAGATGTACCGCATCGACCGGTAGATCAAAGGCCGTCTGCATATTGTCGCGCAGCCCTTCGAAATAGGTGGTTAGGCACCATTTCAACGAACCTTTGGCTTTCGCCAACTCGTCATAGGCTTGCTTATAGGCAGCACGTTGTTCATCATTCAGATCCATCGCCAAATAAGGCTCATCGATCTGAATCCACTCGGCACCGGCGGCCTCAAGCTGTTTGAGGAGTTCCGCATAGACCGGTAACAGCTTCGGCAGCAGCGACAGGCTGTTGCCATCGCCCCGACGCATCTTGCCCAACAACAGGAAGGTCACCGGCCCAAGAATAACCGGGCGCGTGTGAATGCCGAAAGCTTTGGCTTCGTTGAATTCATCCACCGCTTTTGTCGTCATCAGAGAAAACGCCTGATCCGGCTCAAACTCAGGCACGATATAATGATAGTTGGTATCGAACCATTTGGTCATCTCCATCGCCACCACGTCAATCCCGCCGGTCTGACGGCCGCGCGCCATGGCAAAATACAGATCGAGTGGATTGCCATCTTTCAGCGTCGTATAACGCTGCGGAATCGCGCCGAACATATGGACATGATCGAGCACCTGATCATACAATGAAAAATCGCTCGACGGAATATGCTCAATGCCGCGTTCCTGCTGGCGTTGCCAGTTTTGCTCGCGCATACCTTTGGCTACCGTCAACAGATTATCTTCATCCGATGCGCCTTTCCAATAGGACTCAAGCGCCTTTTTCAGTTCACGGTTAAGCCCGATCCGCGGGAAACCCAAATTCGCAGCAACAGCCATTTTTTTTCTCCTTACATACAGATATAATGTATGGGCGTTATAGCGTAGAACCCGCAGAATGCAAGGAGAATCACACCTTAAGAAGTAATTTGTTCCACACCGGTTAATGCCGTTTTTCTATGGTGCAATGCCCGCTGCAATTTGACGGCAACGTCTTGTTTCTCACCCGGTGAAATCCACCGGCCGATTTCGACGTGCCTGCCATGACTGCCAACCGTCAACCTCTGGGCAACATCATTGGACAAGACAATCTGTAAAAAAGCAGGCTCTATTTCTATAGTGCTTCGCATTCCTTTGGCATTGCCGGTTTCGATCTGCAACCGGTGCTGATCAAGCCGCAAATGTTCATAGCGCTTAGCAGAGGTTTCATAGACTTTAAACCCAAGATACAGCAGCAACACATCCAGTCCCAGAAATCCGACCACCGGCCAGGCACCGGAAAGAAAAAACATCGCCCCGATCGACAGGCTGGCAATCATCACCCAGCGCATGATGTCAGCTGTCATTTCCGGTGAGCAGCTGTGATTCGGACGTAAAATATGGTCAAAAAACAATTTATTCGATGATGTATCATCCTCGAGGCAATCAATAATCATGTGTTTATTCTAATCTTTTTACCCGACCGGTACAATCTTGATGCAGTATCTCAGACATTTATTGTGCAGCGCGACATAACACACTGTAAAATCGGTTCTTTTTAATCTATTGTTAACCAATTCTCTGCTATAATGATTCTATGGAACCATTGCAAAACACCAATCCCGAACTGAGACAGCATTTTTACGGTGTGTGCGAACGTACTGATATGTCGATGTTTGCCGAACCGTTGAATGTGTTGACCAGTATCGGGTTCATTGTCGTCGCGGCGTCTATTTTTCAGTATTACCGTACACATCCCGATCTCAAGGATAAATGGATATGGGACATGCATATTCTGACTTTCCTAATTCTATGGATCGGTGTTGGCAGTACGATTTTCCATACCTTTCCGACCCGATTCACCGAAATGATCGATACCATTCCCATCGTCGCTTTTATTGTGCTGTTCTTCCTCAGCGTGATTTTCCGTATCGGCAAATGCAATCTGTTTCAGGCATTTATCTGCTTCCTTGCTTTCGGCGGATCATCGCACATGCTCGTTAGCCAGTTTCCCAATGCGATGAATGATTCGATCGGCTATCTCTCCAGCATGGCCGCACTGGTGATGATCGCCATCTATCTGCATATGAAACGTCGACCTTCATCGCATAATTTTCTACTGGCGGCATTGATTGGTGTCATATCGTTGTTCTTCCGCGCGATTGACAATGCGGTGTGCGAATCGATTCCCACCGGCACGCATTTTCTGTGGCACAGCCTGAACGCAACGTTGCTTTACATCCTCATGCGCCAAATTCTTCGCAATGTAAACCGCGAAGCACGATTAAAACGTATCGCCGAGCATAAAGTTATGGCATCCTCTACTCCATGAGTGGAGAAACCTCTTTTACCCATTTCGACGTATATTGCGAACGCTCCGGCGACCCGGCGCTGTGGGCGGAGCCGCTAAACGCCGTCACCAACCTCGCTTTTCTCATTGTGGCCTGGTTTGCCTGGAAAGACAGCCGCACCTTGTCGGGGTTTGCAGTAAAACAACATCTCGATATCTGGCTATTGATCATCGCCATGGCCGCCATCGGCATCGGCAGCGGATTATGGCACACCCATGTCGCCGTCTGGACCCTGCTGGCCGATGTCATCCCCATCACGCTGTTCATCAATGTCTATCTTCTCAGCCTCTATCGCCGTATTTTCGCTCTGCCCTGGTTGAAAGTCATTGCCATATGGGCCGCATTCCAAGCCGCCAATGTCTGCGCGGAAATCTTCCTGCCGCGCGACATGCTCAACGGCTCGGTGATGTATCTGCCAGCCTGGAGCATGCTGCTACTCTCCATCCTAATCCTGCAATGGAAACATCATGCCGCCACGCGTCACCTCGCCGTCACACTCGGCATCTTTACCGTCTCGCTCGTCTGCCGGACGATTGATCGCGAGATCTGCGCCGACATACCTATCGGCACACATTTCCTCTGGCATATTTTCAATAGCATTGTCTTGTACCGGTTACTGTCTATAGTGCTCAGAGATGTGAAATCCAAAAACGCTCAGTGATTACCAATTGCGCCGGTATAAAAATACCAGCCGAGCCCGACGGTAAAAATGAAATTGCCATAGAGCGCATGTTCCGCCCACACCGCCCAGAAGGACCGGGTACGCAAATAAGTGTAAGCGAAAATCCATCCGCCCAGCACGCTTAACCCGTAAGACACCACATTCTGAAACATGATATGCGCATGGCCGAAAGCCAGTCCGCTCATCAGCACCATCATCCAGTCCTGTTTGAACAACACGGCGTAACGCTCAAAAAAGAAGATACGGTAAATCACTTCCTGCGGCAGTACCGACAAAATCGGATAGCCCATCATCACCATCGCCCATAAATGCGGTCGTTCGGAAACAAATGCTAAAAACCGCTCCGGATGATACAGATAGGTGCCCGCTGCCAGTACCAGGGCCGATACAAAGAATAACAGCAGCACGCGCCTTTTTTCCCTTGCCGCCACCGCGCCACGCGGAAAAATGTCTTTAAGCCGATAGCCATGGCCAAACCACAGAATCACCGCTGTGGTGAGGGCAAGGCTCCACAAAGTGGCGAACAGCACACCATGCATCGGCAAATAGATCAGGATGACCGGCAGCAGTACAAACAAGGCCACACACTCGATGACAAGATAATAGGGATTCTCTTTCAGCGTCTTCATGCGGCTTAATCTAGTGCATCGCACCGCCAATGCTACCGGTAATAAGGTTATTCACAGAGAGGAGAGGATGACTCACTTCGCAGCTTTACATTCCCCCATCAATTCCTTCATGGGTGAACAGCCGCCGGAGCCGGACGAAGCACCACCACCGCTGCCGCCGCCACTGGATTTCAACGATCCTTCCAGTTCTCCGAGACCACCTTTGATCTCACGGCCCATTTTGCCAAAATCACGATCAATTTCCCGGCCAATGCTTTCAATCTCGTCCAGACCGGAGTCACGCATCAGCCCGTCTACTTCCCGGTCCAGCCCCGAGGTCGATTGAAACACCGCATGACATAGTTCCCGCAACTCAAAGATACCGGTTTCATCGACGATCTGATGGCAATACTCGCCTGCCGTGGCCGCATATTCCTCCACCTTTTCAATCGCACCGCTCTGGTAGAGATAGACCCCCAACCCGACAATGGCGATAATGGTCAGCTTTCCGGGTATCATAAACCTGTCACCTCGTGATATGTTTTTGAGAGTATAGCATATTTCTCATCGAAACCAAAATGATGTCATGTTGAGAGACGAATGCGGCCTGCCCATAGCTTATCCACAAGACAGGAAACACTGTGGATAAATCGTCCTACATTAATGTAACACAAGAAAAGGCTAAAGAAATCCCTTGAGAAAGGGACAATTCCTTTCACTCACAGGTCTTATTTAAAGCCCGGCGTAATCAGGCTTTTAATATTATTGACTTTTGCCACCTGTGCTGTGCCGGAAATATGGTCCCATGCGCTGCTTCTCGGCGCTGTCGGCGCACAGGCCGATGTGACCAGTAACACCGCAAAAGCAACCCATATAAAAAATGATGGAACAGTAAATCGTTCAGACATTTCAACACCTCATCCCAAGAAAAGTTATCCTGTACGAAAGTGATTATGAAGTGTCCGGCCGGAATGAGTAGTGCCAATTTAGCAAAGCTGTTATGCAAATTTTGCAATAGTAATTTTTTTTCAGTTTGGTATTCTGAAAGAGTGGCCTGAAACAAGCCCACAACTTATACGATCATTCCCTGCGCACTGTCAAACTGATCAATTGAATAATCCGGCAAACTCTGTACCTTCAACCCAGACTGCATGGCAAGTGCTCTGTCGAAATCATCATCATAGCTGATTTGCGCCATGGAGGCGAATATATCACCGCCACCATTCATGATGTCCTGCGCCATCGTTTCAAGAAACCCGAACAGTTCCTCAGGACTGCCGAAATTATCCATAATCGCCGGATCAAGGCGTGATAACAGATCCATAACGATAGACGCAAGCCCGACCGCATTTCCCTTCTGATTCATCATATTACTGGCAAGCTGAAAAATCGGCTGATTGACGCCCTTATAGCCGCCAATCGCCTCCAAATTGGTCGAAACACGCATCGTCAGCGGCAGAATATAAAAGGCATAACCATTCAGGACGTCCTGCATCAGCGACCCTTGTCCGGCACCGCCACTACCGTCATCTTTCATACCGGCAATGACACTGGCCATCTGCGATGACATTTGCTGTACGGGTGCATTCATTGTTTAAGCCATGTTCCTTATAATTTTATACTTTTACAGCATAGCAGAGAAATATGACAGAAATATGACAATGCGCGGATTTTTTTCCTAATTCGGGCGCTGCATCTGAGCCGGGCTATCCAGAGAAAATGAAGGAATATCAATAAGGAAGCTGTTTTCCTCCTGATCAGTCATCTCATAATGCCCTGTCATCATACCCGAAGAAGTCATTAGCGATACGCCGCTGGTATAGCGAAATCCTTCATTGGGTTTAAGGCGAGGCTGTTCACCAACGACCCCTTCACCGCGCACTTCCTGTATCTGACCGTTCGCATCGGTGATATGCCAGTAGCGTCTCACTAACTGCACCTCCTTCTGACTCAGATTCTCAATCTGAATAGTATAGGCCCAGACATAATGATAATCTAACGGATCGGAATGCTCTTCCAGATAGCTCGGCAATACGCTCACCTTCACCAAATGCGTAATCTGCGAGTACACTCCTTCATTAGGTAATATATAGTCCTGTTCCATACCCTATACGTAAATCTATGTTGTCTCTTTTTCAAGGTGCGACGTTAATCTGTCCAGAAATGCGATGCATGCTTCCAGCTGCGCTTTTTCGATGAATTCATTGGCGGTATGCGCCTGATCGACATGGCCGGGACCGCACACCACCACCGGCAGACCGAACTGCTGGAACACACCGGCTTCCGTCCCGAACGGCACGGCATTGATATTGTTTGTCTGCGCGACGGCCAGAATCTCAGCCAGATGAGGCGTATCATCATTAAAGTGAAATTCGGGAATCTGCGAACTCATGCGGGTGACGATCTTTGCTTCCGGCGAGACGGTGTGCATCTGCGCTTCCAACTCGGCAGCGTGCGCATGAAACCGGTTGATGATCGCATCGGTATCGTCACCCGGCACCGGACGGAATTCCCATTCGATTGTCGCGCCTTCCGGA
>JANQJY010000075.1 GCA_028281385.1 Rickettsiales bacterium | reverse complement strand
CAGGTATCGGCAGGTATGTTTGCCAGTGAGCAGGACGCGTTTGACGCCATGTTCCCCGCCGAGGATGACGCATGGGCAAAGCCCTATATCGATGAAGCGCTGGCCGATGTGAAGGCAGGCAATGTCGATGCGTGGGATGTCGAAGAGCTACGCGCTGAACTACATGACGCCCATCCTGAACTGAAATCGTGATACGCATCAGTAAAACCGCTCGCTTTAGGGCCGATGTACGTCATGCCATCTTTTTCCTTGCCCAGCGAACCCTCAAGCCGCAGACCATTATCTCTCCCTGATTGACGAGAAGATACAGTATCTGGCCGCCAACCCTCGCATGGCGGAATCGCGACCACATCTGGGCGAGGAAATTCGCAAACTTTCCATACCGCCCTATCAGCTCTTTTACCGTGTCGATGAAGACCGGATCATGTTGTTGCGCTTACTCCATAGCAGTCAGCATATCTGCAAGTCGATGTTTGGAGGCTCGGTTAGATAAGGGTTGTCGTATATATCCGTGGGACACTCATGGGACACTAGCTCGTAAAAAGTGGTCAAAAATGATCATAGGTGACAACAACAAGATCGACATAACCATCTGACTTATTTATTATCTTCTGTTGTGACTTGTTATAGGGAGGGCCTTTGATCTAAATCATCATCCGCGTGTCGGAGGTTCGAATCCCTCCTCCGCTACCATGTTTACGCCCGAAGCGTTAATAATTTGATCGGTGATTCTTGGATCAACGGTATTTTCAGGGTGTAAATATCGTAGCAGTCCGGCACGCAATATCCTTCTCGAATGCTTGCTAACGTCCTGACGAGTGACTATGATCAGTGCATGAGCCTGTCCATTAATATTCTCGACATGCGTTATGTCTTCGACAATTACAATTTTCTGCTACGTGATGAAGCAGAGGGCATCACGGCGGTGATTGATCCGGCCGAGGCGGATGGTGTGCTGAAAGCGCTTGATGACAAAGGCTGGCGGCTTGATTATATCCTCAACACCCATCACCACTGGGATCACACCGATGGTAATAAGGGCGTAAAAAAAGCCACAGGCGCAAAAGTGGTGGGGTTTGACGGCGATGCGAAGCGTATTCCCGAAATTGATATCAAGGTAAAGGCAGGTGAGCGCTTTATGCTCGGCGCGACAGCGATCGAGATTCTGCATGTACCTGGCCACACCACCGGCCATATCGCTTTTTACGCCAAAGAGGACGATGCGTTGTTTTCCGGTGATGCGATGTTCTGCATGGGCTGTGGGCGTATGTTTGAGGGTACGGCTGAAGTGATGCTGCATAGTCTCGAGCTCATGGCTGCATTACCCGATAAGACCATGTGCTATTGCGGCCATGAATATACCGAAAATAATGGCAAATTCGCACAGTCGGTCGAGCCGAATAATCCTTATCTGCACAAGCGTATGGAGGAGGTAAAACAACGCCGGGAACAGGATAAGCCGACGATTCCGGCGTCAATCGGCGAAGAAAAACTGACCAACCCGTTCCTGCGTACTGCCAGCGATGAAATTCGCGAGATGTTGGATATGGAGAATGCACCAGCCGCACATGTCTTTGCCGAATTGCGTGCACGTAAGGATGCGTTTTAGTCTTGCACTCTGATGATGGCCGACTATGCTGCGCGCCATGACACTCGAAGAGTATAAAACCCGCCTGTTGGAGCAGCTTTCCATCCATCCGGAGTATGACTGGATGGTCATGATATTCCTTATTTTATTGGTCACAGGACTGCTGAGTATTGCTGCTAGTATCTGCCTGACGGTTTTTGGCAAGCGTTTGACGAAAACCAAAACCAAATGGGATGATATTGCGCTCGAAGCGGCGCGCAAACCGCTGAAGGTACTGGTGTGGATTTATGGCATTTCTTATGCCATCGGTGTGATTTACGAAGAATCACAGGCCGAAATTTTCAAAGATATTATCAGCATTCGCGATGTTGCGATCGTGCTGATGCTGGCCTGGGGGCTGGTACGGTTCATTCGCGAAGGTGAAAAATATTATATCGAAAAGAAAAAGCGTAAAAAAGAAGCAGTCGATTTGACAACCGTGAATGCGATCAGCAAATTACTGCGCATTTCGGTGACGATCACTGCCGTGCTGATTACTTTGCAGAATCTTGGAGTGAGCATCAGCGGTCTTTTGGCATTTGGTGGTGTCGGTGGTTTGGCGGTTGGGTTTGCGGCAAAAGACATGCTGGCCAATTTCTTCGGCGCGCTGATCATTTACTTCGATAAACCCTTCAAAGTCGGTGATTGGATTCGTTCACCCGATCAAGAAATCGAGGGCACGGTCGAGGAAATTGGCTGGCGCATGACGACAATCCGTACCTTTGATAAACGCCCGCTTTATGTGCCCAATTCTGTCTTTACCAATATCTCGGTCGAGAATCCGTCACGCATGACGCACCGGCGCATCTATGAAACCATTGGCATTCGTTATGACGATATCGGCGTGATGGATCTGATTACCGCGGATGTCAAACAGATGCTGCTCGATCATGAGGCGATTGATGAATCTCAGACGATGATCGTTAATTTTAATAAATTCAATGATTCGTCCTGCGATTTCTTTGTCTATACCTTTACCCATACTACCAATTGGATAAAATATCATGAGATCAAGCATGATGTGTTATTGAAAATCGCGCAGATTATTGATCATCATAAGGCTGAAATTGCTTATCCGACGCAGACCGAATACGCGATCCACCGTGATCCTGAAGCGGAGCATGTGCCGCTAGAGATTCTGCGTTCAGAAAAACAGGTGACAGCGCATACATCCGCCAAAGGTGATGCCAACGGCGGAGATTAATATTAATCATTCCGCAGGCTCGGAGGGATGTATTCCTCTTCCTCTTCGGCGGAAATATGGCCGCCTTCCTTGGCGGCGTCGATCTGGCGTTTGAAGGATTCATATTCCATCTGATCGAGTTGATCCTGTGTCAGCGTATCGCGGCGTACACCTTCTTCACCCGGCAACCACATCAGCTTGAGCGTTTTCGGATTACGTACGAACACGCGCTCTTCGGTGACCATACCGAGCGATGGCGGAATGTTGTTTTTCGCCAGGCCGACAATGGTGTGAATCCCTTCGCGGAACATGCCGAGCACGACACGCGCGCGATCGATAAAGACCTGTGATCCACGCAGTTCATCTAACACTTCGGGAATGGATTGCGGTTTGGCGCCCTTTTTCAGGTGATGCACGACGATTACAGCAGTATTTTTTTCCATCGCCAGTTCCTCAAGCGCCATGAAAAACTCATTCACGGTTTCGGAGTCTTCCTCATCACCGGTTAAATATTTTCGTGCCGGGTCAACAACGATCAGCGGGATATTGGGCATGTTCATCAGCCGGTCGGTAATAAACTGTGCGAAAGTGACTTCTTCCGAACCGAAATCGGCACGATGAAACTGCAGACGAATCGCACGGCCTTCCGGGTCATACAGTTCGGCGCGGGCGTTGATAATGGCCGGGCCGTCCTCACCGGAGAAGTAGACACAGATGCCATCAGCGGCGGCATCGGTATTGACGGGTTGTCCCAGCCAGAAGGGTTTGGCCTCTTCGGGTTCACGGTCAATCGCGCAATGGATGCATAATTCATGCGCGATCGAGCTTTTACCGCATCCGCCGGATGCGGCCAGAATGGTAATGGCGCCGCGGGGAATTAGTCCCGGTACGAGGAAGTCAAATCCTTCATCGGAACCTTTGCGCATCGGTCCGGTCGCATCGAACAGCATGACATCGCGCGCGCAGAGATTGAAGAAACGGTTGTTATGCGTAATGTCCTTCACATCGCGTCCCCATTTCATATAGAGCGAATGCGTACGGTCATAGGCATCCCAGCATTGACGGGCGTCGAGTATTTCCTGCGGGTCCTTCTGATAAAGCTTGACGTAATTCTGCATATTCTCACTGTCATGCTGGAAGCCGCTGAGCTTTTTGTCTCTCGACATGTCGACTTCGCCATCCTCTTTGATGACGGCGGGCAGTGTTTCTCCCATGGTGGGAATGAGTAGGGCGGCATTGGGATGGGTGAACAGGCCGTGCAGTGTCAGATATTTGACGCCGGAGAGGAAATACAGCGGATAATAAAGCGGTGCCTCCAGATTGACCAGATCGTAAAAGGCTTCGTTAATGTCGGTAGAGACACCATCCGGCAAAGGCCAGACGATACGGTCCGAATAGGCAAGGATTTTCAGCCCGGCACGCTTATTGTCATCGCCACGTTCAAAGGGCGAATGAAACACGCCGAGATCGTAAATGCGTTCGATTGCGTCATCATCGAGTCGATGAATTCCCAGTGCCATGGCGGTACACCACATGATGCCGGAACCAAGCGGTTTGGCAATAATTTTGCCTTTCTTGTCCTTTTTCACCTTATGTACGATCGGATTAAGCAGCAGTGGCGTATTCGGCAAGGCGCCGCCGTTATAATGTTCTTTCAGTTTCTTGATGGCATAATCGGTATCGCCCGGACCAAACCAGAATTTCAGCCCTTCCTTTTGTGAGCGGACCGAATTCTGATCGGGCAGGGTATACAGGCACATCATACCCTTCAGACCAACAGCGGTGTGTCCTGCCCAGATATAGGCAAGTTCCAGCCGAACACTGCTTTCATCAATATCAACAGGGATACCGACGGTCCCACCGGTACCCCCTGCAATTTCGTTGATATCTTCAAGCTCTCCCTTGTCTTTCGACATCTCACTTCTCCGTTACATTTCCGTCATCCCGAGCGAGTCCCGCCGTAGCAGATGCAGAGGCGGACGACGAGGGATCCGGATTCCTCCAATCCTACGGATTGTTCGGAATGACGAAATTACATTTATTTTCTCACCTCCCAGCTATAACCGATAAAGGGTTAAAAAACCGTAAATAAGCAATGAAGTCTGCTACCTACAGCATGTATGACGATGGATTGCCGGTTATGATCAGTTGGAGGGTGCCGAGGCAATTAACGACGTCGTTGCCATAAAATTGGCACGCCATCCTTCTTATTCCATGCGACGCAAAAAAATATTAAGGCATATCTGTTTTTATTCTATGCTGTGATACATGCCGCAATCCAGTATGAGTACATTTCCCCTGAATCAGCCATTTCTTGAAGCACTGGCCTGGTATGTATTGGATCGTCATGCGGACGATCCCATGGCATTGGCACGGCTGCATATCATACTGCCCAACCATGAGGCTTGCCGTGTATTGAAACAAGCGCTTAGGGAACAGTGGCGTGG
>JANQJY010000061.1 GCA_028281385.1 Rickettsiales bacterium | reverse complement strand
AGAAAGCGACGACTGCCAAGAAGCCTACGGCAAAAAAAGCACCAGTCAGCAAAACGATAGCGAAAAAACCTGCTGCCAAGAAAGCCACGACAAAACAATCTGCCGTGACGAAGAAAGCGACCACTGCCAAGAAGCCTACGGCAAAAAAAGCACCAGTGAAAAAGCCTTCCGCTAAGAAAGCAACGGCAACGACGAAAAAAACTGCGACCACCGTAAATAAAACACCAAATAAGAAAGCAACTGCTATGAAAGCATCCACTGCCAAGAAGACGCCAAAAACTGCGGTAAAAAGCGCTGCTAAAACCAGCACAAAGAAGGATCAGACTGTCTCGGATGCGTTGCTTGCAAAGCTGGTAAAGTTAGGAAAAACCAAGGGTGGTAAGTTGAGTTATGATGAATTGAATAAACATCTTCCCGCAGAGGAGTTTTCTCCTGAAGTGATTGACGAGGTAATCACAACGCTTGAAAAACAGAAGGTTAAAGTCCAGGAAGTAGAGGACTTTGACGCCAAGGATGGAGATGAAGCGCTGCTCGAGACGGATGATGACAGCGACAATTTTGAAGCGGGGGCAGCGAAGGAAAAAGAAGAAGAGAGTTATGGGCGTTCGGATGATCCGGTGCGCATGTATCTGCGCGAGATGGGCAATGTAGAGCTGTTATCCCGCGAGGGGGAAATTGCCATTGCCAAGCGCATCGAAGAAGGACGGGAGATGATTATCCGGTCTCTCTGCGAAAGCCCGACGGTGATGCAGGAGATCATGCAGTGGCGCGATGCGCTGTCGAATGGTGAGATGATGTTGCGTGACGCGATTGATCTGGATGCGACCTACGGCGCGGGAACCGAAGATAAATTTGCCGATGCCACCAGAGAGCAGGAAAGTTATGAGGAAGAGTATGACGGTGGCGATGAGGAGGACGAAGACGAAGAGGGAGAAGAGCGTGCGTCAAATCGTGTAGAAGAAGAGGATGACGAGGAAGATGAGACGACCTTGTCACTTGTCGCTATGGAAAATGCCCTGATGCCGCAGATTCTGGAAGCATTTGACCAGTTCTCCAAAGTAGCGAAGAAGATGATCAAGCTGCATGAGAAACGCTTGGCCATGGCACGGGGAGAGGGTAAACTCGCCGATGCTGATAAGAAACGATATGGTAAACTCCTCGATGAAATGGTCGAGATCATGCTCAATATCCGCTTCAACAATATGCGGGTGGAAGAGCTGATGGATAAATTATACGGCACCAACCGCAAGATTATCACCAAGGAGATGGAACTGCTGCGGTTGGCGGAAGGCTGCAAGATCAAACGCAAAGCATTTCTTGAGCATTATGCCGGGCGTGAAATTGATACGAAATGGCTGGCCGGTCTCAGCCGGATGAAGGACAAGGCGTGGAAAAGCTATTACAGCAAACATAAGGATGAGATTAAGGACATTCGCGAAGATATTACCAAAACCGCCTATGAGGTCGGCACCGATATTCAGGAGTTCAAGCGTATTGTCAGCGCCGTCAGCAAAGGTGAGCGCGATGCCAATAAAGCCAAGAAGGAAATGATCGAAGCCAATCTGCGCTTGGTGATTTCAATCGCGAAGAAATATACTAATCGCGGTTTGCAGTTCCTCGACCTGATTCAGGAAGGCAATATCGGTCTGATGAAAGCAGTTGATAAGTTCGAATATCGCCGTGGCTATAAATTCTCCACCTATGCAACCTGGTGGATTCGTCAGGCCATCACCCGCTCGATTGCCGATCAGGCGCGCACGATTCGGATTCCGG
The DNA here is from genome assembly GCA_028281385.1 of Rickettsiales bacterium. Lineage (GTDB taxonomy): Bacteria > Pseudomonadota > Alphaproteobacteria > Rickettsiales > UBA3002 > JANQJY01. The sequence continues at coordinate 965 of JANQJY010000061.1, read as the reverse complement.
TACATATGATCGAGACGATCAATAAAATTGTACGCACCAGCCGTCAGATGTTGCATGAGATGGGACGTGAGCCGACACCGGAAGAGCTGGCGAAACGGCTGGTGATGCCTGTGGATAAGGTTCGCAAGGTAATGAAAATTGCTAAGGAACCGGTATCTCTGGAGACGCCGATCGGTGATGAAGAAGATTCGCATCTGGGCGATTTCATCGAAGATAAGAATGCCATTCTGCCGCTGGATTCGGCGATTCACCTGAATCTGCGCGAGGTGACGACGCGTGTGCTGGCGACATTGACACCGCGTGAGGAGCGGGTGCTGCGCATGCGCTTCGGTATCGGCATGAATACTGACCACACGCTCGAGGAAGTCGGGCAGCAATTCTCGGTTACACGCGAGCGTATCCGCCAGATCGAAGCCAAGGCGCTGCGCAAGCTCAAACATCCGAGCCGTTCGCGGAAAATGCGAAGTTTTCTGGATAATTAGGGAGAGTCGCGCATGACACATTTGGCCACATGGTTACACACATTGTTCGCCGGACAGTTGATAGGCGAAGACGAGTTTGGCAATTGCTATTATCAGCATCGCCGTACGCCTAAAAAGGGGCGGCGCAAACGCTGGGTGGTTTATAAGGGGGTGGCCGAGCCGTCAAAAGTGCCGGCACACTGGCATTGCTGGCTGCATTATACTACCGACAAGGCGCCGACGGATGGTCCGCAAATTCCCGTGCATGACTGGCAAAAACCGCATCTGCCCAATCTGACGGGTACAGCACATCGCTATCTGCCGGAAGGACATTTGCTGAAAGGCGGCAGGCGTGCGAAAACCACAGCGGATTACGTGGCGTGGACGCCGGATGATGAATGACGGGGGTATGGGCGTAAGCGATGGGACGTAATGCGATTGAAACGATTATGGGCGGTGTCGTGCTGATGGTAGCGGGTGGATTCCTGTTATTTGCCTATGAGC
>JANQJY010000060.1 GCA_028281385.1 Rickettsiales bacterium | reverse complement strand
CGATATCGGTGGTGTAATAGCCGGTCGAACGATGATTGATGCGCACCACCACCGTATGATTCGGGAATTCGGTATTGCGAAGCAGTGTCTGGATAGCTTCGAACGCTGCTGGCTTACGCTCATCCGAAACCCCGTCTTCCAGATCGAAAATCAGCACATCGGCATGAAGTGATGACGCTTTGTGCATTGCACGCTCATGATCGCCGGGAATGAAAATCGCGCTGCGTGCCAGTGCCTGTGTCATGCCTTTCCTCTCTTTTTACGCCGCCTGCGGCAGTAGATTGTAATTGGCAATCAGTTCTTCGGCAATCTGTACCGCATTGAGTGCTGCGCCTTTGCGCAGATTGTCCGAGACGACCCACATAGCCAGCCCATGCGGTACTGACGGGTCCAGCCGCAGGCGCGAGACGAAGGTTGCGTCATCACCGGTGGCTTCGAGCGGTGTGATATAGCCGCCATCTTCGCGGCGGTCGGCGACGACGATGCCGGGTGCTTCTTCCAGAATCGCATAGGCCTCTTCTTCGGTGATCGGTGAAGAAAATTCGACATTCACTGATTCGCCATGCCCGACAAACACCGGTACACGCACGCAGGTCGCACAAACCTGAATGGCATCATCTTCCATGATCTTTTTGGTTTCATTGATCATCTTGGCCTCTTCCTTGGTGAAGCCGTCATCGAGGAAGGCATCGATATGCGGAATGATGTTAAAAGCGATGCGTTTGGTGAATTGTTCGGCGTCCTGATGTTCATTCATATACAGCGCCTTGGTTTGATCATACAGCTCATCCATCGCTGCCTTGCCTGCGCCCGAGACCGATTGATAGGTCGAGATCACAATGCGTTTAATCGGGTTGACGCGATGCAGTGGTGCCAATGCGGTGACCATCTGAATCGTCGAGCAGTTCGGGTTGGCGATGATATTGCGTACACCGAAATTGTTCAGCGCGTGGGCGTTGACTTCGGGGACGATCAGCGGAATTTCCGGATCCATGCGGAAGTAAGAGGTATTATCAATTACCACGCAACCGGCATCGGCGGCGATCGGCGCATATTCAGCCGATACGCTCGAGCCGGGAGAGAATAATGCGATATCGGTGCCGTGAAAATCATAGTCACTCAGGGCCTGACATTCGAGGGTTTTGACATCGCCGAAACTGACTTCCCTGCCTCTGGATTGTTCCGAAGCAAGCGCCACTACTTCACGCACGGGAAAGTCACGCTCGCTGAGAATGGCCAGAAGCTCGCGACCGACATTGCCGGTAGCACCGACGATAGCGAGTTTGTAGCTCATTGCCTATACTCCGGATAACCGGTTTGTGGTGCTGTCCGTTCGCCGATGACGGGTTTGATGGCCGGTCCCGTTGGTTCTTCTTCCACCTCGACTTCTATTTCGTTACCCTCTTCATCAATAACCGTTTTGGTTTTCTTTTTCTTCGGCGGTTCATAATTGACGGTGCGCATAATCTTTCCCGGCATGTCCTCAAACGCCTTGTAACCGCATCCCAGCGCCAAGTCTTCCTTGGTCTGTTTTTCGATGGCTAGCCGTTCCATGGTGGCGATATTCAGTGCTTCGTCAACGGGTACGCCTGTACCGGTACCCTGAATATATTTGTGATAGTCCGACATGATGAACAGCAGGTTCTGAAACAGCTTGCTTTCTTCCTGGGTGTTCAGGCTGATATCGTCGCGCTTGCCCTTGCAGGCGAAATAAAAGGTAAGCGATTGCGTCGCCTCTTCAAACTGCTGCTTGATGGGCAATGGCGCGGCTGCCGGTTTCGCCACGGTTTCCGCCGCTTTTTTCAACAGATCCTTTGGTTTGTTTTCGGCGATGGAATCGTGGCTGGAAAAAACGGGTGACGCGACCCACAGTCCGATCATGATATAGGTAAAAAGCTGACGAATCATAACGTTCCTTCCCTTTTAAGCAGCGGCTTTGCGTTTGCGCGCATCCAGAGCAGCGATCACCGCATCGCCCATCTCAGCAGTGCCAACCTGCTTCATGTCATCCGACATGATATCACCGGTGCGCAGACCCTGATCCAGCACATCGGAAATCGCTGCTTCCAGCATATCAGCTTGTGCACCCAGATCAAAGCTGTAACGCAGCATCATCGCCACGCTTAGCATGGTTGCGATCGGGTTGGCAATGCCTTGACCGGCAATGTCAGGCGCTGATCCGTGCACGGGCTCATACAGTGCAGCGCGTTTGCCGCCGGTCTCTTCACCAAGCGAGGCCGAGGGCAGCATGCCGAGTGATCCGGTCAGCATCGCCGCACAATCCGACAGAATATCGCCGAACATGTTGGTGGTCATCAATACATCAAACTGCTTCGGATTGCGCACCAGCTGCATCGCCGCATTGTCGACATACATATGCGACAGCTCGATATCGGGATAGTCGCTATCGCCGACTTTTTGCACCTCTTCGCGCCACATCTCGGTGGACTCCAGTACATTGGCCTTATCGACCGAGCAGAGTTTTCCATGACGTTTCTGTGCGAGATCAAAGGCGACGCGGGCAATGCGTTGCACTTCATGATCACTATAGACCAGTGTGTTAAAGCCGACACGTTTATTGCCGCGCATTTCCACACCACGTGGTTCACCGAAATAAATGCCGCCGGTCAGTTCGCGCACAATCATGATATCGAGTCCGGCGACCAGTTCATGCTTCAGGCTCGACGCCTCGGCCAGTGCATCGAAACAGATAGCCGGGCGCAGATTGGCGAATAGCCCAAGCTCTTTGCGAATGCTGAGCAGACCGCGTTCCGGGCGCACGGCATAATCGAGCGATTCCCATTTCGGCCCGCCGACCGCGCCGAGGATGATCGCATCGGCCTGCCGGGCGGCCTCAAGCGTTTGGTCAGGGAAAGGCGTGCCGAACTCGTCATAGGCGATACCGCCGATCAGCTCGATGGAGTAGGCAAAACTCGTGCTGCCATGTTCACTCAGCCATGCCAGCAATTTCTTGACCTCATGCATGACTTCCGGGCCGATCCCATCGCCGGGCAGTAATAAAATGTGTTTAGCGTTCACCTGTTTTCCTTCCTTGAAAATGTGCGGTGCAAGGTAAAAGGATTGCCGGTTGCGGTCAAGTGCCGTTAGCTAGCCTGTTTGAACAGCCAGGGCGTTTGTTCGCGGCGATTGGATTCATAGGCATCAATTGCCCCGGCTTTCTCCAGTGTCTGGCCGATATCATCAAGTCCGTTCAGCAGGCAGTACTTGCGATGCGGATCAACCTCGAACCGATACTCTTTATTGGCGGCACGCACGATCTGTGTTTCCAGATCGATGGCGATTTGATTGTCCGGCTGTTCAGCAACAGCCATCAGCTTATCAACATTTTCCTGTGATAATCGAATGGGTAAAATGCCATTCTTAAAGCAGTTGTTATAGAAAATATCGGCAAAGCCTGGCGCGATCACACAGCGAATGCCGAAATCAAGCAACGCCCAAGGCGCATGCTCGCGCGATGAGCCGCAGCCGAAATTATCACCGGCAATCAGAATCTGCGCAGTGTCATACGGTGCCTGATGCAGAATAAAATCGTCAATCTTCTTACCGTCAACATCATAGCGCATTTCGAAAAACAGCCCTTCGGCGAGGCCGGTACGCTTGATGGTTTTCAGAAACTGCTTGGGGATGATCATATCGGTATCGATATTCTGCAGCGGCAGCGGCGCGGCAGTAGCGGTGAGGGTAGTAAACTTTTCCATTATCTTTTCTTTTCTCGTCACCCCGCAGAGCATTGCGATTGCGGGGTTATCTGGGTTAATTCATCATATAAGTCTTTCCAGTTGGGATTCATGCGCTCTATCGCATCGGTCTTATATACACGCTTCCATTTTTTTATCAATTTTTCTCGTGCAATAGCTGCGTCGGCCTGTTCGAATATTTCATAATAGACGAGGCGTTTGATGTGGTGGCGGTCTGTGTAACCACCGAATTTGCCCTCTTTATGTTCGTAAACACGACGAATCAGATCATTCGTCACACCGGTATAGAAATAGCCATTCTTACGGCTGGCCATGATATAGACGCAATACTGTTTATCAGAGTGCATGTGGTTTAACTATTTTTAACCCCGCAATCGCAATGCTCTGCGGGGTGACAATCGCAACAAGTGCGGGGTGACAACGCTAAGTCCTCCACGGGTCATTGCCCGGATCGAGCGGCAGCGGATGGCGCGGGCGTGCCGGATCAAAGTCGAAACGGCTGGCCCACTCGCGTTGTCTGCGGCGATAGGTGAAGGGATTTTGGAACCATAATTTCAGTTTCTGCCAGAAGGTCATGATAGTCGCTAGTCCTTAGTTGTTAGTAGCTGGTTTGGGGCTCGTATTTTTCAGGCTGGATTTCAGGCCGCTTAGCATACGTCCAATTTCCTGAGATTGTTCACTAAACATATCGAAGGATTGAGTGTCAAGTAAGCCAATATCTCTGCAAATGACTAGTTGTGTATATAATTCAGCATTGGAACCGGCAGCGATACCAAGGAATTGAGAAAATTCCCCGGTTGAGTTGCGTGCCGCGCCTTCTGCGATGTTGGACGCAATAGATATGGCACATCGGCGCATTTGTGATGTTAGTCCGTACATTTTTTTGGAAACGTTTGTGTTGCTTCATAGATTGATTTTGCATGAGCAACCGCTTTTTGCCACACCAGTAAATCCTCAAAGTTTTTATTATAACCCATTTAACAAACATTTTCTTGCTACTAGCTACTCATAACTAGCTACTAATTATGGTAGCGTGAAAGTGCCGGGGAATTGATGCGGATACTCATCAGTTTCCAGACGCCCTCTTCCTGCCCGACACCGATCTCGATCACTCCGCCATCTTTTTCGAAAAAGGCCTCGCAGCTATAATTGGCCGTGCTGTAGCGGCCCTGCGGGCCTTCATGCAGATTGGCATCGCCTTCACACGGGCCTAGTTCATTCAATGCGCCGAAGCTGTTTGTGTAAATCGTTGCTATTTTCTGCCAGTCTGCGGGATTCACCTGCGAGGTGAAATTCCGATGCGCGACAGGAAATACCACCGACTGATCCCAGCCGCCGGCGACCAGTTCGGGAATCAGTTCACGCACGAAGGTTTCTGAATCGCTGTTCAGCGATTCCACTTCTTCACTGACATTCATATACTGCATACCGAGCATTCCGCCCAGAATCAGGACGGCAATGACGGCAATGGCAATGAACTGGTTCATGGCTTCACGATGCTTTCT
>JANQJY010000031.1 GCA_028281385.1 Rickettsiales bacterium | reverse complement strand
CCGTTTGAATCGTCATATGCAGCCAGCCGGCAATCCGCGCCCCTTTAAGCGGCTGTTTGCCGCCATATTCTTCGCGCAGCGCCATCAGGCCCGGCATTTCAGTTTCGGCAATGGCGATTTCACGGCGCCCCCAGTCGGCAAGCGTAATATCGGCAACTTTGTAATCTGTTTCAATGGCTTGTGGTGCAGCAGTCATCATTTTGTCCTGTTCTGTGAGTGGGTTGAAATAGGCTATAAACCTACTGTTTTAACAGCAAAACTGCAAGCCTATTATATGGGCTGTTCAGGCATGATATGAATTCGCGTCTCCATATCAAGAGAGGGGAGAATCGCCAGCAAATCCGCCTTTGCCAGCGCAACACAACCTTCCGTCGTATCATAATCGGGTTTGGCGACATGCAGGAAAATGGCACTACCCTTGCCCGGAACCGGCGGATCATCATTATAGCCCAGCGGAATCACGATATCATAACACTTATCCTCCTCGCGCCACAGGGTTTCGTGCGATGCATCGAAAGGCAAACTGACATGGCGGTTATAGTCGGGATGGGACGGATCGTCGCACCAGCCATTCTGGCGGGTAATCGGTTTGACAGCTAGTGCTATATCCGGCATCTCGACCTTATCCGGGCGGTACCAGCATTCCCGCAACACAAAACTACCGATCGGCGTCTTCAAATCGCCTTCGCGTTTTTCCTGTACCGATACGAACCCGGCTTTGCCGATGGCACAGACATAGTCCCTTCCTTCAAAACGCAAGGTATGATCGTCAACGACATATAGCATGAAATTTACTTGGTTGCCGTTTCCCGTTGCGGCACATCCATCCCCAGCGCAGTGCAGGCATGGCGTACAATATCGGCTGCTCTCAGCCCAGCCTGTTCATACATTTTCTCAGGTACATCATGCTGCTGAAATAGATCCGGCAGGCACATTACGCGCAATTTTGCCGCCGTCTGTCCGGCATCGTAATCCAGCCAGCCCTGATTGACCGCCAACTGCATCACCTGATTGCCGAAACCGCCGGTCGCCCCTTCTTCAATGGTGATGACGACTTCATGGTTTTTGATCAACCGTTCAATCAATTCACGGTCCAGCGGTTTGGCAAAACGTGCATCGGCAATAGTGGTAGGCAATCCCATCGCATCCAGCTGCTGCGCCGCCTGACGGCATTCCTTCAACCGCGCACCGAAATTGAGCAGTGCGATTTTCGAGCCTTCCTTGATGATCCGTCCTTTGCCGATGTCAATCGTTTCGTTAATCGAAGGCAATGTGCCTCCTGTCCCTTCACCACGCGGATAACGAAATGCGATCGGTCCCTGATCATAAGCCCGTGCGGTCGCACACATACGCACCAGTTCGGCCTCGTCACTCGCCGCCATCACCACGAAATTCGGCAGTGACGACAAATAGCCAATATCAAATGCCCCGACATGCGTCGGGCCATCGGCACCCACCAGTCCGGCACGGTCAATCGCAAAACGGACCGGCAGATTCTGAATCGCCACATCATGCACCACCTGATCATAGGCGCGCTGCAGAAAGGTCGAATAAATCGCGCAGAAGGGTTTATATCCTTCACAGGCCAGCCCGGCAGCAAACGTCACCGCATGCTGCTCAGCAATGCCGACATCGAAACAGCGGTCCGGACAGGCATCGGCAAACTTATCCAGCCCGGTCCCCGACGGCATCGCCGCAGTAATCGCCACAACTTTGTCATCTTGTTCAGCCAGTTCGATGAGCGTGTCGGCAAACACACCGGTATAACTCGGCGCAGCCGGTGCCGATTTTTTCTGATCACCGGTAATCACGTCGAACCTACTCACCCCGTGATATTTATCGGCTGAATTCTCTGCCGGACCGTAACCATGGCCTTTTTCAGTCACGACATGGATTAACACCGGTCCACTATCCTTATTGTCACGTACATTACGCAGCACCGGCAGCAGATGATCGAGATTATGACCATCGACCGGACCGACATAATAAAACCCCATTTCTTCAAATAATGTACCACCGGTCGCCAGCGTGCGCGCATGCATTTCGACCGATTTGGCGACGCGCTGCAGTGGGCCGGGAAAGCGCTTGGCGACAATTTTGGCGACATGACGCAGGCTGCGATAGGAATGCCCGGAAATGAGGCGCGCTAAATAGGCACTCATCGCCCCGGTCGGCGGCGCGATCGACATATCATTATCATTCAGAATCACGATCAGGCGTTTGCCGAGCGCTCCGGCATTGTTCATCGCTTCATAGGCCATACCAGCACTCATCGCCCCATCGCCGATGACAGCAATAATGTCATTTTGTTCTCCGTTATAATCCCGCGCCACCGCCATGCCCAGCGCGGCGGAAATCGAGGTTGAGCTATGACCTGCGCCGAAGACGTCATACGGACTTTCAGAACGCTTGCAAAAGCCCGACAGGCCGCCGCCCTGGCGGATGGTGCGCATATGCTCGCGTCGTCCGGTCAGGATCTTATGCGGATAGGCCTGATGCCCGACATCCCAGATGATTTTGTCTTCCGGCGTGTTAAAGACATGATGCAGCGCCACCGTCAGCTCTACTACGCCCAGTCCAGCGCCCAGATGCCCGCCAGTATGCGATACCGCATCCACCGTCTCGGCACGCAATTCATCCGCCAGCTGCTTCAGCTGCTCATCCGACAGGCTGCGTGTATCCGCCGGCAGGCTCACCGTATCAAGTAAGGGGGTTTTGCTCACCACATCCGCCTTTTTGCTATTATTCAGGGAATGGAATCTAGCGGATTTACCCCGCCGATGCAAACAAGTCTTCAATATCCAGTTGCGTCTTGTCTTTTGCCGTGCGGAATTTGCGTTTCGACACCGCCCCCTGCCGGGTTTCCACCAGCTGTAACGGCTGTAAATGTCCTTCCACAAATGCCCGGCATTCGGCTGCCAGATCTTCACGTTTTACCGCCTGCGGCGCCATCAGGAACGACAGCCACAGTCCGCGAATCATCGCATGCAGCTGGCGGGCAAAGGCGTCCGACTGATAGCCGTTGGGTGAAATCCGTGCCCACAGTGCACTCACCTTATCGCGCAGTGCCGCATCGCTCGCTTCAATCCGTTCGCGATATACCGCATGCGACGCCGCATGGCCCCAGAAGGCTGACAGCACCTTCAACCGTTTCGGCTGACAGAGTTTCTTATCAAAATGTGCCGCCAGTATGGCCTCCAATTCTGCTTTCGGATCGCTCTTCTGCCTGTCCGCCGCAGTCTGCCAGAAGCTGTCATACTCGTTCATCAGGCTGTCGAGCACGGCCTGCATCATCATTTCCTTGGAGGTGAAATAAAAATTGATGATCCCGCGTGACATGCCCGCACCCTTGGAAATATGGGTAATGGTAGTTTCCGTCAGCCCGCGTTTGGCGATCGAATCAATCGTCGCATTGATCAGCTGCTGCTTGCGCTTGTCTTTGATATGGGCACGCGCCATATTTACTCTCCTTGATTCAGGCTTGCCAAACGAAACTGTCATTTACCCTAAAGCACAGGCGGCATTGCACAACAGGCAAATTTTCCTTATCCACACAAAAGAGGATAATGTATCAATATCAGATGATTAGATTGAGGATAAAGCTATCCATTCATTCAGCCGCTGGCCGGTGATTCAAGCTCGTCGAGCGCTATCCTTTCACACCGGTTACAGAAATGACAATGCATCTCGATCACGCCGTCTTTCGCAGAATCAACACGTTCCTTTTCAGACAATATCATGAGAGCTGCGATCATTTTTTCGCGTGAGCAGCGACACTTCGCTTCCAATGAATGCGGCTCATACACCCACACCCCGTCTTCGTGAAACAGGCGATGGAGCATGTCGGACAAAGGCAACGCCGTATCGAGCAGTTCATCATCACGGATCGTTTTGGCCAGCGTGAGATGATGCTCCCACCTGTCTTCCTGATCGTTCTCCAGCGGCATGCGTTCGAGATACAGCCCGCCGGCGACCCACCCCTTCGGCGTATCGGCTCCACCGGCATAATGACCGACGGCCAGCCTGATCCACATTTCGGTCTGTTGCGACTGGCGGTAATAGGACTCGATCACCTGCGCCAGCGATGTCCCTTCCAGCGCCACCACGCCCTGATAGCGCTCCAGCCCTTCGCCCGGATCAAGCGTCATTGCCAGATAGCCTTCGCTGAATAGCTGTTCAAGTGATGTATCTTCCACTATTTCGGCCAGCCTGTCCGCATCGACGTCAGCATAGCCGCGCAACGCACCGCCATGCGCCGCATCGACCACCAGCATCGTCACCGGGCCTTTGCTTTGGAGTTGCAAACTCAACACGCCATCGGTCTTCAGATTGGTCGAGAGCATCGCCGTGATGCCGACGGCTTCGGCAAGCAATCGCGATACGGCCTGCGGATAGTCATGCTGCGCGATGATCCGGTCCACCGCGTCATGAAGGCGCACGGCACGCCCGCGCGCATTGCTCTCATGAATCAGAAACGGAACGACACGGTCGGATTCGTTCACTCTTCACACCGCTCCCAGGCAGTGCAACAAAATCGCCTTTTGCGCATGCAGACGGTTCTCGGCTTCATCGAAAATCACCGATTGCGGCCCGTCCATCACCTCATCCGACACCTCATCGCCACGATGTGCAGGCAGGCAATGCATGAAAATCGCTTCCGCTTTCGCCAAACGCATCAACGCTTCATTCACCTGATACTCCACAAAACTTTGACGCCGCGACAACGTGTCGTCATCGCCCATCGACACCCAGGTATCAGTCACGATGACATCCGCACCAGCAGCCGCTTCTTTCGGATCATCGAATACGTTCACCGCCTGTTCATCGACCGGAATTTTCGGCTGAAATCCGCTCGGAGTCGCAACATGCAGCGTGAATCCGAGAATCGACGCCGCATTCATCCAGCTATGGCACATATTATTGCCGTCGCCGACCCAGGTCACAATCTTGCCCGAAATGCCACCCAGATGCTCCTTCATCGTCAGCAGATCGGCCATGAGCTGGCACGGGTGATATTTGTCGGTCAGCCCGTTGATCACCGGCACCGAACTGTACTCTGCCAGTTCCTCAAGCGTCGCATGATGATGTGAGCGCAGCATGATCGCATGCACATAGCGTGACAATACCTGCGCCGTATCCGCCACCGTCTCACCGCGGCCCAGCTGCAGATCCTGTTTCTGCAATACCATGGCCTTGCCGCCCAGTTCCGTCATCGCCACCTCGAACGATACACGCGTACGCGTCGAGGGTTTTTCAAAGATCATCGCCAACGTCTTACCCGCAAGCACATCGCGCAATGTGCCCTGCCGGCGTTCTTCTTTCAGCTGGCCCGCCAGATCGAGTATCGCCGTCAACTGCTCCGCCGAAAAATCCTGCAATGTCAGGAAATGGGTTTTCATAACATAGTCTCACATACTGTTTTCGCTATCGCCACCGCCTCATCGCACTGGTCTTTGGTGACGATCAGCGGCGGAATGAAGCGCAGCACATTGCCATAAGACGGCGCGACAAGCAACCCGGCATCACGCAGCTTCGTCGCCATATCGCGCGCATCGACCTGCATTTCGATCCCGAGCATCAGCCCCGTGCCGCGCACTGCTTTAATCAGTGAAGGATAATCCGCCGCCAATTGCTCAAGCTGTTGTGTGAGATAATCGCCCACTTCCGTCACATGATCGAAAAAACCGTCTTCCAGCATCACATCCAGCACCGCATTGCCTACCGCCATCGCCAGCGGATTGCTGCCGTAAGTCGAGCCGTGACAGCCCGGCGTCAAGCGCGACGCCACCTCCGCCGTCGTCAGACAGGCGCCCAGCGGAAAGCCGTTGCCGATACCCTTGGCCACCGTCACCATATCTGGTGTGATACCATATTGCTCATAGGCGAAGAGCGACCCCGTCCGCCCATAGCCGCACTGCACTTCATCGAGAAACAATAACAGATCATGTACATCGCATATCTCCCGAAGCCCCTGCATGAATGTCTGCGTCACAGGGTTCACACCGCCTTCGCCCTGCACCGGCTCGAGCATGATCGCCGCAGTCTGATCGGTGATTGCCGCCTTTACCGCATCCAGATCATTGAATGTGATCTGATCGAACCCGTCGAGCAGCGGCGCGAAGCCTTCGCGTGCTACCTCATTGCCGCCAGCAGAGATGCAAGCCATAGAACGCCCGTGAAAACCGCCATGGAAAGTGATAATGCGATGTTTTTCCGGCCGGCCTTTGGCATAAAAATACCGGCGGATGAATTTGATTGCCGCCTCATTCGCCTCCGCGCCCGAGGAGCAGAAAAACACCGAATCGGCGAAACTATGCGCTACCAGCCGCTGCGAGAAGGTAAGCAGTGGTGCATTGTGATAGTTGTTCGAGCAATGCCACAATAGATCGGCCTGCACTTTCAATGCCGCCACGACATGCGGATGGCCGTGCCCCAGCGCATTGACCGCAATACCCGAAGCAAAATCGAGATAGCGCCTGTCCGCCTCATCGAACAGACAGACGCCCTCACCGCGTACCATCGTCACATCAGCGCGGCGGTACACCGGCATGTAGGGCGGAACAGAGGCTGTAACCGTGTCTTTAATGCGCTATTTTCCTTTTCCTATACATGTCATCCCGCATAAGGCGCAAGCAGGCGCCGCACTCGCCGCGCTGGCGCTGGCGCAGCGGGTTGCGGGATCCAGTGGAAGCAGTGTTTGGTCTACTGACCAAACACATATTATTTGGACAGCTTCGGACTTCTGTCCTCAGCCTTTTCTGGACCCCGTGCTCGTCGGACTCCTGTCCTCCTCCACGGGGTGACAAATCAGAAGATGTACCTCATAACATCAGGGATGACAATAGTATGTTACGTCTTCAGCCGGTAGCCCTTCACCAGCAGATAATGCGTCAGGCTGAATAAAAACACATTCACCCCGACAATCACCATCATACCGGTATTGATATCGCCGTCGGCATGGCCGGTCATGGCATAGCGGAAACCGTCGATCATATAGAAAAACGGATTGAACAGGCTGATATCATGCCAGATGCCCGGCAGCATGGTGATCGAATAAAAGGTGCCGGAGAGGAATGACAGCGGCGTGATGACGTAATTGGTAATCGCCGCCATCTGATCGAAACTCTGCGCCCAGATGCCGGTGACCATGCCGAGCAGCGCCATCATCAGGCTTGAGCCGACCGCGTAAAACAATGCCAGCCCGACATCATGTACCGAAAACGGCACGAAATAATAGACCGCCGCCGTCACCGCGACCCCGACCATCAGCCCGCGCGTCAGCCCGCCCAGCGTCATGCCGATGGTGATCTCGGCAGCGCTGAGCGGCGGCATCAGCAGATCGACAATCACCCCCTGGAATTTTTGCAGCATGAAGGAAGAGGAGGTATTGGCCGAGGCATTCTGCACCATCGCCATCATAATCAGCCCCGGCGCGATAAAGACCTCGAACGGCAGTCCGCCGATCATACGTCCGGCACCGCCCAGCGCCAGGCTGAAAATCGCCAGAAACAACAGGGTCGTGACCATCGGCGCGGTAATCGTCTGGTTCCATACCTTGAGGAAACGTGCAATCTCGCGCGTATAGAGCGTCCAGAGTCCTACCCAGTTGATGGTCATAAAAAGTTCTTAGTAACCAGTAGCTAGTAACTAGCTACTAATCACTAACTACTCATCGTCTTTCGCCGAAAAACCTCAACAGCATGATAAACAGGTTGATGAAATCGAGATAGAGGCTGAGTGCCCCCATGATCGAGGATTTCGCCAGGGCGTCCGCCTGCCCGCTATATTCATAATACATGCGCTTGAGCTTCTGCGTATCATAGGCGATCAACCCGATAAACAGGAACACGCCGATGATCGAGACCGCAAAATGCACCGCTGAGCTTTGCAGGAAGATATTGACCACCGAGGCGATAATAATCCCGAACACGCCCATGATCAGGAAGGACCCCCAGCTTGTCAGGTCTTTTTTCGTGGTATAGCCGAACAGGCTCATCACCCCGAACAGACCGGCGGTAATGAAAAAGACGCGCGTGATGCTTTCACCGGTGAACATCGCAAAGACATAATACAGCGACAGGCCCATCAGCGCCGCATAGCCGAAGAACCAGCCCTTCGCCGCGCTCGTGCTCATCTTATGCATTCTGGCGCCCAGATAAAACACCACTCCGAGCGGAGCAAAGGCAACAATCCACGCCAGCGGCGACATGCTGACCGATCCGTCGGCACCCACCGTGAACATCATCGACATGAACGCTTCCGACCCGGAAGCAAAATACGCCACCAGCCCGGTCAGAATCAGCGCGCTCGCCATATAATTATAGACCTGCATCATGTAAGAGCGCAGCCCTTCATCCATCTCTACCGCTTGTGAGCCGCTACGGGTGTTGGACGACATCTGCTCTTGGTGTTTCTTAAACAAATCCATCGATTTCCTCCTAAATATAATAACCAAGTAATAGTATAAGTTATTCCTGCGTCAATGCAAGCCCCACTCATTTATCCTATATGCGTTATATATGTCGGCAAAGTAAGACTTGCAAGGCCGGAGATTTCGCGCTATACACGCCGCCTTGATCGTTATCGGGCCAAACGGCATGCCTGGATGACGTTTTTATTGGTCGTTCCCGCTCCGGTCTACTGACCTGCGCGATGAACCTGACGCCTACGGCGACTAAAGACTCGGCCTGCTGGCCTCGATTCGTTGTCGGATAGGGAGCGCAGTAGCGCGACCCAGCCTTGAGCCCGTTTCATTGCGAGCGCAAGGAGGCGCGAGCAGGAAACAAACGTTAGAGAAAGGAAACTCAAATGCCAAAAATGAAAACCAAAAGCAGTGCCAAAAAGCGGTTCTCCTTCACCGCCAGCGGCAAAATCAAGTGCAACCAGGCCGGTAAGCGCCACGGTATGCGCAAACGTTCCAAAACCTTTATTCGCGATCAGCGCGGCAGCACGACGCTGTGCGATGCGGATGCGAATATCGTCAAAAAAATGCTGCCTAACGGCTAGTTAAGAGTGAAGGAGAGAGAAAATGGCACATATTAAACGTTCGGTTGCGGGCCGCGCCCGTCATAAAAAAGTGTTGAAAATGGCGAAAGGCTATCGCGGCCGCGCCAAAAACTGTTATCGCACCGCGGTGCAGCGCGTCGAAAAAGGGATGCAATACGCCTATCGCGACCGCAAAGCCAGAAAGCGCGAATTCCGCAAATTATGGATTGTGCGCATCAATGCTGCAGCACGACTGCATGGTATGACCTATTCACGCTTTATGAACGGCCTGAGCAAGGCCGGCGTAGAAGTAGACCGCAAGATTCTGGCCGATCTGGCAGTGAATGACGAAAAAGCCTTCGCCGCACTAGCCAAACAAGCGGAAACCGCATTGAAATAGTTATACGGTTACACGGTGAAGCGGTGATACGGTTTTTTATGACACCGCTTAACCGCTTCACTGCTTAACCACTTAACCATTGTCATGACCGATCTCGATACGCTCGAAAAAACCGCCAAAACCGACATTGAATCGGCCGATTCACTGAAATCGCTCGATGATGTGCGCGTGAAGCTTCTGGGCAAAAAAGGTGCACTGACCGAACAGCTCAAAGCCCTCAGCAGCGCCCCCGTAGAAGAAAAAAAGACCAAAGGCAAGGCGCTTAATGAGTTGAAAAAAGCCCTGCAAGCCGAAATCGACCGCCGCCAGCAAGAGCTGAACCGCGCCGAAATCAATGCACGGCTGGCCACTGAAACCGTCGATGTCACCCTGCCGGTACGCGAAGAGCAGGTCGGCGTTATCCATCCGATCACGCAGGTGATGGAGGAAATCACTACGATTTTCGCCGATTACGGCTTTTCCGTCGCCGAAGGGCCGGATATCGAGACGGACTGGCATAATTTTACTGCACTCAACATCCCCGCCTCGCATCCGGCGCGGCAGATGCATGACACCTTCTATATGAACGCAACCGACGACAAGGGCGATCCGCTGGTATTGCGCACGCACACTTCGCCGGTCCAGATCCGCACGATGATGAGCCAGAAACCGCCGATCCGCATCATCGCGCCCGGCGGCGCCTATCGCTGTGATTCGGATATGACGCATACGCCAATGTTCCATCAGGTCGAGGTGCTGGCGATTGAAAAAAACATCCATTTCGGCCATCTCAAAGGGCTGATTCATGACTTCTGCGCTGCCTTTTTCGGACTGGACGACGTGCCGATGCGCTTCCGCCCAAGCTTCTTCCCCTTCACCGAACCCTCGGCCGAGGTCGATATCGGCTGCAAGAAAGGCGGCGGCGAACTCGTGATCGGCAAGGGTGAGGATTGGCTGGAGATTCTCGGCTGCGGCATGGTGCATCCGAATGTCATCACCAATTGCGGACTTGATCCCGAGGAATGGCAGGGCTTTGCTTTCGGTATGGGCATCGAGCGTCTCGCCATGCTTAAATATAATATTCCCGATCTGCGTACCTTCTTTGAGTCCGACGCGCGCTGGCTGAAGCATTATGGCTTCGCGGCACTTGACAGACCGAATCTGGTCAAGGGAGTGGTATAGATGAAATTCGCTTTATCCTTTTCTGCACGTCATTCCGGACAAGCCGCAAGCAGGCGGCGCGATCCGGAATCCAGTGGAAACAGAATCGAGTCAGTAGACTCGATTCGTATCGGTTTAGACGCGCTTCGCCTACTGGCTACGCGCTTTTCTGGATACCGGAATGTTCGGTCTTCTGACCTCACATCCGGTATGACAAAAGGAGTGGCATAGATGAAATTTACCCTCAGCTGGCTGAAAGCGTTCCTCGATACCGATGCCGATCTTGCCACCATCGACAAGACGTTAACGGCGATCGGGCTTGAGGTAGAAGGAATCACCGATGCTTCCGCCACACTGGCTGACTTCACGGTGGCAGAGATATTAGAGGCAGAGCAACATCCCGATGCCGATAAATTAAAACTGTGCCGGGTAAAATCCGACGAAGGCGAATTGCAAATCGTCTGCGGCGCTGCAAATGCGCGCGCCGGACTGAAAGTCGCACTGGCCAAAATCGGCACGGTGATCCCGAATGGCGGATTCAAAATCAAAAAATCGAAGATTCGCGGCGTTGAAAGCTGCGGCATGCTGTGCTCGGCCAGTGAGCTGGAACTGGGAGAAGACAGTGCAGGTATCATCGAACTGCCTGAGGACGCCATTGTCGGCCAGCCGATTGCCGACGCGCTGGGACTGAATGATCCGCTCATCGACATCGCCATCACTCCCAACCGCGGCGACTGCCTGGGCGTCTACGGCATTGCGCGCGATCTGGCCGCTGCCGGCCTGGGCACGTTGAAACCGCTGACGATCCCGGAGGTGAATGCGAAACATCCCTCCTCCATCGCCGTCACCATCGAGGATGAACATTGTCCGCAATTCATCGGCTGCGACATCACCGGTGTGAAAAACGGTCCCTCGCCCGACTGGCTGCAGCAAAAGCTGAGAGCCATCGGCCTGCGCCCGATCTCCACCCTGGTCGACATCACCAATTACTTCACCTTCACCTATGGCCGTCCGCTGCATGTCTATGACGTCGATAAACTCAACGGCAATATCACCGTGCGCAAAGGTGAAAAAGGCGAATCATTCGATGCGCTCAACGACAAATCCTATACGTTGGCAGGCGGCGAGTGCGTCATCGCCGATGATAAGGGCATGCTGGGACTCGGCGGTGTCGTGGGCGGTGAGTCCAGCGGCGTTGATGAAAACACCCGCCGCGTTTTTCTCGAATGCGCGTGGTTCGATCCGATCCATATCGCCGAGGTAGGACGCCATCATGAAATTCTCTCCGATGCGCGCTTCCGCTTTGAACGCACGGTCGATCCCGCTTTTGTCGAAGATGGCGCCAGACTCGCCATACAGATGATCGCCGAGTTATGCGGTGGCGAGCCGAGCGAACTGGTCCATGCTGGCAACACACCCGAATGGCGACGCGAGATTCCGTTCGATCCGGCCTTCACCAACGCGCTGGGTGGTGTCAGTATTCCGGAAGATAAACAAAAAGATATCCTAACTTCTTTAGGCTTTACTTTTACTCATAACATGGCCATGCCTCCTTCCTGGCGGCCGGATGTCGAAGGCAGGGCCGATCTGGCCGAAGAGGTGCTGCGCATCCATGGCTATGACGCGGTCGACGCCGTCCCAATGCCGAAGCCCGCTCCTATTTCCACCTCCACACTGAGCGCCGGACAGGAACGCAGACGCATGGTGACACATCTGCTGGCATCACGCGGCCTGTGCGAGACCTATAGCTGGGCGTTTTTATCGGACGAGGCGGCCGGACATTTCGGCGGACAAGAAGAAGCGTTGAGGTTGCGCAACCCGATCAGTGCCGAGCTTGGGGTGATGCGTCCGAGCCTGATCCCGAATCTGCTGGATGGCTTAAGCCGCAATGCTGCGCGTGGTCAGGCGTCGCTGGGGCTGTTTGAAGTGGGGCCGCAATTTTCCGGCATCGATGCGAAAGGTCAGCAGACTATCGCCTGCGCCGCGCGTATGGGAGACTATCATCGCAAAGGCTGGCAAGGAGCGGCGCGCCCGGTGGATTGCTTCGATATCAAAGCCGATGCGCTGGCGGTGATTGCCGCGTGCGGACTGGATATATCCAAATGCAACATCTCACGCGACGTGCCGGACTGGTATCATCCCGGGCGTAGCGGTGCAATCACACTTGGACCGAAAAATATTCTGGCCTATTTCGGTGAGATTCACCCGCTGACGCTGCAGGCGCATGATTGCGATCACATGATAGTAGCGTGCGAAGTGATGCTGGATGCGATTCCATTGCCTAAGAAGAAAAACACACCGGCGCTGCGATGCTCGGACCTGCAGCCGGTCGAACGTGACTTTGCCTTTGTCATGGCCGAGGATATCCCGGCTGAAACACTGTTGAACGCCATCGCCAAATCAGACAACCAGCTGATTGCCGATGTGCATCTGTTTGATCTGTATCAGGGCAAAGGGGTCGAAGACGGCCGGAAATCTCTCGCCGTATCGATTCGTCTGCAACCGCAGAACGCAACGCTGACCGATCAGGAGATCGACGCCGCCAGTCAGAAAATCATCGCTGCGGCTGAGAAGGTTGGCGCGACGTTACGTTAGCTCCATCCTTGTCATTCCGGACAAGCGAGCCGTGCTTGCTCGCGCGACGCGCCTCGGCAAAGCAGGAGCTTTGCTCCGGCGACGCCGGGTCCGGAATCTTTATCAACGCTACATTTGATTCACGAGATCCCGGATCTAACGATCACACCAAATCAAAGATTTGGCGATCGTAACGTCCGGGATGACAATGCTTAAACAGATTGTTTAAGCATTGTCACATGCCCCATTTTGCGACCGGGGCGTATGTCTTTTTTACCATAAAGATGGATATGCGCGTTCGGGTCGGACTGATATGCGGCAAGGTCCTGCACCTCCTCGCCAATCAGATTGATCATCTCGACATCACACAGCCGTGACGGATCACCCAGGCCATGGCCGGTAATCGCACGGACATGCTGTTCAAACTGGCTGGTGCGGGCGGCTTCAATCGTCCAGTGGCCGGAATTATGCGGACGCGGCGCCAGCTCATTGACCAGCACATCCTCCAACTCCGTCACAAACATTTCCACCGCCATGATACCGACCAGTTCCATGGCACCAGCCAGCTTTTTCGCGATCTCATCGGCCTGCACCTTGACAGCCTCACTGACCGGTGCGGGTAGTATTGTTTTATACAGGATATGATTCCGGTGAATATTATACGCCGCTTCATAGGTCGCCATCTCTCCCGCCTGATTGCGCGCAACGATCACCGAGATTTCATGCGTAAACGGTACCCATGCTTCAAGAATCACCTCGGTGGTATTAAGGCGCTGCCATGCTTCCTCCACCTGATCCGGATTTTTGATGATCACCTGCCCCTTGCCGTCATAGCCCTCTTCCGCAGTTTTCATCACACAAGGGAACCCTACCTTCACCGCACCCACCACGGCATCCTCAGATGAATATGCCGCTGCATACGCCGCCACGGCAACACCCTGATTGCTGATAAAATCCTTTTCTCTAATGCGGTTATTACAAATTTCTAATACATCGGGTGAAGGGTGGACGACATGGGCATCAGCAATGCTGCGTAACGTCTCCAGAGCAATATTCTCAAATTCAAAGGTGACGACATCGACCGATCCGGCAAAAGCGAGCAACTGCTGCTCATCCCCATAAGGCGCAACAGTGCTGTGGGTCGCCACCTGCGCCGCCGGGCTGTTTGCTTCCGGCACGTAAATATGCGTCTGATAGCCCATATGCGTCGCCGCCATCGCCAACATGCGGCCAAGCTGCCCGCCGCCAATAATGCCAATCGTTGCGCCTGCAGGTAATATATTATTCGTCATCGCGAGCATCCTTGGGATGCGTGGCGATCCAGAAAAAATGGATTGCCGCGTCGTTCACTTCGTTCACTCCTCGCAATGACGTATCGTTAAGCAGGCGATTCCGCCACCGCAGCGGTTTGCTTGGCACGGTATTCATCGAGCGTCCTGGCAATAGTATCATCGCTTGTCGCCAGAATCGACGCCGCCAGCAGCGCCGCATTCACCGCTCCGGCCTGTCCGATCGCCAGCGTGCCCACGGGAATGCCCTTGGGCATCTGCACGATGGACAACAGGCTGTCCATCCCGTCCAGCGACTTGCTGCGCACCGGTACACCCAGCACCGGCAATGGAGTGAGTGACGCCGTCATCCCCGGCAGATGCGCCGCCCCGCCGGCACCGGCGATAATGACTTTCAGACCGCGTTCTTTGGCTGTCGTCGCGTAGTTGTACAAACGCTCCGGCGTGCGATGCGCCGAGACGACCTTCGCTTCATATGCGATACCGAGTTCGTCGAGGGTTTCGGCTGTCTGGGTCATAATCTCCCAGTCGGACTGGCTGCCCATGATGATACCGACATCCACTGCTTCTGCCATAATGACCTGCCCTTGCTGGTTACAGAAGCAACGTCTTGTACGCTATTTTACGGTGTAAGTCAAAATATCCGAAAGACGCCATTTCGCAGTTGCACCATCCCCCGCAATCGGCTAGACCGACTTGCATGAAAATCGCCATCCCCAAAGAGACCGCCAAACACGAACAACGCACTGCGATCTCACCCGATGCAGTGAAAAAACTCGTCGCTTTGGGCGCTGAGATTCATATCGAGAAAAACGCCGGAAAAGCCAGCGGTATTGCTGATTCCACGTTTAAGGAAGCAGGCGCACATATCCATGGCGATGCTAAGAAAACCGTCGAGAAAGCTGATATCGTGCTGTGCGTACAGCCGCCGGAGAAAAATGTATTGGCGCTCATTCCGGACGGTGCCGTACTGATCGGCATGCTCGCACCCTGGGATAAAGATGCGAATATCGATGCCCTGAACGCTAACAAACTCACCGGTTTTGCCATGGAACTGCTGCCGCGCATCTCGCGCGCGCAGTCGATGGATGTGCTGTCGTCACAAAGCAATCTCGCCGGTTACCGCGCTGTCATCGATGCGGTGTATGAGCATGGCAAGGTGCTGCCGATGATGATGACGGCAGCAGGCACCGTACCGCCGGCGAAAGTGCTGGTGCTTGGTGCCGGTGTTGCCGGGCTGCAGGCGATTGCCACCGCCAAGCGCTTAGGTGCCGTTGTCTCCGCCTTTGATGTGCGCCCGGCAGTAAAGGAACAGGTGGAAAGCCTCGGCGCCAAATTCATCGAAGTCGAAGCGGAAGAGACCGCCAATGCCGAAACCAAAGGCGGCTATGCCAAAGAGATGAGCGAGGAGTATAAAAAGAAACAGGCGGCGCTGATTCATGACACCGTCACGTCACAGGACATCGTCATTACCACCGCGCTGATTCCCGGCAAAGAAGCGCCTGAGTTGATTACCGACGCCATGCTCAAGGATATGAAGGACGGCTCGGTGATCGTCGATCTGGCCGTGGCCGCCGGCGGCAATGTCAAGGCCTCACAGGCCGATAAGGTCTCAATCAAACACGGTGTCAGGCTAATCGGCCATACCAACATGCCAAGCCGCGCCGCACAGGATGCTACACCGCTTTATGCGCGCAACCTGTTCAATTTCGTCTCGACACTGATGATTGATAAGGAAACCAAATCCCTCGCCATTCAGTGGGAGGATGAGTTGATTACCGGCGCGTTGCTGACCAGAGACGGCAAGTTGGCGCATGAGGCCGTGCGCAAGGCACGCGGGCTTGAGCCGCTGACGCAGGAACAGGAAAAGGAGTCTGACGATGAGTAATAAGGCCAATCTGTCGGAA
This sequence comes from Rickettsiales bacterium, assembly GCA_028281385.1. Classification (GTDB taxonomy): domain Bacteria; phylum Pseudomonadota; class Alphaproteobacteria; order Rickettsiales; family UBA3002; genus JANQJY01. The sequence goes on along the minus strand of JANQJY010000031.1, from coordinate 4,837 downwards.
CTGCTGCAACAGGCCGCCGACAAGGCTGCCGAACAGCAGGAGACCATTACCTCGCTGCAGCAGCAGCTGGCGCATGGCGGCGGGCTTGATCCGTTCATTTTCGGGCTGTTTGTGTTCGTGCTCGCCTGCTTCGTCGGTTATTACGTGGTGTGGAAGGTCACTCCGGCACTGCATACGCCGCTGATGGCCGTAACCAACGCCATTTCCGGCATTATCATCGTCGGCGCGATGATTGCCGTCGGCCCGGAAGGCTTCGGCCTGTCGCATCTGCTCGGCTTTCTCGCGGTGGTGATCGCTTCGGTCAATATTTTCGGCGGCTTTATCGTCACCCAGCGCATGCTGGAAATGTTCAAGAAAAAGGAGAAAAAGTGATGAGCGATGACAAAGCAGATAAAAAGAACGGCATGTGCTGCCCGGTCACCGGCTGTCCGGCGAAATATGTACTGATGGCAACCATCGCCACTTTCATCCTCATCTTTCTGTTCGAATGGCTGTTCCACGGCATCTTGATGATGCCCGACTATGAAGCAACCGCCGAATTGTGGCGCGACGAACAGGGCATGCGGGAATTGTTTCACTTCAGCCTGATTTCGCAATTCCTGCGTGCGATGGCAATTGCCAGCCTGTTCTGCTGGATCACGAAAAATGACTGTGACAGCCTCTCGATTGCAACGGGCGTGAAAATCGGACTGCTCATCGGGCTGCTGAGCGGCGCCGGTATGCTGGGAAGCTATGCCTATACCCCGATCCCTCTGGATATGGCGATTAAGTGGTTTATCGGAGAAATAGTACTGGGTGTTATCATTGGCGCCATGCTGGCGGGTGCAGCCTGTTGCGTCTGTAAAAAGAAAAAGGAAGAGGAAACAAACTAAATGAGCTCTACCGCCTACCTGCTCTATCTTGTCGCCTCGGTCTGCTTCATTCTGGCGTTGAAAGGGCTGTCGTCGCCGACTTCCGCGCGCCAGGGCAACCGCTACGGCATGATCGGGATGGCCATCGCCATGCTCACCACCTTCTACCTGCCGATCATCGAAAGCTATTTCATCATTCTGCTGGGCATCATGGTCGGCGGCATCATCGGCGCCTATATCGCCAAGCATATCGAAATGACCGCTATGCCGCAGCTGGTCGCGGCATTTCACTCGCTGGTCGGGCTGGCCGCCGTGTTCGTCGCCTTTGCCGCCCTGCTCTCGCCCGAGAATTACGGCATCGGCCAGGTGGGAGACATCAAGACCGGCAGCCTGATCGAGATGAGCCTCGGCTCGATCATCGGCGCGATTACCTTTTCCGGCTCGGTCATCGCCTTTGCCAAACTGCAGGGGATCATGTCCGGCAAACCACTGCGCTTCGCCAACCAGCATCTGCTCAATGCCGTCCTCGGCGGGGTGATTCTGCTGCTCATGCTGATCTTCATCGGCAGTGAATCCGTCACCCTCTTCACGCTGATGACCCTGCTCGCCTTTGCCATCGGCTTTCTGCTCATCGTGCCGATCGGCGGCGCCGACATGCCGGTGGTCGTCTCGATGCTCAACTCCTATTCCGGCTGGGCCGCCGCGGGTATCGGCTTTACGCTCGGCAACCCGCTGCTGATCATTACCGGCGCGCTGGTCGGTGCCTCGGGCGCGATTCTCAGCTATATCATGTGCAAGGCAATGAACCGCTCAATCATCAATGTGATCTTCGGTGGTTTCGGTTCAGACGATGCCGCAGCCGGTGCAGACAATGATGAAGAAGACCGTCCGGTCAAATCCGGCAGCGCGGAAGATGCCGCCTTCCTGCTCGGCAATGCCGATTCAGTGATTATCGTACCCGGATACGGCATGGCCGTCGCCCAGGCACAGCACGCAGTGCGTGAGTTGACCGAAGCGCTGGAGGAAAAAGACATTACCGTGCGCTTTGCCATCCACCCGGTCGCCGGCCGTATGCCGGGCCATATGAATGTATTGCTCGCCGAAGCGAATGTACCCTATGACGGGGTGTTCGAGTTGGAAGAGATCAATAACGACTTTTCCACCACCGACGTCGTCTATGTCATCGGCGCCAATGACGTCACCAACCCTGCGGCCAAGACCGACCCGCAAAGCCCGATCTACGGCATGCCGGTGCTCAATGTCGCCGAGGCGCGCAATGTGATTTTCAACAAGCGCTCAATGTCGCCGGGCTATGCCGGCATCCAGAATGAACTGTTCTTTCAGGAAAACACCATGATGCTGTTCGGCGATGCCAAGGACGCGACCGAGAAGCTCGTCAAATCCATCCGCGAATTATAGCCACAAAAAAAGCCGCCGTATGATCTGTCACCGGCAGCTTTCTTCTTATTTTCAACAGTAAGCTGAATTACTAATCGAAATCTCTGTTCTTACGCGCGAGCTTGCGTGCCCGGCGTACAGACTCCGCATTCTCGCGAACACGTTTTTCAGAGGGCTTTTCATAATGCTTGCGCATTTTCATTTCACGGAAAATGCCCTCACGCTGCATCTTTTTCTTCAGCGCGCGCAATGCCTGATCGATATTATTATCACGAACCGTAACTTCTACCAAAGGTCTTACCCCCTCTCAGCTTTGAAAGCTCAACAAATCTGCGCCGTTTGTAGGTGAACTATCCACATTTGTCGAGTCTTAATTGGCTAGAATGACAAAAAACTCCTAAAACTTCGTTAACGAACCTGAAAACAACGTAAAGGAGCAAGCACATGCCTACTATTGCCGGAGTCGCAGGTGATCAACTGCGCAGTTATATCGAACGGATCGAACGTCTGGAAGAGGAAAAAGCCACCCTTGCTGTGGATATCCGTGAAGTTTTCGCCGAGGCCAAGGCCAACGGATTTGATGTCAAAACCATGCGTCAGGTGCTGAAATTGCGCAAAATGGACCATGCCGAACGCGATGAGCAGGAACATATGCTCGATTTATACAAACGCGTGCTGGGTATGTTGCCGGAACTGGATGAAGCAGCGTAAACTGATCACTCTTTAAGGGAGTTGCCGGTCGCTAAAATATATAGGGAATGGTCGAGACGAGTGGACGGTTTTCGAAACAATGAGGGATTGAGGTTGATTGTTATTCAAATGACTAAGCAAGTATACAAGTATGACAACGCTCTATTTCATACTAAAAAGGTTTGAATTTTCTTGAGCATATTTAACAGCGTTTATCATGTGAAAAAACCATCCTGTCCCAATCTTTAAAACATACTCTGGCGCTCCACCTGCACGAGCTGTCATTTGATTGGGTTCCGAATCCGCCATAAATTTAATATCAGGAGGCATGCCACCTTCATGAACAATCTCACAACGAATAAATTTATATAAGATTTCTTCAACTGAATGCAAAGAGCCTTGGTATTCAAGCTCTAATCTTACAGCATGGCAGTCTTCTAGAAATTTTATAAATGCATCACGATCAGATGCCTTTGGATACCTTTTTCGTGCTGTTGCAGCAACAGCAACTAATGCGCAGAGAAAAGCACCTTGCGGGCGATTATTTTCCCAAAGGTATGCAGCATCTTCGATTCGCTCTTTAATGGTCATATATTCATCGCTAAATTCGACTAACTAGATTTGAACCTAAAATAACAATAAGAAACATCACCATAGAATTTTTACTACCAAAATCGTTTGGCAGCAAACGCTTTTCCCGAACCTGTTTTGAGATAATACTCGAATTTCTGCGCTTTTCGTTTATCAGCAAAGGCATGATAAGAAACAAGCTTCCATGGTGCAAATTTGGCAGTATGCTTGGACTCACCTGCATTATGGGCACGCATTCGTGCTTTCAAATCTTCGGTAAAACCTATATAGGTTTTGTCAGAAAAATGGATGCTTCTAAGCAAATAAACATAAAACATAGCATAACTCTAGCCCTCCTACGCTTGCTACGCAAGCTACGAAGGGCAGCCTCTCCTAACGTATCCGTCAGGCTTACTACCACCTTCGCTAAAGCTTCGGTGCCCTTACGGGCGTAATAAGCCAGCCGAAGCACGTAGTGCGAAGGCTGGTCGGGGCGACTGGATTCGAACCAGCGACCCCTCGGCCCCCAGCCGAGTGCGCTACCAGACTACGCCACGCCCCGATGACAATAGAGTGAGATTAATTTTCCAGCGGTATCGTTGACCGCAACTTCAATGCATCACGGCATTTGCCAAGCTCTGCCTGTATGGCAGCACATTGCGTGTTCTCCAACGAAGCTGGTGATTCCGTGACATTATCATTATCCTGACCTTCCGGCTCCCCACGTCCGACATCGGAAAATTCTTCACGAATCTGCGCAATGGTCTTTTTCTCAAAAGCTTTTCTGGCGCCTTTGATGGTGTAGCCTTGTTTATAAAGCAGATTCTTGATCTGCAACAGCACCTCGATATCTTCCGGACGGTAGAAGCGGCGTCCACCATTGCGTTTCAACGGTTTGATCTGGCTGAATTTTGTCTCCCAGAAGCGCAGTACATGCTGCGGTACATCAAGCAAATCCGCTGCTTCGCTGATAGTTTTCAGCGCCGTGGCCGATTTTACCGGATGTTTGCTTCCCGCATCCTTGTCTGCGCGATTGATCATATCTACCAGATCCGGCTTTACCATGCTCACCTCTTTTTAGTTACCAGCTATGCGCAACCGTTATTATACGCCACCTGTCACGATGGTCTTATGCGTTGTCAGCTATCCGCCTGGGTATTCTGCTTGTTGACCTTTTCCTTAAGCAGATTAGACGCATTGAATGACAAGACCGTACGCGGCGAAATCGGTACTTCGACCCCTGTTTTCGGGTTACGGCCGATACGTTGCTTTTTATGACGCAATTTGAACGTACCGAAAGAAGAGAGTTTGACGGTCTCACCACTCTC
>JANQJY010000005.1 GCA_028281385.1 Rickettsiales bacterium | reverse complement strand
TGGGTTGTTTGGTGGTAGTTCGTCCGGCAGTACGTCGCAACTCATGCCACGCAGCGGTGGTGGTTTCACCCGCACCAGTACAGTGACGCCATCGAGTGTTGAGGGAATTATCGGGCAGGCACTCGAAAAACAGGCGGATAGTATTGTTGAAAAAATCATTGCGAAAAATCCGAATATATTTCAAGCAAACGTCGGACGTGTCCTGTCGCAGTCGGTAGAACGGTTTGGGGATGCGTTACGCAAAGGGCGGATCAATGAGCTTGAAGATGCGATTTCCAGCGTGTTCTACGGCAAGTCGGGCGAGATCGGTGTGGCGGCGGATATCGGCAATCACGTCATCGGCGGTCTGCTGGAAGCAGGGCTCAAAGAAGTGTTCAATAAGACCAAGACGATAACATTCACCCGCGAGTCAGACCGTTCGGTCAATGCCAATAACGATTTTCGTCAGAGCCGCAGCCAGCAGGCCGCTGAGCTGATCCGCCTTTTCGAAAAGGGCAAACGGAATCTGTAATGTGTTCATCTATTCATAGGTGAATATTGGCGCCCGGCATGCGCAAGAGAAATGGTATGGGTACTCAACGACGTTTTCATGGACTAAGTAATGGAGGGTTGCCCCGGAAAGTAACACAGCTTTAGCGAAAGTGGTTCGCAATACATGCTGCAACGCTAAGCCGCTTTTCTGACATCCGTAATATAGTTTCTGACCGCATCCAAAGATGCCGGCAGTAACGCGGCTAGTGCTTGGTAGTCTACGGCCTGCTGCTTCTGAGAAGATCGTTCGATATGTTCTGCAATATCAGCGATGATTTCTGCACCAATTTGTCTACTAGCAGATTTCAGCTTATGGGTTATGCGCGTGAGTTGGTCAAAATCATTTTCATCAGCTGCCTGCTGTATCTGATCAATATATGCTTGGCTATCCTGTAAATATCTGTCGACAACCACGACAAACTGCTCTCCAAGCAATGCTTTGAGATTTTCAAACGCTTCTTCATTAATCGTTTCCTTGTGCCTTTTTACCGTAGACGCGGCATATTCTGATATTACTACCTCCTCATCCCGCTTCAGCCATTTGAGAAGCATATTCTCCAGCTCATCGCGTTTCACCGGTTTGGAGATATAATCATCCATGCCGGCGTCAATGCATTTGTCCGAATCACCCTTCATGGCATTGGCAGTAAACGCAATAATAGGTACGCGCTTGAGGTTGTTTTGTTTCTCCAGCGAGCGAATGGCATGAGTGGCTTCATATCCATCCATCTCCGGCATCTGGCAATCCATGAATACCAGGTCAAATTTTCGTTGTTTCAACAAGCGCAGTGCCTCTTGCCCGTTCCCGGCAGGTGTCACGTGACATCCATATTTTTCCAGCATGGTTGTCGCGACCATCTGATTGACGGCATTATCTTCCGCCAGCAGGATTTGTGTTCCGTCTAAGCGCACTTCATCTGCAGCACGCTTACGTTGCTGTATTCTTGCCTCCTGCAGGCTGTGGCGGGTGACTAAAGGTATGGTTTTGCCGTGTTGTCTGGCCATCCAGATAGCCGAAAGCGCCCGCGCAATATCGATACTGTTCACCGGTTTGGTGAGATATCCGTCAAACCCAGCCTCCTGCATTCGCTCGTTATCTCCCCGGCTTGGCGCAGACGTCACCATTAGCAAGGAGATATCAGCAATAGCAGCATCGGATTTAATAGCTTCAGCCAGCTCGACACCATCCATTTCCGACATCATATAATCTAGCACGGCCATCTGATACGGCACCCCTTCATCTGCGGCTGTACGCAGCATGTGCAGCGCCTCCTTTCCTGAAGAGGCAATATCAGCCTGCATCCCGCGGGACATCATTTGCTCAACCGCTATGTTCTGCGCCACCTGATTATCATCAACAATCAGCCCTCTGATCCCCTGCAGGTTGCCTTCCACATCAAGCTGCTCACGCGTCTTCTGTTCCGTATCTATTTCCAGATTCATGGTAAACCAGAAGACGGACCCGACATCGAGTTCGCTGGTTGCGCCTATATCACCACCCATCATATGCGTAAGCTGCGTGCAAATCGCCAGCCCCAGGCCGGTGCCGCCGAATTTTCGCGTGGTTGAGCTATCGGCCTGCGAAAACTTGTTGAAGACATAGTCAATTTTATCTTCCGGAATGCCAATACCCGTATCTTCCACGGTGGCATAATATCGCACGTGACCATCGGCTTCACCACGTGATTCAATGCTAAGTAATATATGCCCGACATCGGTGAATTTCAGTGCATTGCTGGTGAGGTTTAGGAATATCTGGCGTATTCTCCCCGGATCACCCATCACAAAGCGCGGCGTATCCGGTGCAAATCGCAGCAATATCTCCACACCTTTTTCCTGCGCCTTGACCGAAATCAGATCTGCCACTTCCTCTATCAGTTGCTGCATATCGAACGGAATAATTTCCAACTCCAGCTTGCCGGCCTCAATCTTTGAAAAATCGAGAATATCATTGACCAACTGCAATAAATTATCCGCCGAGCTATACACGGTTTCAGCATATTTGCGCTGCTTGTCGCTTAGTTTAGTGTCTAGCAAAAGGTTGGTCATGCCGATCACCCCGTTCATCGGAGTGCGGATTTCATGGCTCATATTGGCCAGAAATTCAGACTTCAGACGCGTTGCTTCTTCTGCCTCTGCACGTGCTATTTCCGCTTCTGCACGTGCCATTTCCGCCCGCTCATTCAATAGGACATACTCATGCGCCATTGCCTCGGCTTTTTCTTTCTCTACCAACAGATTGCGTTGTAATTTTTTCATTTCCTGGGCATGTTCAGTGGCTTCCAGATGGGCAACATGCAATTCCATCGTATCAATCACAATCTGTGCAAATGTTTTCATAAACCGGGTTTCCAGCGCGGTTAACGCATCGCGTGGCTTGGTATCAATGACACAGAGCGTGCCCAGCTTGAATCCGTCACTTGTTGTAAGCGGCATGCCCGCATAAAAGCGTATGTTAGGATCACTCGCGACTAATGGGTTGCCTCGGAAACGCGCATCCTTCTGCGCATCGAGGACAGTAAATACCTCTTCCTGCAAAATGGCATGTGCGCAGAATGCCTGTTCACGCGGCGTTTCTGCCGCGTCAATGCCGCAGGCGGATTTAAACCACTGCCGTTCTTCATCCACCAGGGAAACCAACGAGAATGCAGCATCAAAGAATGACGTAGCAAGCCCTGTAATACGGTCGAATTCAGGTTCCGGCAGCGTATCAAGAATCTGATAGTTATGCAGTTTCTGGATACGTTCCGCTTCATCCTCCGGCTTCGGCGCTGCCAGCCATCCTTCTCCTTGCGGTATGTATATTATATTGCCCACGACATCATCCATGCTTACGGGACATTACACAAAATCTAAGCAAAAACATATTGATTCATACCAGAGCGTTTGGCCTCATACATGGCGTGGTCGGCGGTTTCCAGCAATGCTTCGGGAGTTTCCCCGGAATCAGGATAAATGGCAATGCCGATACTGGTTGAAAGGGAGACATTATTCCCTCCGAGATCATAGGGCTCTCTTATTACATCCAGTATTTTTTCTGCAACGGCGACACACCCCTGGCGCATATTCTTCGGATCATTATTACCGAGTAAGATGATAAATTCATCACCGCCATAGCGTGCAATCATATCGCTTTCCCTAAGCTTTTGTTTAATACGTTCGGCAACCAACATCAGCAGCATATTGCCCGCTTCATGGCCGTATGTGTCGTTAATGTCCTTAAACCGGTCGAGATCAAGAAACATCAGCACTTCCTGCCGCTCAAAGCGTTTCGCTTTCATCAGGGCCTTTTCCAAATATTCCTTAAATAATCTCCGATTGGCCAGGCCGGTTAATTCATCGAAGTTTGCCTGTTGAAATAGCTTCCGCTCATACGCTTTACGCTCAATGGAAGATTTAATGGCCAAACGCAACACATTGCCGTTACTATAGCCTTTGACAATATATTCCTGTGCGCCCTGTTTTATCGCCTGAAGTGCGGTATCTTCATTATTAAACCCTGTTAACACGATAATCGGAATATCAGGATTCTCTTCCTTCAACATACGTACATTATCCACACCTGAAATATCCTTCAACCCCAGATCCAGCATGACGGCATTAAAGCCCTCACAGTGCAATGTTTTAAGCGCTTCTTTAAGATTATCGACATGCACAACATTGTAATGAGCCGTACCGCCTGCTTCTTCCATCAAAATTTCCTGGACAAGCAGTGCGTCTGCGGGATCATCCTCGACATGCAGAATATTGATGGCCGGTTTCATGTGCGACTTCCTCCCCCCTAAGAAGTCGACAAAGTGTAGTAAATCCTGCTCAAAATAGCAACCTATAGTTGCGCCCATTCTGTCCCACACCATACTTTAAGTTCCTGTTATTTATCTATATAAGGCAGCTCCATATAGGGCAGCGCAAACGATACAATTGTTCCATTCTGAGGCGCAGATGTGATCCAGATATGCCCCAAATGCCGATTGACAACTTTTTTACATAAGGCGAGCCCGATTCCGACATCATCATTACTTTTCTTATCAAGGCGCCGGAATATTTGGAACACGGCTTCCTGTTGTTTTTCGTCTATGCCCACGCCATTATCCTGAACATGAAATACCCACTCATTGGCTTTCTGCTCTGCCGTGACCTTGATGTTTGGCGGCACCTCCTCCCGATGAAATTTAATGGCGTTATCCAACAGATGATAGAATAGCAAATGTAACTGCCCTTCATCACCATTGATGAGCGGTAAATTGCCACACTCGATCTCAGCTCTATGCTCTGTTATACGACGCTTTAGCGCCGCCAATACATGTTGCAACAACTCATTACAATCCACCTCTGTAAAAGGCTGCGCCATGGTATTCAGGCGGGAATAATCACGCATACCTGTCAACATGGATCCCATCGTGCGGATTTCTTTTTCGATAATACGCACGAATTTTTGCTCTTCTTCTCCAATATGCGGAGTCAGGCGCTTGATGAGCAACTGTGCGAATTCACCCACATGGCGCATGGGAGCCTGCAGATCATGTGATGCAGCATAAGCAAGTTCTTCCATATCCTTCTGAGCCTGCTCTAATTGTATCTGCAAAGCTTCCATCGTTTCCGCGGGAGGACGCGCCGTAACTTTCAGCCTGTTTTGTGTCATCCGTTTATGATGTGAAAGCGCTTCTTTCATGCTTACTCTCATTCCTCAGACATGTTGCCAGACGGCATAACAGATGCAAGCAGTGTTGCCAGTTCTTCCAGATAGTCACTTTGCACTGTTTTGGTAATGCATTGTGTCACGTCCAACTCCTCTGCCTCCTCCAGAAACTCATCTTTAAAGCAACCGCTCATGATCACCGTGAGAACATCCGTTTTTTTTGCCTTCACTCCTCGAATGACCTCCGGCGCTGTACCATCCGGCAAGTTCCAGTCAGTGACAACAACGGCGTGTATTTGCGGATCGAAGGCAGCAACCGCATCAGACACATTTCCGGCAACATCAACGTTATAGCCATATCTCTGCATCCTGATCGTAAACAGATAGGCTTCGTCTTGATCGTCTTCGGTATACAATATCATATCAGTTGGCATAGTGTTTCACTGTGGGGACTTTAATATGCGGCAATAAAATGCCGAGTTCCTGCAGGGTTTCCGAGAACGCACCGTAATCTACTGGCTTGGTAAGATACAGGTTACAGCCCAGTTCATAACAACGTTCAATTTCATGCTGGCTTTCAGTAGTTGTCAGCACAATCACGGGAATCTCTTCGGTCATATCATTCCCCTTCAGATGCTCCAATACCTGTTCACCACCCATGACCGGCATATTCAGATCAAGCAGCATAAGTATTTTATCCGGGCTGGCCTGGGACTCTGCAAACTCCCCTTCACCAAAGACAAAATCCAATGCCCGCTGCCCATTATCGACATGATAGACATTTTCAAGCGCGATACCTGTGCGTTCAAAATTGCGCTTCACCAGCTCGGCATGGCCGGGATCATCCTCGACCAATAATACGGCAGTATCTTCAATCGCTGCTTTTATCATGCGGCCTCCAATCTGTTGGTTGTATGTTCAGCTAGATTGTTTGCAACGCTGAAAAAGAAACTGGTTCCCCTGCCCACTTCCGATTCGCACCATAATGTGCCCCCGTGCCGTTCAACCAGCGTTTTCACATACGCCATACCCATGCCTTCACCCGGCACGTCGTTGACGCCAATGCGCCGGAATATTTCAAATACTCTATGCATGTCTTTCTGGTCAATGCCTCTGCCGTTATCCTTGATGGCGAAGATGGTTTCCGTATCTGTCTTCTGTGCTGAAACCTCAATCACACCTGGCCGAGCAGGATCGAGATATTTCACCGCATTATCAAGAATATTCCCAAAGATTTGCTGTAATGATACATCGTCCGCCATCACCGCAGGCAAATCATGCACCGTGACCGCAATGCCTTTCTCGGCAATCTGATGCTGCAGGGCTTGGATCGATTCATCCACCAATGTATTCGTATCGATCGGTTCCAATGCCAACTCACGCTTACCGGTACGGGACAGTCCAAGCATCGCACTGGTCATGACATCCAGCTTGTCTACGCCATTATTGATAAAACGAAGTGCTGTTGCCATATCGTTTTCGATAATGGACTGTATATCAGCATCGGAATTATTGGTTACCTCCGCCAATCGGTCCAGCGAATACTGAAGCTCCTTAGAAAACCCTTTCAGATTCACCAGAGGCGCACGAAAATCATGCGAGATGATATAGGCAAAATTCTCTATCTCAGCATTCTTTTCCTCAAGTGCACTAAAGCTCTTATTCAGTGCATCTTCCATCTTTCTGGTTTCGGTAATATCGCGAACAATGCCTGAATAAAGCACCTCATTATTAATGTGCACTTCACCAACAGCAAGATCTAAAGGAAAGACCGAACCGTCTTTTCTTTTTCCTTCTACCCGGCGCCCGACACCAATAATATTCGCACTCCCTGTCTCTTTATATTTTTTAAGAAAGTCGTCATGCTGTTTGGCATATTTTTCAGGCATCAGCATTTTAACATTGCTGCCAATCGCCTCGTCAGTCGTATAACCAAAGATTGTTTCGCACGCCTTATTATAGTGAACGATCTCACCCTCAGAATTGATGGTAATCAGACCATCGACCGTCGTGTCAACAATCGCCCGCAGCCGTTCTCTTGCGTTCTGATGCTTCAGCTTTTCTTGTCGCTCTTTAGACAATGTCTCCTGAAGTGCTTTGTCTAACTGGTGGGTATGTACGGCATCCGCCAGTTGCTGTGCGGCTTCCAGCTCCACCTGCTGCCATGGAACGGCAACATCTTTTACCATCTGTTCCCATCGTTCGAATGATTGACGCGGATTGAGAAATCTGTCCGAAGCATCAAGATT
>JANQJY010000101.1 GCA_028281385.1 Rickettsiales bacterium | reverse complement strand
GTGCGTTCAGTAGCCGCACCAGATCGGGATCGTCCAGCCCGACGGTGGCGAAGGCCGAACCATCGCTGAAATGACCGCTGATACGCGTGCCGTCTTCCGGTGACTGGCGGATGATGACGTCCGATACTTCACCTTTTTTGACTTTTTCCAGAAATTCCGAATAGACCAGCTGCGTGCGGTTTTGTGTATCCACACCGCCCTGCATCATTTGATACAGTAGGATGACGCCGAGAATAATCGAGAGCCAGATCAGGGTGTTTTTTCCGAAATTCGGCATGGATGCTTCCTTAACAATTAGACCGCATTAGTCATAGCGAAAAATGGCGCATCCGCAAGCGGTTTTGCAGGGTGGAAGATACAATCAAGCTGCCGGATGATATTATTCTCAGCCATGTATTCCATATGGGGCACGCATAGCAGGGAATCAAGATGCCAGAGAGAGGGCAATGTGCGCAGGATTGCCGGCCTCAGATGAGACGAAGAAGGCATGTTGAGCTGTTGACAGCCATTTTGACCGAGTGCGCGCAGGGTAATCGGCATTTTCTCCTGTGATAATGTAATGGAGAGACGAAAGCGGTGGTCCCATTGATAGACACCGCTGTGGTGGATAACCATATCGCTGCCGATTGCCTGCTGTTCCCGGTAGATCAGCAGAGACTCCCCTGTTTTGTTACAATAGGATTTAATCACGCATCCGCTCAATGTACGGGTAAGCGGGTGAGTCCACTGTTGAAGAGCACCCAGTAGTCCTTCCAGTTTTTCACGCCGTGGCGGATGGTAGCTGCCGGCGATACAGGCAATGGCATTGCCGAGGGTATGCACTGCCTCGTCATGCGTCACCTCATTGAACATCTGTCGTTCGATGCGCAGAAATCCTTCGTCATGGCAGGTGACGTAACGAGCCAGAGTGGCCGCCATCTTCCCTGTCATCTCCTTTCGATGGGTCTGGGCCTGTGTGATGGCATTGTCAATCTGCCGGCATTCCTGTGTAGACAATGCGGCAAGCGTCTGGCGTGTTTTGACACGGGTAAAGGTCTGATCCAGATTGGACGGATCAGCAAGCCATGACTGGTTGCGTGCCTCGAGCCAGGCTTGCAGATCCACTTTGTCAAAAGCGAGTAGTGGCCGTAACAGGCGTACTCCCTGCCATTCACGAATGGCCGATATGCCTGCTAGCCCAAACTCCTGACTGCCTGCGTCCCGACGCATCAGATAGGTTTCACGCTGATCGTCCCGGTGATGGCCGAGCAGTAGATGCAGGATATGATGCTGCCGGCACCATGTGGCCAGTGCTTCATAACGTTTCTCTCTTGCCGATGCCTGGATAGCGGAATCAGACGAAATGTCAGACAGGTGAATCACATCGCAGGGAATGTGATATTCTTTCAGCCAGGAGATAACCTGCCGGGCTTCTTCGCCAGAGCTGGCACGCAATCCGTGGTCGATATGGATCGCATGTACCGTGCCGTGATGCTGTGTAGCCCACTCCCTGGCAAGCAGGCACAGTGCCAGACTATCCGGTCCGCCGGAGATGGCAACGGCGATGCGTGGCGCCTCTTCGAACGGTCCCATCACATTTATGGCAGCGGTAAAGGATGACAGGAGATCATCGCATGGGATGGTGGATGAGTGGGCGGATGTTACTCGCGGCACCCGACGCGCTCATATTCCTGTTTGGATTTGCGGCCGATAACGTCTGAGCTGTCGGCATGGTCTTTTGTCAGCTTTTTCAGCACCACGCAGGCTTCTTCCTTACGCTCAAGTGCATGCAGCGACATCGCCAGCTTCAACAGATTGTCCGGTGCTTTGGGGCCATCAGGCATCGTCTCAAAACCGGTACGGAATGTCTCGGCAGCAGTCAGATAATCGCCGCGCACATAATGGGTTTCGCCCAGCCAGTAATAGGCATTGCCGATCAGCTTATTGTTCGGATGCGTCTGAATGAATCGATCAAAGGCGTTGGCGGCGTCTTCATAATTGGTCTGATTCAGCAGCTTGAATGCCGCATCATAATCACGCCGCGCCTCTTCGCTGGTGGAAGAAGGAGGGGATGCTGTTTCGGGAGTATTCTGAGTTTCCGGTGCCGTTAGAGCAGACGGTGTGTCCCCTGTATCAACCATAGTTGCAGGCGTATCGATCAACGCCTTTGGCGCATCAAGGCTGGAGGGCAGGGGCGCAGATGATGGTACGAATATCTCTGCATCCTTCTGGAAGGCATCCGGTTTTGCTGATTGTTCCAGTGCCATGAGACGTAGATCGATATCGCGTTCAAAACTCTCGAACCGCTGGATCAGCCGTTCCAGATCATATTTCACTTCCTCGACATCTCCGCGTATGCGGCGCATTTCTTCATCTATTTCGAGTATTTGCGCCTCCACCTGCGCTGAGGATGCATTTGATACATTGGTTTTTACTACGGAACGTTTGCGATGGAGTTTTTCCTCATCGCGGTAATATTGCTTTTGCAGAATCTGCAGATCACGCTCCAGGCGATAGAGCTTGTCATTCAAATCTTGCACATTTTGCGCGTGAACAGGAGGGATAGTGCCAAGGGCAAGCAGGCACAAAAAAGGCGATGCGAGAAAAAATTTCATAAGCGCACCGCCTTTCATTGGCTATATCCCAAAAGGTTACCTAGTAGCTGACAACCGTGACAGAACGGCGGTTCTGTGCCCAGGCTTCAGGGTTGGAGCCCAGCACGGCCGGACGTTCTTTGCCGTAGCTTACCGTCGTGATGCGCGACGGTGCCACGCCGAGATTCACAAGGTAATTACGTGCAGCTGAAGCACGGCGTTCACCCAGTGCCAGGTTATATTCGCGGGTACCGCGTTCATCGCAATGGCCTTCGACCACCACATTAACATACGGATATTGTTGCAGCCATGCCGCTTGGCGTTGCAGGGTAGCCTGTGCCTGCGAGGTTAATACAGCGCTGTCATAAGCGAAAAACACGCGATCACCGATGGTGTTGGCCAACTCGCCCGGATCTCCCGTGCTGGCACCACCAGTGCTGACACCGCCGCCGCTATCCATTCCGGCGCCATAACCAGCGCCGCCGGACGGTACACCGGTTGCACCCAGTCCGTCATCAGTTGGCGGGGCTTCACAGGCAGAGACAAGTACGGCAACGGACAGCAGTGCGAGTAATTTAGATTTCATGGGGGACTCCATCGATTATATTAAGGTTGGTTGATATCATATCTAGCGAAAGATGGAAAAAAGGCAAGTGCATTCGCCAAGTGTTCTTTATAACGGCAACAGTGGCGACCAAGCCGGATCGGATGCGTCGGTTCGTGTGCGCACTTCTCTCAAATTATGTCCTGTAATATCAATGGAATAAAGCCGTGTTTTCGGCGGTCTCGGGCCGGAGCTTTTAAACTGGCGTGTAAAAATCAACACGCGGCCGTTAGGTGACCAGGTCGGGCCTTCATCGAGCCAGCTTTCGGTCAGCAGGCGTTCTCCGGTGCCGTCCGGGCGCATGACACCGATATAAAAACGACCGCCATAGATTTTGGTAAAGGCGATCAGATCGCCGCGCGGTGACCAGACCGGTGTAGCATATTTCCCCTGCCCGAAGCTGATACGGGTCACGTTGGAACCGTTTGCGCTCATCACATACAGTTGCTGTGAGCCGCCGCGGTCCGACTCAAAGACAATCCGCTTACCGTCCGGCGAGTAGGAAGGTGAAGTATCGATACCCGGACTGCGGGTCAGACGCTGCATCTTGCGGCTGCGCAGATCCATTTCATACAGCTCGGTATTACCGCCATGTGCGATCGACATTAAAATACGGTTACCGTCATGGTTGAAGCGCGGTGCAAAGCTCATCCCCTGAAACTTACCGAGCGATTCCTCGCGTCCGGTCTCCAGATCACGCAGGAAGACGCGCGGCTGTTTGGTCTTATACGACATATAGATGATTTCCTGCGTGTTCGGCGAAAAGCGCGGTGTCAGTGCAAGAAATTTCCCAGAGGTCAGATATTTCAGATTGGCGCCGTCCTGATCCATGATGGCGAGTTTCTTAATCCGGTTACGTGCCGGTCCGCTTTCCGAGACGAACACGATGCGTGTATCGAAATAGCCGTCTTCTCCGGTCAGGCGTTTGTAGATTTCGTCGGAAATCAGGTGCGCGACGCGCCGCCAGTTTTTGGAAAAGGTGTTATATTCCTTACCGGCAATCTGTTTTTCAATATTGGTATCCCACAAACGGAAATCGATTTTGACTTTGCCCGAGCCATTGTCAGTAATCTTGCCGCTGACTAGCGCTTCGGCATTGATCTGACGCCAGTCGCCGAAACGGGGGATGCTGTCGCTATAGCTCAGCGTCTGGATAAAGGCTTTTTTACCGATAGGCTGGAACAGGCCGGAACGTTCGAGATTAGCAGCAACGACTTCGCTGATCTGTTTACCGATGGAACTGGCCTTGCCGTTTGAGCCTGACAGATCGGCAATGGCGATTGGCAGCGGGCTTAAATGGCCGCGGGTAATATCGATTTTCACCTGGGCCGAAGCGGGAAATGCAGCCAGTAACATCAGCAAACAGGGTAAACAGCGCAGCACGAGCATAGATGGTATCCTTTAATACAATAAATCCTGCGGATTGAAATTTAACTCCATATCCCGCCATGTGCCATATTTATTTGCAGGTAATCCACGCAGCGGGCTGCAATTCCATACGGCGCGGATGGCGCTGTCGACCGCAGCACGGAAAAAATTGTCGCTGTTATAACGGCCGCGCTGGTTTGGAATCAGGTCAACGGCGATGACCGAGCCGTCCTGACGGAATTCAGCACGTAGGGTAACGATCAATGTATAGTCGTTACGCGCACCCGCAGGCATGCGCCAGCATTTCTGGAATTGACTGCGGATCAGGTCCCGCTCGCTGATCGACAGTGGCAAGCTGTCGTCATAGCGTTTATCGGACCGGCTGGTGTCACTGCTTTCCTTTTTGGTTTTCTTCGTCTTGTCGTCTTCCTGTTCCGCTTCCTGTTTCAGTTTGGACATCAGCACCGCAAAATCATCTTCTTTCGGCTTTTCCTTTTTTGTCTCTTTTTTCGGTTTGGGTTTTTCCTTCGGTATGGGCTTCACCTCTTTTTTCTCTTCAGGCGGTGCCGGTATCGGTTCGGGAATTTTTTCGGGCTCGGGCTGGCTGACCTCCTGTATGGTTTTGGGTACGGCTTTTTTCGTCGTCGCTACTTTTTCTTTCGGCGGCTCCTTTTTAACCGGCTTTTGGGAGGATTTGAGATTGGTGAATTCCGACACCGAGACAATCTCCACTGTCATCGCTGTCGGCAGCGGATCCATTTGCTCCGGCATCAGATAGGGCAGGCCGAAAAAGAATATCAGCAGCAGTCCGCTATGCAGCGCCAGCGACAGGCTGAACCCTTCGATAGCGGATCCGTCATTGCGGCTGGCAACGGCAACAGACACGGCTATTTCCTGACACCTTGCGTGATGAGTGCGACTTTATGCAGCCCTGCGCCGTTGATTTCACCGATCACGCGCATCACCTGGCCATAATCGATCTTTTTATCGCCGCGTACGAAAATGCGCGTATCCTTTTTCTCGCCGACAATGGCTTTGAGTTTGGCACGCAATTCATCAAACTTCACTTTGGTATCCTGAATATAAATGCTGCCGTCGGCGGTGACGGTAACCGCCAGCGGTTCATCGGTACCTTTGACCGGTTTGGTTTTGCTGTCGGGTAAATCCACCTGCACGCCGGTGGTCAGCATCGGGGCGGTAATCATGAAAATCACCAGCAACACCAGCATCACATCGACAAAGGGTGTAACGTTGATTTCGGTGATTTGTTGCTTGCGATAGCCGCGTCCACGTCCGCCGGGTGAAAGATGCACACCCATTATTTTGCATTCTCCAGCTGACGGTTGAGCAGCGTGGCAAATTCGGTGGCGAAATCATCGAGCCGTCCGGCAAAACGTGCAAGTTCCTGCGATAGTTTATTATAAGCAATCACCGCCGGGATAGCAACGAACAGGCCAAGCGCCGTGACCATCAGCGCTTCGGCGATACCGGGCGCGACGACGGCGAGCGAGGTATTCTGCGCACCGGCAATGGCGCGGAAGCTGTTCATAATGCCGATGACGGTGCCGAGCAGCCCGATGAAGGGAGCAGACGAGCCGGCGGTGCCGAGAAAGCCGATGCCGGATTCGAGCTTGTCAAGCTCGCGGTTGCGCGTCACCGACATCATCTGCAGCATGCGTTCCGGCAGGCCGATTCTAAGAGTATTCGGCTTGGACGGCTGATCCGATTTCTTGCGCGAACGCGCCCATTCCTCCATCGCCGCATCGAATACATGCGCGATCGGATGATGCACCTTCTTTTTCTTGATTTTCTCATGGAACTGATCGAGTGCATCAGCAGACCAGAATTCCTGTTCAAACTTCTGGGTCTTGAAGTTAAGCACCCGGAATGCCATGAGCTTGCTGAAAATAATCGTCCAGCTCAGAATCGACATCACCAACAGCAGTGCCATGATTGCCATGACAATCGGATCGGCGCCGAGAATCAGGCCGATGAAGGAGGTATCATGCACTGCGACACTCCCCACCACATCGGAGGCTTGTACAGGAGCGGTGGGCACAGCGGTTTGCATAGAGAGTCTATCCTTATGTTACGGTTAAATATTTGTCCAATGTGTCGGCAATATCCCCGGGAATACGCACCAGTGTGAAATGGTGATCGATCATGGCGATGTCAACCACCAGATCCGTTAACAGCGTGTCTTTTCTCAGGATCCGTTGCTCCATGGTCATACGCACTTTTTTCCGCTCGCGCAACCGTGTTTGCACGGTGATCACATCATCCAGCCGGGCTGACTGTTTATAGTCTACCGTTACCCGTTTGACGACAAAACCGAGCCCGTCCCCGGCCAGTAATGCCGCTTGCGAGATGCCCATGGCGCGCAACGCATCGGTGCGGGCGCGTTCGGCGAATTTCAGGTAATTAGCATAATACACCACGCCTGCCGCATCGGTATCTTCATAATAGACCGGATAGGCGGTGACATGCATCCCGTCCTTAAAGGAACCGTAATCTATATCAGCCATAATAGTCTCTTCATACGTCCGTCATTGCGAGGAGTGTAGCGACGAAGCAATCCATGTCTCTTGCAGCACTGGATAGATTGCTTCGCTACGCTCGCAATGACAATTTTAGTCATCTTCCAGCATGTCAAGCTGCGGGGTGGCGAAACTTTTCGGCGGTGTCATGTCGAGATGGGCAAAGGCACCCTGCGTCAGCATGCGTCCGCGCGGAGTGCGCTGAATCATGCCGAGCTGGATCAGAAACGGCTCGATCGTCTCTTCGATCGAATCGCGCTGCTCGGACAGACCGGCGGCAATGGTGTCGATTCCCACTGGCCCACCGCCATAATGCTCGGCGATAAAATACATATAGCGCCGGTCGGAGGCATCGAGACCAAGCGCATCGACATCGAGCCGGGTAAGTGCGGCATCGGCAGCGGCGGCATCGACCTGCGTTGCGCCGTCGGCCTGGGCAAAATCCCGCACGCGTTTGAGCAGCCGCACGGCGATACGCGGTGTGCCGCGCGAGCGTTTGGCGATTTCCATGGCGCCGTCATCCGTCAGTGAGAGCGTGAGGAGTGTGGCGGCGCGTTCGACCACCTTTTTAAGTTCGCTGACCTCGTAGAAGTTCAATTTGACCGGAATGCCGAAGCGGTCGCGCAACGGGTTGGAGAGCAGGCCGAGGCGTGTGGTGGCGCCGATCAGGGTGAAAGGCGGCAGGTCGATCTGCACGGTGCGCGCGGCAGGGCCTTCGCCGATAATCAGATCGAGTTTGAAGTCCTCCAGCGCCGGATAGAGCACTTCCTCGACCGCCGCATTGAGGCGATGAATCTCGTCGATAAACAGCACGTCATGCTCGCTGATATTGGTGAGGATGGCGGCGAGATCACCGGCTTTGGTCAGAAGCGGGCCGGAGGTGGCGCGGAAATTCACGCCCATCTCCTTGGCGATAATCTGCGCCAGCGTGGTCTTTCCCAAGCCCGGCGGACCGTAAAGCAGGGTATGATCCAGCGCATCCTTGCGTTCACGCGCCGCCGTGACAAAGACACGCAGATTGTCGCAGGCCTGTTTCTGGCCGGTAAATTCTGCCAGGCGTTGTGGGCGCAGGCTGAAGGCATCCTGATCTTCAGCCAGTTCGGTTGATGTCGTGAGTGGCTGGGTCATATCTCTCCCTCCGTCACCCCGTGGAGCCTGTCAGGAGACAGGCGAGTACGGGGTCCAGTGGAAACAGATTCGATACAGGAGTATCGAATCGTATTGTTTGGACGACCTTCGCCTTTTTCGCTCGCTCCGGCCTCGGCCGACCGCTCGCAAAATGCTGGCGGAGCCTGTCCTGGCCAACGTGCCGGGAGTCTTTTCTGGATTCCGGCGCGCGGTGTCTTCCGCCGTCGCTTCGCTTTGGCGAGACAAGCCTGACACCTTAGCCGGAATGACGACGGCAGAAAGTGCGCGAGGATGACGAAAAATGTTCCTAGCTGGCTAATTGTTTCAATCCTTCCTTAATCAACGCATCCAGCGAGGCACCGGCATCTTTCTGCAGGGCGCCGGTAACGACGCGGTAGGCTTCGGCACGGCCATAGCCGAGATTCACCAGCGCCGAGACCGCATCTTCCGATAGCCCTCCCGACGTGCCGGCAGCCGGGGAAGCCGGATGATCGATGACGGTTGCGCCGGTTGGCAATGTGCCGACTTTGTTTTTCAGTTCGGTCATGATCCGCTCAGCCAGTTTGGAGCCGACACCGCTGACTGCGGTTAACGCCTTTTTATCCTGTGCGGCGATGATGGTGGTGAGTTCTTCCGGTGTATAGAGTCCTAAAATGGCGAGCGCCATGCGCACGCCGACGCCTTGCACCGTCACCAGCAGGCGGAACCAGTCACGCTCAACACTATGAGAGAATCCATATAAATGAATGTGATCTTCGCGTACATGGGTTTCGATCACAAGCTCGGCTGCTTCACCGGCAGGCGGTAATGCCGCCAGGGTTTTGCCCGAGGCATAGACCAGATAGCCGACGCCACCGACATCAATAATGACATGATCCGCCTCGCCGCTGTCTATGAGCCCTTTGAGTTTGCCGATCATGCGCTTGCCTTTTTCATTGCATCATTCAGCGACAGATGTTGCGCATGACACAGCGCAATGGCCAGTGCGTCGCGTGCATCTTCGCCTGCCTGTTCGATCTCTGCGCGGGCTTTGGGCAGCAGGGTGGCGACCATCCGGCCGATTTGTTGTTTATCGGCATGGCCGGAGCCGGTCATGGTTTTCTTGATGAGGTTGGCGGCATATTCGCTGACAGGCAAGTCGGCCAGTGACAGCGACAATAATAAGGCGCCGCGCGCCTGGCCTAATTTCAGTGTAGAGGCACCGTTGACACTGACAAAGGTTTCTTCAATGGCGGCCTGTGTCGGTCTGTAATTAGCAATGAGTTCCTGTAATTTGTCGTTCAAAATAAACAACCGTTCCGACAATGGCAGTTTGGTGGGCGGTTTGATAGTACCGCATCCAAGGAAGCGGTGCCGTGTTCCTTCGACCGCAATCACTCCCCAGCCGGTTTTCTGCAGGCCGGGATCAATGCCTAAGATAATGGAGTTCATGCCACATCTTTAACAGCTTTTGTTCCGGCTGCCAATGCGGCAAGTGCCTTTCCTGTGAGTTGGTAGGTATACCATTCCTTTTTATGGCGTGCGCCCATATCTTCATAGAAATCAAGTGCAGGTTTATTCCAGTCGAGCACCTGCCATTCAATGCGTCCACATTTTTCGGCGACGGCCTGTGCGGCAATGGTCTGGAACAGGCGATGGCCGATCTGCCTGCCGCGGTAATCGGGTTTAACATAGACATCTTCTACATAAATGCCGCGGCGGCCCATAAAAGTGGAAAAATTATAAAAATAAAGTGCAAAGCCGACGGGCGATCCATCCTCCCACTCGGCGAGCAATACATGGGCAAACGGCCGCTTGCCGAATAGCTGTTCTCTCAGCACCGATTTCTTGAGCTGCACCTCATGCAGCAGTTTTTCATATTCCGCGAGTTCGCGGATAAAGCCGATGATAACATCAATATCCGCCGGTTCGGCGGTGCGTATGGTAAAGGAATCAGGCATGAACTCAGGCACTCAGTTTCTGTAAGACCTCTTCATCGATGTCGAAATTGGCAGCAACTTCCTGTACATCGTCATAATCTTCGAGCGCTTCCATCAGTTTAAGCAGGGTGGGTGCCTTGTCTTCGCCAATGGGAGTAGCATTTTTTGGTTGCCAGGCCAGTTTAGCCGATTTCGCTTCCCCGAGCGAGGTTTCCAGCGCCTCGCGGACGCTGCCGAAATCATCGAGCGCGCAGGTGATATGATGGCCATCCTCATCGCTTTCGCAATTATCGGCTCCCGCTTCTACTGCGGCGTCGAACATGCTTTCTTCATCGCCCGCTTCCGGCGGATAGGTAATGACGCCGACGCGGTCGAACATAAAGCTCACGCTGCCGGTTTCGCCTACATTGCCGCCATTTTTAGAGAAAATAGTGCGAATATCGGCGACGCTGCGGTTGGTGTTATCGGTCATGACTTCGACGATAATCGCCACACCTCCCGGACCGTAGCCTTCATAGCGGATCGATTCCAGATCGGCACCGCCGCCTGTACCGGCACCTTTTTTAATCGCATTCTCAATTTTATCCTTGGGCATATTGTCGGCGCGGGCATTCTGCAATGCCAGGCGCAGGCGCGGATTCATCGACGGATCGTCGCCACCGCCTTCCTTGACGGCGACAATGATCTCCCGTGCCAGGCGGTTGAAGATTTTGGCACGCTTTTTATCCTGTGCACCTTTACGGTGCATGATATTTTTGAATTTACTATGGCCGGCCATGCAGACTCCTTGTAAATAGCGGTTTGTCAATGGTAATGGCGATATGCCCATCCATAGCGCAGTGACGGTCTCTGTCAACCCCGGGACGGTAGCAGTTTGTTTTTGTGCGTTGATTTAACAGATGCTTTGCGGCATAATCCGGCTGAATGCACTCATAAGTATATTGCATCAGGGAGATAAAGCATGAAAATCGCACAAAAGATGCCTCTTATCATCATCGGCGGCGCCATTCTGAATAGTATTATCCTGGCGGCAATCGCGATCACTATGGCGTCTCAGGCATTGACTGAAACGATTGAAAAGGGTGTCGCCAATATCATGTATGACAGAGAAAGTGCGCTGGTCGATTATCTTGGAACGATTCAACAGGATGTGATTACCGCCGCCCATAACAGGGAAACGCTACAAGCCGTGAGAGAATTTTCCTTCGCCTGGAATGTGATAGGGGACAGTCAGGAGCAGGTGCTGCAGGGACTTTATGTCCATGGTAACTCTTATCCAGACGGTGAGAAAGATAAACTGCATGATGCGGGGGATGACAGCTATTACAGCCGGGTGCATGCGAAGCATCATGAATCCTTTTATACTCTTCTCAAACAACGCGGTTACAATGATATTTTCCTGTTTAATATGAATGGTGACCTTGTCTACACTGTCTCCAAAGGGGCAGATTACGCAACGAATCTGAATAATGGCAAATACAGAGATACGGACTTAGGTCATGCGTTTCGTGCTGCAGCCGCATCATCCGCTAAGCAGGATGATGTGTTTTTCTTCGATTTCAAGCCATATGTGCCAAGCCATGGTGCCCCGGCCGGTTTTATGTCAACCCCCATATTTGAGAATGATGCAAAGGTAGGTGTATTGGTATTCCAGATGCCGGTTGATGGTATTAACCGCGCGATGGAAGTAGGCAAGGCATTGGGTGAAACCGGGGAGATGTTGCTGATAGGGCAGGATTTTCTGGTACGAAATGACAGTCCTTTAACCGCAGAGAATGACATATTAACCCGTAAGATAGAACTGCCGATTGTTGAAAAAGCCTTCCAGTTGGGAGCTGTCGTTGACGTAGTGGACATGAATGGCAGTACCTATCTGGCGGCAGCCGAGCCGTTTGAATTTCTGGGAGTAGGGTTTGTTGTCCTGGCCATTGAAAATAAAGACGAAGCATTGCAGGCTGTGACGGCTTTAGAACGCCATATGGTTACTGCGACGATTGCGATTGTGTCGGTGCTTGGCTTTGTCGGTTATCTCTTCTCACGCACGATTACAGTGCCGTTGACCAATGCCAGCCATGTGCTGAACGAACTGGCCAATGATCAGTTGGATGTCGATATTGATTTTGCCGACCGTCATGATGAGGTGGGTGAGTTGGGCATAGCCGCCGAAAAATTCAGAAAGAATGCGATTGAAAAACGTCAGTTGCAGACGGATCAGATTGCCAGTCAGGAACGGGCCAAGCAGGAGCGCCGCCAAATGCTGGATGAGTTGGCTAATTCATTCGAACAGCAGGTGCAGGGTATTGTCGCCACACTTGCGTCGGCCGCGACTCAGTTGTCGATGACGGCGGAGAATATGACGCATCTGGTGGATAGCTGCAGCACAAGCGCACAGAGCGCCACGTCTGCATCGTCTCAGACCACCAGTAATGTTCAGGCGGTAGCGGCGGCGATTGAGGAAATGACCGGCTCGGTTCGTGAAATTTCTCAACAAATTCAGCGGGCGAATGATGTAGTGAAAGAGTCTGTCCGCATCTCGGATGAAGCGGACGCGCACGCAAAAGCATTGGGCGACGCGACGGCCAAGGTGAAAGAAGTCATCGATATCATTTCCAATATCGCCGGGCAGATCAACCTGTTATCGTTGAATGCGACGATTGAGTCCGCACGTGCAGGGGAAGCTGGTAAAGGGTTTGTCGTTGTGGCCAATGAAGTGAAGATGCTCGCCAATGAAACCGATAATTCGGTGCATGAAGTGCAGAAGGTGATCGAGGAAATGCAGAATGCGAGTAACAATATCATTGCGTCTCTTTCGGATATTAAAAGCTCGATACACCGTGTGTCGGAGTCATCGGGCATTATCGCATCGGCGGTGGAAGAACAGTCGGCAACCACGGCGGAAATTGCACAGAACATGCACACTGCCAGTGACGGTACGACGGTAATCAGCAATAGCCTGGAAGGCGTGTCGTCTCAGGCGGCAGAAGCCAAGCATTCCTCTGAACAGGTGCTGGCCGCGGCGAAAGAACTGTCAACGCATGCGGAGGGGCTGGATGGCGAAGTGCAGCGGTTCCTGACTGGTATCCGCAACAGCTCTATGTAGTGCGTTAGAATCCATACAAGGCTTTGGCATTCTCATATAGCACAGCACGCGGGTTCACACCTGCCAGTCTTGTGAGTTCATCAATATAATGCGTGACTTTCTCCATCGTCATTATGCCTTCGAACTTGGCGAAGGGAGCATCGCTGGTACCCATCAACAGACGTTCCTCGCCAAGCGCATCAGCCATCCTGCCCAGGAATGGCACAAGCTTTTTCGCCTGCAGGTGGCTGCGATAGCCCGGCCCTTTGAAATAGACCGCACTATGGCTTTTATTGCGCGATGACAGATGCTGCAGCAATGCGTTGAATGTCGAATCATTATGCCCTTTTTCCGCATCCGGCATGCCGAGATGATCGATGGCAAGCGGGATATCATTCGGCAGGCGTTTGACCAGTTCCAGCAGGTAAGGGGCCTGACCGTAGATCACGATATGCTGCCGGTGATGACGCAGCAGATTGAAGATCGATTCCCACTGGTCCTTATGCTCCGACAGGCCGGGGCAGGCATCGAGGGCATAGAGCCGCAATCCGCAGACATCGGAGCGTTTCAGCCAAGCCATGGTTTGTTCCGATACCGTGCCCCTGATAATGCCTTTTGCCGGAATGTTTAATCTGTTAAGCTCTGCCATGGCATGAACCACATGGGCAGGGTCTGGTGCGCGGCTGAAATCGACCACCACCACACCATCGGGCGTCACAGGAAGCGAAGCGAGATAATGAGACGCTGTTAAGAGTGCAGGTGGATTGCCGTAAAGCGGCACGGCATCCTGGCTGGTTTCCTTATCGGTAAAAAGATGAACATGAGTGTCAATCCATTGCATATCAATCCCTTTGCATTCCTTATTTGTTCTTTAGTTCGGCCACTGCCATGCCAGTTCAATGGCAATATCCGGGTGTAAACTGTGATGGACCGGACAGGTTAGTGCGGCATGTTCAAGCGCGGCTTTATCTTCCTCTGTAACGCTGCCTGTTACCTGGAAATGAACGGTTAGCGTACCAATGCGCCGCATCGGGTCTTTTACCATGGTTTTTTCCACCCTTACTGTGGTGCCGCGAATATCCATCTGCCGTTTGTCGGCGGTGATGCCCATAATAGTCAGCATGCAGCTGCCAAGTGCGGTGGCGACCAGATCGGTCGGAGAGAAGCTTTCCCCCCTGCCGTGGTTATCCACCGGTGCATCGGTAAAGAGCCGGGTATCCGAGGGGCCATGCATCGCTTCGCAGCGTAATTCCCCCTGATAGACGATATTCATGGTGACCATGGACGCTCCTCATATTCTGCCGGTGGGATTAGTTTATCAATGATACGCTCTATGTCTAATGGATTCATTATCGGCGTCATCCTTTAGCCGGATGCCGGCACGACCTAACTGTGTATTTGCCGGAATATATGATGTTTCATATAACCGGCCTATGTGTGCTTCGTGATTAATATGCCTTTACCGGTGAAACAAACCCTTGCGGTTTCAACGCCATCAGCGAACAGGTCAGTTTCTGCATGATGTTTTCTGCCGTATTGCCAATCATGAACCCCTGTATACCGGTGCGCGCGACCGTACCCATCACCAGAATGTCGATTTTGTTGTCTTTTACGAACGAAGGTATTTGCTCATCCGCCTTGCCACGCAGATGATGCACGTGATGCGTACCCGAAATACCGGATGCCGTGATCAATTCCTCCAATGCGGCGCGATGTTCGTGCTGCGTTTTCAAAACCGTTTCTGCAATAGTGTCATCCGATACTTTTACCCAGACATTACCGCGCAGATACGCCTCAAATTCGTAATCCCAGCAGGAAAGGATATGCAGTTCACTGCTGCAGCTATCGGCGAGTGAACGTGATAGCTCCAGCATGCGTTTTGAAAGATTTTCTGATGCGGGCTCCTGACTTTCCGGGTCAATCGCTACTGCTACCTGAATATGCTGGCGGGAGTGTTTAATCGGGTGGCATAGCCATACGGCACATGGACATTTACGCAACAGGTCCATGTCAATGGCTTTGAAGCCGCCTTTATTGTCGCGAGGCGCCGCTTCCTTGATCACCAGATCGTGACCATACTGCAGAACATGTTGGATAATCTTGATAGACGGCGTTTCATCGCTCACTAGTTCCATGGAAATATCAACGGAATCTTCTTTCAACTCAATAGCTTTTCTGGTGGACGTGATAGAAGCTTCAGTCTGAGTCAAAAGGGAGTCTTCATATTTTTTCTGATAATCATGGAATTCCTTTGGGAATGCAGGGCTTACCACCAGCACTTTCAGCGACGCATCATTGTTCCGTGCCAGACTCAGTGCCTGTTTCAACCCTTCTGTTTCATCAGCAGTTCCATCGCTGACATAGAGCAGATTATGGTAGTGGTGCATATGAAGACTCCCCGTCTGTTTTTCAGATTCTCATTCTGAATGTTAACAGGAGCGGGTTATTTCGCAAATGGTAACGAGGAATGATGCACATTGATGCGCACCTTCCCTTCACTATCCTTTACATATCCAAACGTATATTCGACCTTTGTTTCCTGTTCGCTGTCCACAGGGGTGAAGTAATAGTTTCCCATGGCGATTGCGGAGTCCTTATCGAGGATGATCTCCTGTTCCCCGAAGCGTACCTTGGACCATGGCTTGATGGCGAACCCTTTGTCCTCTTCGATTTTGCCGCCCACAAAATAGGACAGGGCTTCATCGAAAGTCTGCCGGAACTGATCATCGGATGCCAGGGTCGGCTTGAATAAGACCTTGCCCTGTTCATAGGCATAAAGGCTGCGGATATGATCGGCAGCAGCAGCTGCATAGTCGCCTTTTTCCTGATATTTCTTGCCAATGGCTACAATACCTTCCCCCCAGGCTTTCTGAGCCAAAAGCACTTCCTGCTCACTGATGGCAGACATATCGGCATAAGCCCCCGATACGGAGAAATGATAGAATAACGTGACTAGCAATAACTTTTTCATATTATGTACTCCATGAGTTGGTTTTTATTACGAGGCAGGATCATAGAAATAAAATAGTTTTAAGTAAATAAAAATAGATATAAAAAAGAGCAATTATATGAAAATAAGAGACAATGAGTTATGTTAAGTGCGCCTTTTATGACCATTCAGGAAGTGGCGGATCTGCTAAAAGTCAGCAATGCCACGGTACGCAACTGGATAAAAAACGAAGAGTTGCGGGCCGTGAAGCTGGAGCGTGAGTTCCGCATAGCCAGGGTGGATTTACAACGCTTTGTAGATGAACGTACGACAATAGATGTCCGGGAAATATAGTACTGCATTGAAGAATAGCAATAGAGTATGATGCAGCAAGAAAGGATAAAAAACGTGACACAGCCGATTAAGGACCGTTCCGGTTTTGATGCATTACGCGATGCGTTGTGGAAACAGATTGCAGATGGTATTTCCGACCCCGAAGTGAAAGCGGTGGTACAAGACGTCATTGTCCAGATGAAGCGTCAGGATGAAATGAGTGATTTCTTTTCTAAGAGCGATGTGATGTCAGAGATCGAACAGCGCGTGGCAGACCGGCTCAATAACGAGCAGAAATTTCAACTGACCAATGTGATGACACTACTCGTACATACGAGTCGTACTGCCAGTATCACGGCGACGAAAAAATATGTGAAAAACAAACCTCTAGAAGAGTTGGTGGCGACACTGAAAGAGTCTGGTCTGGGTGCGGACAGAATCATTGAACAATTCAAACGCCCGGCGATGGATAATGTGTTTACCACCCACCCGACCTATATCGGTGATCTGGCGTATGCGAAAAAATTACGCGCATTTGACCGGGCCGTATTTCAGGCGTATGTGGAAGAAAAAGAAGGTGCTGCTGCAAGCGTCAAGGCGGCCATAGATGATTTGCTGTCCAGCAACTCACTGGTTGAGAAGCGGCTCACGGCGCAGGATGAAGCGTATTATATGCGCCATTATCTGAAGAATTGTTATGAGTCGCTTCCTTATATCTATGAGAATTTCGATGCGGCATTGCATCATAATGGGATAGAATATGATCCGCTCGAGCTGCGGCTGAATGTGAATTTCCAGTCCTGGGGGTCGTCCGGCGACAAGGACGGGAATGTCAATATCACGGCAATGTCGCTGGAGGATGCGGCAAAGCTTCATCGCCGTACCATCATTTCGTCCTATAAGGATGATTTCCGGAAAATGGTTGAACGGTTGCCGGAATCCGATGAGAAAGTGAATTTTCAAACAGAATGGCAGGCATTAAGCCGCCGTCTGGACAGTCTGTGGCGTCATCCGGTCAACCCGGTGGGTGGGCATGAAGTTCCAGCATTGTTAAAAGACCTTAAATCGTTTGCACAGCAGGTATATGCATTTACCCGCGATAAGGATGCCGCACAATATGGCCGTTCCGCACGCAAAGCACTGGGCATGCGCCGTTGTCTGGATGTGTTCGGACTTAATCTGGGACAGATCGAATTTCGCGAAACGGCGGATGAACTGGAGTTCATACTCAACCATTTCATTACCCCGAATGTGGTACAGGAGGTTTTGGGGGACAAATATAAAGGGCGATATTATTCGCAGCTGGATAATTTGGATGATAAGGAAACAGTGCTGAATTATGCAATGGAGCACATCGCCGATATGGAAGAGCGGTTGCGGAAAGCGTATGAGAAGATTCCGCAACATGTCAAAACACGAGATTACAAATATGCCGATAGCGGCGTCAAAGAGGGTGAGAAAGATAAACCCAAAAGTGAGCAGGAACCGGACGATAACAACGCGATTTTCTTTCACACCATCGAGCGTTTGCTGCTGGCGAAAAGTAATCCTGATATGTTTCGCGGTCAGGTGTTGGCAGAGGCTGTCAATCCGGCGCAGGTCAAGGAAATGCTGCTGCTGCTGAAACTGACCGGAACCGACAAGCAGATTCGTCTCATACCGCTGTTTGAGGATCCGAACGTATTGGCGGATATTAACAATATCATGTATACACTCAACCATGACCCTTACATCTTCCGTCATCTCGTCGATGTAAGTCTGGTGGATTGGGAACGCGATGTAGGACGAGGCATTAAGCCGGCATTACCCAAAGGCATGGAAGATAGATTATATGCACTGGCCGATGCGGTTGGAGATGAGAAAAAAACCGATGAAGCACTTCACGCGTTGAAGGAAGCATTTAGAGATAAGAAAAAAATCAATGAAGCGCGTCACGCGTTGGGGGAGGCACTGGCACCCTATAAGATTTTCCCCGGACATATCATTCATAATCAGATTCAGCTGGCGCATAGCGACAATGCTCGCCGGGGTGGCACGGCCGGTGCGCGCGCACGATTGTACAAAGCGCATCATGAAACGCTTGACGAGGCGTATAAGCTTGGCATCGGCATGCATTTCTTTGAGGGAGGGTCGCACACGGACTCATTCCGTATGGGGGTGCGCAGCTATAAGAGTCAGGTGAATATGTATGAGACGCATGACTTTATGAAATCAACGGTCCAGGGCATGGACCTGACGCAGATTTTCAGTACGCCATTGACGATAGAAGCCTTTATCGAGGAGAATATTGCCAATAGCGTGCGTATTCTGAGTGAACGTGGAAAAAGGCTAGAGCAGCTGCCGGAGAGGCGCAGAAAGATTTATAGAACGCGAAGCATGACCGAGAGTGATGCCATTACTCAGGCGGTGATTGATGAAGTGGAACGCTACCGTAAGGATTATTTCGGTGGAGATGGAAAAGACCCAAAAAAGAATCCTCCCAACATTGTGCTTGGTAATATCATGGCGCAGATATTTCATTATGAAGAGAATAAGCAATCCGGAACGGTGGGTTCCCGAAGCGGTAGCCGTGGTAAAGGAAAAAAGGACCAGTCCCTTTACCTCAACCCGGTGACGGACACCCGTACAATCGGCTACAGCGAAACTTTTCAGCATGGCCGGTTAAACCCGAACTATATTGGATCGAAAAGAATTTACGATACTCTGACAGGGGAGAGGTTGGATAAGATTATAGACAAGGAATGTATGACGCTTCTGCGAAGAGAGTTTGTAGGCAAGACCGCCCAGCAGAAATTACATTTTCTTTATAAGAAGAACCCTTTTTTAAATGATGGGATTGACCGCGTTGCCTATGCAGTGGCAACGACGGATTTTGATCATGTATGGGATAGTGCAATGTATGATTATTCAAGTGGTAAACGAGAACCGCGTGTCATCAACATTGGTGATGGAGATAAGCCATACAAAGAAGAACGGATCACCGAACGTCCAAAAGATATTGCCAAACTGAAGGCACTGGCTGCTCAAAAAGAAAGATTGCAGGACGCATCGAAGGAATTTACGGCGGAACAGTTTCTTGCCTGGCTGGAAGTGGAATATCGTGATGCCGGGAAGATGGTGATGGAAGCGATAACGGGCGAAAAATACACTATAGAACAAAAGACGACGCGTGAAATCACGAAAGACGTACGACAAGAATTAGGGCGTTATCAGGATGCATTGCATCAGCAGGATGTCATCATGCGCGTGGGAGATGCGGTGTATCAGAGCACATCAGCAAAGGACCGTGAAGCGGAACGTAAAGATGGCGGAGGGCTTGTCAGCAATGCGATGAATAAGGCCATCCACAACCTGCGGGATATGGCGACATTAATACGCCCGCCTTTTCAGCGGGAGATCGACTATATCGCACCGGAACTGAACAACGCGGTTACCCCTGCGGAAACCACCCCCCCTCCTACGGCGACGATGCGCTAGAAGCGGTAGGCGACACCCACACCGAATATCCACGGATCAAGATCGACATCGGCGGTGACCGCGCCGCTGTTGATGCTGACATCGACATTATGCCAGAGTTTTTTCACATCGGCGTTGATCGCCCAATGCTCGTCCAGCCCGATATCGATGCCTGCCTGCAGTGCATAAGCAATGTTATTGTCATAGTCTATATTCACGACCTGGCCCGGATCTTCATCATACCAGACGATATAACCAAGCCCTGCGCCCACATAAGGGCGTAGCTGGCCATGCGGGTTGAAGTGATATTGTGCGGTCAGGGTAGGGGGCAGCGCCCATACGTCACCCAGATCGAGATTACCGAGCGTGGTATTTTTGGCGCCCATATCATGCTTGCTGGTCGCAGCAATTAACTCAGCGGCAATATGGTCGGTGAAGAAATAGGTGAAATCTACTTCCGGTGTAAACGCATCGTCTGCAGTCACCCGTCCGCCGATATTGGTGGAACTGCTTTCGTCCGGCATTACGTTAATTGCGCGCGCACGTATCATGAAGCGCTCCTTCGCGTCCCATGCTTTTCCTTCAACGGACTCTGCGGCCGTAACGGGAGAAGAAAGTAATGTGGTTGCCAGTAATGCACCCAGGGCGAAATGTTTTGTCATGCGAATACTCCTTTTGATGAGTTTAGGTATTTCAACTGTCACTATAGTCAGGCAAAGTAGCAGAAAATTGATTTTGATCAAATCCCCATATCATTTGTTAGTCGTCATCATCGATCAAAATCCGGTTCGCGGTGCCTTCCGGATCATCATACTGGCCGGATTTAAGTGTCCAGAAAAAGGCGATAAGTCCGATGACGCCTAACAACAGGGCAAGAGGAATGAGAAAGAGAAGTACGTCCATCAGCTTGTCCCCTCCTCCTGTATCATATGGATACGGAATGAGTTGGCGATCACAATCAGGGATGAAGAGGACATGGCAATCGCCGCAATGAGCGGCGTGACATAGCCAGCCACGGCCAGCGGAATGGCGAGGCAATTATACAACACCGCCAGCATAAAATTTTGCTTTACCAGCGTGGTTGAGAATCTGGCCATGCGCCATGAGTGCAGTACCGGCGCCAGCCGGTCACCCTGAAACACAATATCGGCGCTGTTTTGCGTCATATCCATCCCGCTTGCCGGTGACATCGACACATCGGCCTGTGCCAGCGACGGCGCATCATTGAGGCCATCACCCACCATCAGCACATGGCGTTTCTGCTCCTGCAGCTGCTTGATGGCCGCTGTCTTATCCTGAGGCAGCATTCCGCTTTGCCAATGGTTGATATCCAGCGTGTTTGCCACATTTTCCACGGTTGTCCGGCGGTCTCCTGATAACAGATGTATGTCCATCTGCGCCTGTTTCAGGGCCGATACGATGTCTTTACTATCGTCGCGCAACGGGTCACACAACTGAAAGACGCATGCTTCCTTTCCAGTCTGATACAGCCAGATGTGGCTGCTACCGTCCGATGATGGTGGGGTAGCATCCTCCGTCACCTCTTCTTTCTGTTTTCCAAGAAAGACGGGCTGTCCGTCATAGACACCTTCCACACCCGTGCCGGGGATTTCGCGTATGCCGTCCAGCGTCAGCAACGCACCGTCATAGGCGCGGCTGATGGCCTGGCTATAGGGATGTTTGCTGTGCGCGGCGAGTGAGGCGGCAAGTTGCAGCCTGTCTTCGGGATAATCGCCCACCAGTGCCGGTGCGCCCTTTGTCAGTGTACCGGTTTTGTCGAACAGGACCGTATCGATGCGTGCCAGCCGTTCTAGTGCATCGCCGGATTTGACCAGCATGCCGCGTGACATCAGCCAGCTGGTCGCCAGCACTTGGACCACCGGCACTGCCAGCCCCAGTGCGCAGGGGCAGGTGATGATCAGTGTGGTGATCGCAATCAGCAGCGCTTCCTGCCAGGCGATACCGCCAACCAGGTACCATCCGAAAAAGGCACAAGCGGCGAGCGTATGCACCACGGGTGTATAGAGGGCTGCAGCCTTGTCCGCCAGCCGCACATAATGCGCACGGCCTTGTTCCGCCTGTTCCATCAGGCGGATGATATCGGCGAGCAGGCTGTCGTCGCTGGCCTTTAATACACGGGCTGTCAGCGGTGCGGACAGATTCAACGTGCCGCCATAGACGGTATCGCCTTCCGTGACAGCGTGCGGCAATGTTTCGCCGGTGACCAGGCTGGTATCGATTTCGGAACGGCCTTCGATAATGGTGGCATCGGTTGGGATTTTTTCCCCCGTTGCGATGCGAATCACCCTATTTTCCCGCAGCTCCTTGATAGGAACGGTGCGTTGTGTTCCGTCTTCTTCGACCACCGTTGCCGAACCTTGCATCATGGCCAGCAGGTTTCCGGCATTCTCGCGTGCCTTGCCGCGTGCACGTGCATCGAGCCAGCGTCCGATAAGCAGAAAGAATAGCAGCATGACAGCGGAATCGAAATAGGCGTGTTCCCCATGATGGAAGGTTTCAAATAGGCTCATGCCGCTTGCCAGAATGAGTGCCAGTGAGATCGGTACATCCATGTTGGTGCGGCCATGTCGTAGCACGCCCCATGCTGAGGCGAAAAACGGCCGGCCGGCATAGGCGATCGTCGGCAGGGCGATGAGCGCGGAAATCCAGTGCAGCAGATCGCGCGTGGCCAGTCCCATGACCTGTTGCTCACTGCTCCACAGCGCAAAGGAGATCAGCATGATGTTGCCCATGGCGAAACCGGCGACAGCCATGCAGCGCAGCAGGTGTTTTGCATCATCATGGTCGGTGGCTGGTGCGTCCGATGCGCTGACCTTATAACCCAGCGATTCAATGAGTTGGGTGAAATGATGGATCAGTGAATACTCCCCCTGCCCGGCAAGGGTAAGCCGGTTGGTGCTCATATTCACGCGTGCCTGGGTGACGGCCGGTTCATGCTGTAGGGCCGATTCAATCGCATGAATGCAGCGTGCGCAACGTATTCCTTCAATATGAAAATGCTGACTATTGATCGCCTGTTCCATGCTGTAACAGTGTGTCGGCTTTGTGTTGTCTCACTTCCTCAACGATGCGGTCATACGCCAGCCCCTTTTCATAGGCATTTTCGGTGACGACATCCGGATGCGTGCTGGTCGCGAGATAAATAAAGACGCCGTTGACGGCGAACACCACCAGGAATGCCATGACGAAATACCAAGGGATCAGACGATCTTTCAGCGGAGTCGAAGTCATCTAAGCGGCCTCCTGTTCATCTGAGGTATCAAGAGTGGCCGAGCCCAACTCCAGTGAGGCAAACCAGTCGAAGAAACGGGTGACGTTCTCGCCGGTGAACACGGCGCCATGTTGCGGGCACAGCATGTCGATATCGAGTTTGCGCACACGCGCCAGCCAATGGTCTCGAGCGACGTTGGAGGGCATCCAGCGGCGATGGAAGCCTTCCATGAATTTGACATGTTGATCAAAATTCTCGACGAACAGTTGGTTATGTTCCGCAGGCAGCAGTGCTGCACCGACATCACCGGAAAAATAAATTTTTGCTTTAGAATCATACAGATGAATATTACCGGAAGAATGCAGATAATGCGCCGGGACGATATCCAGCTTGGTGGAGGAACTCAGCTGAATGCTGCTCCCTTCATCGGGCACGGAAACCAGCTGCGAGGCGTCGCACCCGAAATGGGTCACAAACCCGGTCCATGTCCAGGGTACATACACTTTGACATTGGGACAGATACCGAGCCATAGTGACAGAGACGAGAGAATATCCGGATCCTGGTGCGAACCGAAGATACCGGTGATGGATTCCACCGCCACATGTTGGCTGATGGCGGTGACGACCTCGGGGAAGATTTCGGTACCGCCAGGATCCAGTACCAGCGTATGACCGCCGGACGTGACGATATACTCGTTGGTATCGATGACATAATCGGGTTTATCCGGATCACGGCCGAATACAATCCAGCGATGATCGTCCGATTCAAATAGTATCTCTGTTCTCATGCTGCCTCCCTTTTGGCGGCCTGCTGCCGCAATGTAACTGCCAGTTTATCACATTGGCTGATGATGCCTGTCATCTCCTCGCACGCCTGGCGCAGGTGGTCGGAGAGAATAAGAAACACTTCCAGCTTTTCATTGCCGCTCAGTGCGGTGGGCACTTCGATGCCAATGTTCACACTGAGCATTTCGCCGAAACGGATCTGCTCACGGATATCCAGCAACCCTTGCGACAATTTATAAAGCGCGTCTTCCGTGGCGTCAAACAGCTGGAGGTTTTCCTTCATGACGACATCGGTGCAATGTTGTATCTTTTCAAGATTATGGCGGGACAGGCTGGTATCGAAAGAGCTCAAATGGTCAGAGGCGTCGTTCAGTGCTTTGTAGTTACGCAGATTGGTGGCACAAACGCCGATATGCCGTGTGGCGTTGGTGATATGCCGAATCACATCACTCACCCGCTCATGTATGATATTGGCGAGCTGGTTGATATCAGACGTCATGACACGCAACGAACGACCGGATTCTCCAGCGCGTGATGCGGAAATTTCAGCATTACAGGCAATGAGTTTGATATCTTCTGCTATCACAGGCAGACGTGAGATCAGATGGTTGATCTGCAGCACATGCTGAAGTTGTTGCTGTATTGCCTGGCTCACCTGTTCCTCTGTTTATTTCCCGCTGATGAAAACACTTCTCAGCTGATCCGTTTCTTTTGAGTTTAGCTCTTCCAGATGAAATGTCACGTCATATCGGTTTTCGATTTGCTTTTCTGCCGTTACGAACAGGCGAAAATGGCCGACACTGTCGGCAAATACGGGCAGACGATTGGGGTCGATCTCCCCGGCTCCCTGCATCTGCATGGTGGCATTCTCCAGCCCTGAGATGTGCAGGCGGTAGACACGGTCCTCATGGGTCTTGTTCAGAATGCGGATATCATAGCCGTTGCGAATTGAGCCGTCCGACAGTTTGACAAAGAGCGGGTTGCGGTCGTGTAGTACATGCAATTCCAGCGGTGAGCGTGTCAGCAGGCTGTAAAGCATGATACTGCCAACCAGAATGAGGATGGCAGTGTAATAAAAGGTACGTGGACGAAGGACATGCGACCATGCCGATGCCACCGGCTTGCCGGCGTCGCGTGCTTCCTGGTTGGTCATTGTATCATAACGGATCAGGCCGCGCTCAAACCCTATCTTGTCCATTACATTGTTACAGGCATCAATGCACAGCCCGCAGGCGATACATTCATATTGCAGCCCCTCGCGGATATCGATGCCCATCGGGCAGACCTGCACGCACAGGGAACAGTCGATGCAATCGCCCTGATCGGGATTGTCTTCCCGGTCTTTCAGTTTTCCGCGTTTTTCACCCCGTTTCTCATCATAGCCGATGATCAGCGTATCACGATCAAACATCGCTGACTGAAACCGTGCATAAGGGCACATATATTTGCAGACCTGCTGACGGGCAAAACCGGCCATGAGATAGGTGGTGAAGGTCAGCGTAATAATCCACCCCAGCACCGACGTCGGCACATCGAGATGCAGAATCTGCTCAAGCAGTGTTGGGGCATCATTAAAGTAAAATACCCAGGCGCCGCCGGTACACAGGCCGATGATCAGCCAGATCAGATGTGTGAGCCCTTTCTGATAAAGTTTTCGGAACGTCCAGGGAGATTCATCGAGCTTCTTGCGGGCGTTGCGGTCTCCCTGAACGATGCGTTCCACCCAGACGAACAGATCGGTCCATACCGTCTGGAAACACAGATAGCCGCACCATATGCGGCCCGCCAGAGAGGTGGCGAAAAACAACGCGACGGCGGCCAGAATCAAAATGCCGGTGAGGTAATAGACTTCCTGCGGCCAGATTTCGATGAAGAAAAAATAGCCGCGGCGGTTCACCATATCGATCAGGATCGCCTGATCCGGCGCATTGGGGCCACGGTCCCAGCGCAGAAAGGGTGCAAGGTAATAAATGCCCAGCGTGACGATCATCACCAGCCATTTGACTTTACGATACCGCCCCCAGACGCGTTTCGGATAGACTTTCGGTTCCTTGGCGAAATATTGAATGGAATCTGGAGATCCGGAATCTGGAAGTCGGGAAACAGTCATGATTTATTTCGCTTTACCTTGACAATTGTCACCCCGCATAAGCTCGCTTGCAAGCGCATTGCGGGGTTAAGGGATGACTCTAACCCCGCAATCAGGCTTTCAGCCTTCTGCGGGGTGACGCCGGTTAACACAGGTTAGACAAACACCGTTCCACTTTCCAGGCTCTATTCACCTCCGCCTAAGCTGTGCACATAAACGGTTAACTGCCGGATGGTATCCTCATCCAGACGATCCACCCAGGCAGGCATCATGCCGTGTTTGGGATAGCGTATCTGGTCCATGACCCCCTGTTTCGAGCCGTCTTCACTTTTCAGCCAGATGGCATCCGCCAGATTGGGAGCGCCAAGCTCGCGTATGCCGCGTCCGTCAGCGCCGTGACAGGTAGCGCAATGTTCGGCGAACAGTTGGGCCCCAGCAGCGTGACTGCCTGCCGGATCCCGGCCTCCCAGTGCCAGCACATAATCCGCAACGGCGGAAATCTCTTCGGCGCTGAGTATGTCGGCATAGGCCGGCATCAGCGACTCATGTGCCTCGTCATGCATGCGAATACCGTATTTGATGGTCTGATAGATGCCGTCCATATCGCCGCTCCAGATCCAGTCATCGTCATTGAGATTCGGATAGCCGGGCGCACCTGCGCCGCCGGTACCGTGACAGGTGGCGCAATTGTCCTTAAAGGCGGACTTGCCGCCCGCCAGTGCGAAGGCATAAAGTTCGGGGTCATTGGTAATCTCTTCAAAAGACGCATCGTGAAACCGTTTCAGATAGTCGGCGCGGCGTGCCATGATTTCCGCCTGGTCCTCTTTGAGCTTTTTATATTGCGTCCACCCCAAGGTGCCTGCGGTGCCGCCGCGTTCCCCTTCGCCTGAGAGCGTCGGCCAGGCCGGATAGACCACCCAGTAGCCGACCGACCAGATGATGGTGAGGTAAAACACCCACAGCCACCAGCGCGGCAACGGGTTGTTGAGTTCCTTGAGGCCGTCCCATTCATGGCCGGTTGTCTCGACGCCTGAATGTTCGTCTTTTTCCTTATGCTCCGTCATGATCATCCTCACGCAGTGGAATGTTTTTCAATGCTTCGATCTGATGTTTCCTGGCAGGGTTATACGCCCATACGGCGATGCCCAGGAACAGTGCGAAGAAGAACAGCAGTCCGATCACACCGACATCGGCGCTGGCGAATAACGCTTTCATTATTCCGCCTCCGTTTGTTGCATGTGCATGTCGATATTCGGATCGAAATCGGTGAAATCGACCAGCGTGCCCAGCATTTGCATATAGGCCACCAGCGCATCCATCTCCGAGATGAACTGCGGATCACCGTCGAAGTCACGGATATTGACTTTTTCACCATAGCGCTCTATCAGCCCGTCGGCATTGTCGCTGTCCGGATTCACCTGTGCCACCGCATCGTGATAGGCGGCATTGACCATGTCGTCCGTATAGGGCACGCCTAATGTCTGGAGCGCTTTCAGATGTTTGCTCAGATCGTTGAGATCGGCTCCGCGCTCTGCCAGATGCGAATAGGCGGGCATGATCGACTCGGGCACCAGACTGCGCGGATCGATCAGATGCTGCACCTGCCAGTCATCGGAATATTTCCCGCCGACGCGCGCGAGATCGGGGCCGGTGCGTTTGGAGCCCCATTGGAACGGATGGTCATACATGCTTTCCGCCGCCAGCGAGTAATGGCCATAGCGCTCCACCTCATCGCGCAGAGGACGAATCTGCTGGGAATGACAGGTGTAACACCCTTCGCGGATATAGATATTATAGCCGACCAGTTCGAGCGGCGTATAGGGGCGCATGCCGGAGACCGGCTCGATCGTCACCTCTTTGCGGAACAGCGGAATAATTTCAAAAATACCGCCCCACACGACCACGACAATGATCAACAGCAGCATGAGGAACGAGTTTTTCTCCAGTTTCGTGTGATGCTTCATCATGCGATAGCTCCCCTGTATTGACGTGTCATCCCGTGGAGGAGGTCAGCAGACCGACGAGCACGGGATCCATGGCTCAACATATTCGTATTCAGGCGTAGCCGTTCAGGAGAACGGCGTGCGCTGAAACGCTGCCATGCACGCGAGTCTCCTGACTCGCTACAAGTATGTCTTTGCGGAAGATAGATGGATTCCGGACAGCTCGCGCTGCTTCGCTCGCTTCCGGAATGACGAGTAGAGATGTTCATCATGCGACAGCCTCCTTCCAGCCGGCATTCAGGGCCATGTTATATTCCGGCTCTTCGCGGCGTGCGCCTTTGATCGTCATGCGGAAATTATACACCATGATGAATGAGCCGATGAGGAACAGCACGCCGCCCAGCGCGCGGATGAGATACATCGGATGCATCGCCATCACGGTTTCGACAAAGCTGTATTGCAAAAAGCCCATCGCGTCATATTCGCGCCACATCAGGCCCTGCATGATGCCGGACACCCACATGGCGCAGATATAGACGACGATGCCGATGGTGGCGATCCACAGATGCAGATTGACCAGCCGCATCGAATACAGGCGCTGGTTCCACAGCCGCGGCACCAGATGATACAGCGCGCCGAAGGTAATGAAGGCGACCCAGCCCAGCGCGCCGGAATGAACGTGACCAATCGTCCAGTCGGTATAGTGGCTTAAGGCATTGACCGTCTTGATCGACATCAGCGGCCCTTCAAAGGTACTCATGCCGTAGAAGGACAGGGAGATGATCATGAAACGCAGCACCGGATCCTCGCGCAGCTTGTGCCAGGCGCCCGACAGCGTCATCATGCCGTTGATCATGCCGCCCCAGCTCGGCATCCACAGCATGATGGAAAAGGTCATGCCCAGCGTCTGCGCCCAGTCGGGCAGGGCGGTGTAATGCAGATGGTGCGGACCCGCCCACATATAGATGAAAATCAGCGACCAGAAATGCACGATCGACAGACGATAGGAATAGACCGGCCGCTCGGCGCGTTTGGGAACGAAATAATACATCATGCCGAGGAAGCCGGCAGTCAGGAAAAAACCCACCGCATTATGCGCATACCACCACTGGATCATCGCCGACTGCACGCCCGCCCACACCGGATAGGACTTGCTGGCATTGATATCGATCGGCAGCGACACGCCATTGCCCAGATGCAGAATCGCCACCGTGATAATAAAGGCGAGATAGAACCAGTTGGCGACATAGATATGCGGCTCGCGGCGGTTTTTCAGCGTCATCATATAGACCAGCAGATACACGACCCATACCACGGTCAGCCACAGATCAGCCCACCATTCCGGTTCGGCATATTCCTTGCCCTGCGTATAGCCGGCAAGATAGCCGACTCCCGCCATGAGAATGAACAGCTGATAGCCCCAGAAGGTGAAGCCGGCAAAGCCATCACCCCACAGCCGCGTGCGGCAGGTACGCTGCACGACGTAATAGGAGGTGGCAAACAGCGCATTGCCACCAAAGGCGAAAATCACCGCCGAAGTATGCAGCGGACGCAGGCGACCGAAGGTGAAATAAGGCTCGAAATTCAATTCGGGAAAGGCCATCTGCAGGGCGATGACGACGCCCACCGCGAAACCGGCGATCCCCCAGAAGATCGTCGCAATGGCGAACAGTTTGACGATGTCGTCATTATAGCGTGGTGTTGTTTCGTTCATGGTGTTTCTCCTAATTCACACTCACCAGGTTAAGCCCGATACCGCATAACAAAAAACCGTTACATGCCATCACACTGCGCCCTGCCTTAGTTGTAAAGTTCGGGTAATGTTTTTTCAAAAAAAGCGACCCATAACCGGTCAACTGCATGACCGGTATTGTCGCCAGCCCGAACAGCGCCATCCCGAGTGCAGCGCCAAATTGCGTATCCATCGTTGCCACGAGCAGCAGGGCGGCTACGATCATCCCACAGGGCATGAAGCCCATCAGCATACCGCGCATGTAATAAGCCAGCGCCGGTGACGACAGCTTATCTATATGAATCAATAGGTTGCTTGTTTGTTTGGAGCAGCATTGATGTGTCTGATGCGGCCTGATGGCGCTGACGATGAACACCGCGCCGGCCAACAGGATTAACAGTCTGGAAAACGGGGCCATCTCTCCGGCAAACAGCCAGTGCCCTGCCGTGGCGGCTAGCATTCCCAGTGCGGCATAGGTACTGATGCGGCCCAGATGGTATAACAGCATAAGCCACTGGGATTGCTTGCGATGTTGAATATCGAGCATCTGTGTGGCCACCAGCGGTGAGCACATCACGCTGCAATGGCTGATGCTTCCCA
The DNA here is from genome assembly GCA_028281385.1 of Rickettsiales bacterium. GTDB lineage: Bacteria > Pseudomonadota > Alphaproteobacteria > Rickettsiales > UBA3002 > JANQJY01. Next base: position 4,223 of record JANQJY010000101.1, on the reverse strand, counting down.
GCAGACCGGCCAGAAACAGACTGAGTAAAACGGGCATATTTCCCTTTAGCAATGCGCTACAATCTGCTAAGAACCATTCCATTCATTCGCTCATTTTAGACTAATGCAAAGGTGAGTATAATCAAACGGGATGGCAACGGTTTGACATTAGTCAAACAACGCTGAAAAGGTAATGAGAGAGATGGGACAGGCAGCGATAAAACAGGACTATTCGGTAGAAATTGGGGAAGTCCTTCGGCAGACGTCGTTATTTGACGGGTTGGATGCCGAAGTGGTGGAGAGGTTCGAACAGCAGGCACAGCATCGGCATATCTTAAAAGGACACATGCTGTATCTGCAGGACGATCCGGCGGAATGGTTTTATGTGATTATCCGCGGCTGGATTAAATTGTTTCGTGAAACGTTGGAGGGGAGTGAAGCGATTATCGACGTGCTGACCGATGACCATATGTTTGGCGAAAATGCCGTGTTTGAAAATGACTGTTACAGCTATGCGGTGGAAGTGATCGAAGATGCCGAGGTAATTGCCCTGCCCACCGCCTTGTTGAAAGAGGTGATTGCTTCGGATAACCGGCTGGCGCTGAACATGCTGTCTTCGATGTCGCGCCACCGCCTGCAGCAGCATCGCGAGATTGAGCATCTGAATGTTCAGAATGCACCGCAGCGCATCGGATGTTTTCTGCTGCGCCTGTGCCGTAGCAATGTGGACAGTCCGGTGACCCTGACGCTTCCCTATGATAAAACTCTAATTGCCGCACGTCTGGGCATGAAGCCGGAGACATTCTCGCGCGCGTTGGCAAAATTAAAGGATCATACGGGGATTACCATTGCCGGGCCGACGGTCTGTATCCATAATCTAGAACGGCTGGTCGAATACACCTGCAATCATTGCTCCACGGCATTTCCCTGCAATGATTTGTAGTCTTTTTACGTATGTTTTGTCATCCCTGTACCCGCCTACGCGGGCACAGGCTCCGGCAGGGATCCTCGTGCAATATGGCAACAAGATTCCCGCTTCTCGCCGCGCAAGCGCTGGCGTAGCGGGTCGCGGGAATGACATGCATGGGAAAGCACTAAATAAAATAGACTATGACACAACGCTACAAGCCAGCACGGTCTTTCAGCCAGTCCCAGTCCAGCTTTGCGGGATGATCGATATAATCCTGCGGATGATCGACCACACGCCGCAGATAACTCGTATTCATTTTCCAGCCTTTGTGTCTGTCCTCATGATCGACATCGACAATATCGATATGCTTGTCTTTCAGCTGTAATGTGTAATGACTTTTCGGTGCGTCATCATAAATCGTCAGATCGATTTCCTCTCCCTGTTGCAGACGTTCTACCGCTTCCCAGATATGCTTGTAGGGAAAATGATCTTTATGTTTTTCCATCGCTTGATTGCATACCTTCAGATATTGCTCGAACAATGCATCGATTTCCTGTGTGTCTGTCATGTTATTGACTCCATAATGCCCATATCAGGGGAACCCAGATCAGCGCTGTTGTCAGCGTTCCCTTGACGGTTTGATAGATCACCCATGTCCAGAACAATTTTTTGCCCTGTTGTTTCAGTACCGGCTTTTTAAAGGAGATGGAGCGAACTGTTTCTGCAATGGACATATGCCTCCTGCCGATTAAATGAACAGAGTGTGCTTACACTAATGAGGGTGTCATGCTGCTGCATTGATCAAAGTCAATTAATCTATGACTTCATATCCGGCATCGACATAGTGAATGCCGCCGGTGATGTTTACGGCATAATCGCTGATCAGGAACGTTGCCAGATGGCCGACATCTTCGGGGGTGACGGTGCGGCGGAGCGGCGCTTTTTGTTCGGCGCTTGCCAACATCTGATCGAACTCTGCGATACCGGAAGCGGCGCGCGTTTTGATCGGGCCGGGAGAAATCGCATTGACGCGGATATTATGCTCTCCCAGCTCGGCGGCCATATATTCCACGGCTGATTCAAGCGCCGCTTTAACCGGGCCCATAATGCCGTAATGCGGCACGACCTGTGTGGCGCCGTAATAGCTCATGGTGATCAGGCTGCCGCCGTCTTTCATCAGCGGCTCGGCGGCGCGTGCCATGCGGATGAAGGAATGGCAGGAAATATTCATCGCCTGCAGAAACCCTACTTCCGAGGAATCCACAACGCGGCCGTGCAGATCGTCTTTCGGCGCGAAAGCGATGGAGTGAATGACAAAATCCAGCGTACCCCACCGGCTGGTGATGGCCTCAAACAGCGTCTCCATCTGTGTGGTATCGGTTACATCCAGCGGCAGGAATAGGGCGGCACCCACCGACTCCGCCAGAGGCTGCACGTAAGGTTTGGCCTTGTCGTTAAGATAGGTAATTGCTAAGTCAGCGCCTCCCTGATGCAGCGATTGCGCACAGCCCCAGGCGATGCTGTGTTCATTGGCGATGCCAACAATCAGTCCTTTCTTTCCCGCGACGTCAATGGGTGTCATGGCGATGCCTCCTCAGTAATTGATAGACCCATTCGACCAACAGCAGACCAATGGCGATGGCGAACAGGGATGTCCATTCATATAGGGATATCGGCTGAAGCTGCAACACATCTTGCATCACCGGTATGTGCATAGCGGCGACGTGCAACGCATGCGCGTCCAGCACGCTCCAGAGCAGAAGCGGGGTGCTGAAGGCCGTTGGTCACCAGATTGAGCCATAGCAACTGCACCGCCAGCAGGATATAGATCCACGGACTGAGAAACTGTTGTAGGAAAATAATCGCCACCGACGGAGGCTTCGGGCGTGGCAGAATATTATGGCCGACCTCGATCAGTCGGGCGTCGGCTTCTGCAGAACGGAGTCCTTCCGCGGGGGTGTCTTGGGTAGTTTCCATTCGCGCTTAAGATAGACTTTTCGTCCGCGCAATTCCAGTTTTGTTTCGATGCCTTTGGCGCCGAGCTCGGCATTCTTACCTTCATCATAATCATATTCCTTGAAACGGAATATGTCACTGTCACAGGCAGAGAGCAACATGCTGACGATGAGGATGACGGGTATGCATTTCATGACGTATCTTTCACATTATCCTGCCTGTCACTCAGCGATCATCCGTGCGGTGTGTTTGGCAATCATGCATTCCTCATTGGTGGGGATGACATAGACCTCCACAGGGCTGTCATCGGTGCTGATGCGCGTGTGATGCGCGCGATTGCGCTCAGCATCGAGTGCGATGCCCAGCCAGTGATTTTGCTCGCAGATTTTCCGGCGGATGAGCGTGCTATTCTCGCCGATGCCGGCGGTAAACACCAGTGTATCCATTCCACCCAGTGCCGAGACGAGGGATGCCATGTCACACGCCGCACGGTAACAGAACAGATCGAGCGCCAGTGCTGCGCGTGGATCGTCGCTCTGTTCGAGCAGGCGCACATCATGGCTGATGCCCGACACCCCAAGCAGGCCGGATTCCTTATAAAGCAGATGATGCACCGCATCCGCAGACATTTGTTTCTGTTGGATCAGATACAGCAATACGCCCGGATCAATCGCGCCGCTGCGCGTGCCCATCATCAAGCCGTCGAGCGCGGAAAATCCCATGCTGGTAGCGACGCTTTGGCAGTTTTCCATGGCGCAGATGCTGGCGCCGTTGCCCAGATGCGCGACGATGGTTTTTCCCTCCGCACGGTCGGTCACATCCGGCAGTTGTGAGGCGATATAGTCATAGGACAGCCCATGAAAACCGTAACGCACAATACCTTCTTCCGTATAGGATGTCGGCAGCGCGAACCGTCTGGCAAGGGCATGTTGCGTGTGATGAAAGGCGGTATCGAAACAGGCGATCTGCACAAGTTCCGGATCATATGCTGCAACCGCGTGGATGATCTGCAATTCCGGTTCCAGATGCAGCGGTGCGAGCGGTATCAGTGTTTCCAATGTCTGAATACTGTCCCGATTCAGGACAATGGGTGCGCTCAGCTCCCTGCCGCCATGGACCAGCCGGTGTCCTGCCGCGCGGATGTTCACTCCACCGTGCGAGGCTTCTATCTGGCGCCATATGGCAGATACGTCATGATGCTCCAGCGTGTCGCGCGCCAGCAACGTCAGGCCGCTGTCGAACAGCGCCCATTTAAGGGTCGATGATCCGGCGTTCAGCGTGAGGATGGCGTCAGTCATGCTGCTGTCTGCGTGCGTAAAGCAGGGCCATGGCGCAGGAGGCGAGGCGGGTAATGCCAGCGCCGGCAGCGCGGCTTGTC
>JANQJY010000078.1 GCA_028281385.1 Rickettsiales bacterium | reverse complement strand
TACGCCGCGCAATGTCGGCAAATATCTCGGCGTGCGCAAATTCTCCTATGGTGAGGCGGAAGAGAATGATCAAATCGGCGTGACGACTGGTTTGGCCTGGACCGAGACCGGCGGTGATCTGTTGTTGATCGAATCAGTATCGATGCCGGGCAAAGGTAAATTCTCGGTGACCGGTAAACTGGGTGATGTGATGAAGGAATCGGTCGAAGCGGCAGCGTCATATGTGCGCAGCCGGGCGCTCGATTACGGTATCAAACCGCCGGTGTTCCGCAATAAGGATATTCATGTTCATGTGCCCGAAGGGGCGACGCCGAAAGACGGACCGTCGGCAGGGATCGCCATGTGTACGACGATTGTATCGGTGTTGAGCGGCATTCCGGTGAAGAAAAATGTGGCGATGACGGGTGAAGTGACGCTACGCGGGCGCGTGCTGGCGATTGGTGGGCTGAAGGAAAAGCTGCTGGCGGCTTTACGCGGCGGTATTACCACGGTGTTGATTCCGAAAGAAAATGAAAAAGATCTGGAAGAGATTCCGAGTAATGTGAAAAAGAATTTGGAGATTATTCCGGTCGAACATGTCGATGAAGTGTTGAAACATGCGCTGGTCTCACTGCCTGAGCCGATTACCGACTGGGTTGAAGTCGAAGAGAAAAATATCAAATCGGCCGATGAGGCTGATGATACCTCAGTGGTGACGCATTAAGAGATAATATTAGGAACCAGTTCTCTCTCTGCTGGGTGCTTGCCCCCATTTGCCGTTTTGTTCTCGCATGAGATCAAGGAGTTCGTCTTGCGTGTTCGGATCCGTGATTTTCGCTCGCTTAGGGGAGATAGTTTTATCCTGTAATTCTTTAGGTACACGCACGCCTTTCAATATATTCGCCATGCCTGCCTTTTCGTCATACCAAGGGATATTGGGAAACGGACTTTTCAATAATGATTTATCGGGCTTTGCATTATTTTCCGCGCTTAGAGTCTCTTTGCTTACGGTGAATTCCCCCCGAATGTGGGATCGGTTCATCATCTCAATAGTATTTTTGTCACCCTTGGCGCGGATGTGGCCGCTGTCAATCACAACCGGCAGGGCTATAGGCGGGCTGGTTCTATCGGGAGAGTAGGGCATGAGAGCGATGTTCTCATTACTGGATATATCATCGACGTAGAGCATGGGATTAATGCCATAGGCTTCTTCATAGCGCGTGTTATAAGTGTTCACGCTAAGTGCAATAAGCTCATTTAATGTGTCGATCACTTTACGGAAGCGGCCAGCAGATTTGATCAGCTTGGGTTGAAGTGAAAGTGCCATGGGTTCAATAGTGAATTGAATAGGGCCATATTTCTTATTACCCGCAGCCGTACCTTTAATGGTTTCGGAGTAGATAGGAGGCACGACGAATGGTAAGCCAACGGGGTTTTCATCAATATCCGGATTTTTTTCTCCGCAGCGTAGCTTAATAACAAAATTACCATCGGTTACGCCATTGGTTTGGTGTTCTGCTGTCAGTGCAAGACTGAAGCCACCCTGACCAAGCATGTTAAATTTGTGAAAACCGAGTTCTTCCAATCTTGTGCCGGCATAGTTTGTGAGATACTCACCACCCCCTTGAAAAATAATGTCCTTTATGAAGCTGGATTCTGCCATATCTGTGCGGATGCTGGAAAGGTTTGTCATGAGTTGTTTGAAAGTATATTTGGGCTGGCAGAGGCGGGGAGGATTTACCCGAAAGGTGCCATCGGGACGACGTTCGAACATACCGGATTGGTGCATGAGTTCACCAAGCTCCTGCATGAGTTCCTGGATTTTCTGTTGATCGGACGCTGCCACAATACACTGATTCTAACATGCCAATATGTCAGAATGATGAAAAAAATGGAATCCTGCGTACTTTCCGGTGCAAGTAGCGCTGAAAGGGACGGTTTCTTCAGGCTGAATTAAACGTTGCGTCCCTGCTGCTGTTCGGCCAGAGCCATGTCGCGATAGACGCCTTCAAAGCAGGCGGCGGCTTTCGCATACATAACCCCTGCATTCGCCAGGAAGTCTTCCTTGCTGGCGGGGCGGTCGTTGACCGGCTGCATCGCCTGACTAGTGGATGCTTTCTCCATGCGCTTCACCCAGTTCATAGGCCATTAACTCCTCAAATTTAGCAAATCCTAAAAATGCGACACCAGCTTCGATCTGATCCAGACTGTCGCTCTGTAAATTTTCATTTACCCATTTGATGCGGTTTGATGTCAGATCGCTGGCGATATACGCAAAATAATTAAACACGCGGTTCTCCGGGAAGGTGAATTTTAACTGTTTATTATCCAAATCGATCGAAAAACTGCCGACTAGTTGACCATCCTTGAAGACATGGGTCATATCGCCACGCTCTTCGATATTGATGCCGTAAGCCTCGTATTTCGGTGCTTCCCGTTCTATTTCCGCTTGTTCCATAGTTTCCCTTATAACAGATTAATGTGACAAAATCATGACAAAAATGGAATTATTAAAATTAGTGCCTGTTAGAGCCTAATTAATAGAAGCGGATGTCTCTTGGGATACGGCAATACCGAGACCGAGATTTAATTTCTGGGCAGCTTCGCGTAAGGTATTAACTACCTCCTGATGCGTTGCCAGTGTCTCTTGACTCCGGTCAAAAACAATGGCGGCCTCTAAAACGGCTTCCTGTTCTCCTGTATCCTCGTTTTTTACGTTGGTAAGTGCCATGCGAATAATGGGAGGTCCCACACTTTGTAATACTCTGTTGAATGCCGGGGCATAGACTTCGAGCATATTTGTGGCCACATCCTTTAACGCAGGAAGTTCAAGTCTCATCATAATGGGGCAGTAGGGTATTTGCGTATGGTCGTTGCCTTTGCTGTTCATTTCTGCATCTTTTTTCTGAAACTCTCGTATGGCGGTGGCATGATCTTCAGATGAATATGCACCTGCAAATTGTTCCAATAGCTGTTTGACAGTGATAATAATGGCTCTTGGGTCCTTCACCTGGCTTACCAGGGAAGACGGTTTACTATATTCTGGTATCCCATCATTCATAGCGCCTCTTTCGTCCTACCGTTAAGGGAACCGCCGTGTCATGCCGAGCTGGGTGGCGGTCAGGATCACCTCGGCGAATTTGGGGGAGAATAATTTACTCAGCACCATGCGTTTGATCGAGGCTTCGAAATTCCTCAGCGCTTCATCGCCCAGGTTGGTATTCACGGTAATGGCGCTTAGCCCTCCATCAATCAGAGGATTTGTACAAAGCGCATATCCATCATCCATAAGTTGAATATAGTGATGCGGATTGAACAAGGATTCCTCCATCATATAGTCATATTCAGGGCTGTAGGGCCGGTCACACACTGTCTCTTTCATATTGGCTATCTTAACCAAACTTTCAGTAGCTGTGTGTGACGATTTGATGAAGCTTGCAGTTGGGTAAGGGGATTGTGGATAAAGGAATGTTGGAAAATAGGACCATTGGAACATCCCAATGGTCTAATGTTCTTTCATCCGATATTTCGCCAGAATCGCCTGGTGGTCCGAGCCGAAAAAGCCGAGCGTCTCCCGCGTGACCGGGGTGATGGCGTCGCTCACATAAGTGTGATCGATAAACACGCTGCTCAACCAATTGGCGAGTCGGACAGGTGACCAGCTATTCAGCCAGCCCAGCCCTTTTTGTGCGTTACGCAATGCGATTTGTCGGTCAAAGGCGCGGTAATGCGTGTTAAACGGGCTGGTATTGATATCGGCGGCAAAAAGGATATAGCGCGATGTGTCGCGATTGATGATGTCGGCGCTCATCTGCAGGTGATTGTTGCGGCGGTGCCAGCGTTCCGGCAATACGGGAGAGATCGGATGCGCGGTATAGACTATCAGCGGTTCCGGCAGGCCGGGATAGACGATTTCGGCGTGCAATAATGCCCGTTTGCGGTCGGCAAACCAGTCATAATGATCATCACGGACAGGATAGCGGCTGAAAATTGCCAGGCCCGAGCGATAGCGTTCGGTTTCTCCGGCTACGTAAGGGTAATGCCGTTTCAGTCGATCCAGCGCCCTCTGCCAGCTCGGGTGGATTTCCTGCAGGACCAGAATATCTGCCCCGCTTTCAGATAATACATTAATAACACGGTTCATCTCATTGTTTTTGCTATAGACATTCCATTGTAACAGCGTGATGTGATGCCCCTTGTCTGCCGGAGCGGCGGAAGCGGCAGGAAGATAAAATGGCGCAATATAATAAGCGGGCCAGCAGGCCAGCAGCAGCGCAGTTGCAGCTAACTTCCAGCGTTTGGTGGTAGCGAAGCGCAGCCCGTACAGCAAAAACAGGATGAGATATTCCGTCCCGAAATGGCTGAGTAATTCGGTGACCCAGAAAAAGGGAGCAAGCTGGCTCAGCGCCCAGATGCCCGCCGTTAGGCAGAAAAGCGGCGTGGTGTGGAACAGCTCACGGCGATAATAGCTGGCATGATGCATGACGGGTAGTCTGGCAAAGTCGGTGGCAAAAAGCCATGATAACCGCCCGCTTGTCCGCATCGTCACGAGCTATGCATTTTTTGCAATGCTGCCTTGCAAAATAAGCAATTGTGATGTGGTTTTATGCCCGTATAACTCGCGCCTATGAGAGGTGTGTGGATAACTCTGTTGGCGGTTTCACTAACCGCTTGCTCAGCCAGTGTTCAGTCGCAACAGGTGGCGTGGGACAGCATGAAATATTCCGACGTGGTCGTCGGTGATCGCTTTGGTCTTATCCGCATGGGAAAGTAGTTAAACTAAGCGACCCTCACTCCTAGTTCTGATTCTTTATCCTATAAAAATGCTTCGTTGGATCGCTCTTTGTGATAGTTAAAGCGATCCAGCCCTTTCTTTCTGTTCTGTGGTGAGCGAACCCAGCAGAGCGATGATACCCTCGGAAGCCGTATGATTACTGAATAATGTGTATGATAATTATACATACGTTTCTTTAGTAAACACAGGGGTATTTGGCGTTATTTATGTATTTCAGTCATTTATTGGTGGCATCGCATTTGCAATAGTCATAGGCAAGTAGCAAGAGAGGCAGCAAAAGATAACGGAGCAGACGATGCCAGGGGAAAGGGCGCTTTAAGGGTTAACATCGAAAGAGGAAGCGGACGACATGGAAATGAATAGGCGCACGAGTGGTCGCATTGACGACATGACAGTGAATCATTAGTGCGAAAAAGGAAAATGACTTGACCTAACCGACTCACCTTCTGAAATTGGAGCTACGGGGCGTTTTCGCCCCGTTTTTTTTATGAATATCGACACGACCTGGCCATAGGGGTGTTGTTTTTTATACGTCTTATTGCAGCGGTGAAACGGCTGCGCTATGATGTATCCATGAAACCCGCCATACTGCTCGCCGATCATGATCCGGCTTCGCAATGCATCATCGAAATGACGTTGCGCCAGCGGGTGCCGTGCCGATTGGTCTGTACCAAATATGGGTATGAAGCGCTGGAACAGGTAGCCCGACATGATGATATTGCACTGGCTGTTATTGATGTTGGCCTGCCAGACATGAAGGGGCTGGAGGTGTTGGAAGAGCTTAGACGGCAGCATCCCGATCTGCCGGTGATGATGACGGCCGGTGTGCGTGATGAATGTATGGCGATGGAGTCGCTGGCCAGAGGTGCGGTTGATTTTCTCAATAAGGCCGATTCTCCGCAGCGTATTGCCACTGTGGTAAAAACGGTTCTGGCGGGAGAACGCGCGCCGTCTTTTCCCATTCCGCCACAGCCGTCCGGCGATGACAGACCAGATGATCCGTTTGCGCGCATTATCGGCAGCAGCCCTGCGCTTGACAAGGCGCGTCATATGGCAAAACAGGCGGCGGAATCGGATGTTCCGGTGCTGCTGAGAGGAGAAAGCGGAGTTGGAAAGGAAGTGTTTGCCCGTGCGATCCATGCTATTGGCCCGCGTGCGCAGGCGCCGTTTGTTGCGGTAAATTGCGGAGCGATTCCGCCCAATCTGGTGGAAAGCACGTTTTTCGGTCATGAAAAAGGTGCCTTTACCGGTGCGATCGGGTCAGCTCCGGGGAAGTTCCGCGAAGCGGACGGCGGTGTAATGTTTCTGGATGAGGTGGGTGAACTGCCGCCGGACATGCAGGTCAAATTGCTGCGCGTTCTGCAGGAAAAAGAGGTGCAGCCGGTGGGAGGCGGTGCACCGGTGACGGTGGATGTGCGGATTATTTCCGCCACTAATATTGATTTTAACGAGGCGATTGCCAGCGGCCGCTTTCGCGAAGATTTATATTATCGTCTGAATGTCTTTCCGATCGATATTCCGCCGCTGCGCAAGCGTGGAGAGAAGGACATCCAGGCGCTGGCCGAAATATTCTGCGAACGCTGCGCCAGGGAAGAAGGCAAGAACATCACCGGTATCAGCGCGGCGGCTATGGCGCTGCTGGCTGGCTACGGATGGCCGGGCAATGTCCGTCAGCTGGAAAATGCGGTACATCGTGCGGTGATTTTGGCCAATGCCAAGAAGCTTCATGTGGAGGATTTTATCCAGATCAGTAACGCGTTGCAGCAGCAGCAGCAGGAGCATAATAAAACGGCGGCGGTGCTGGAAGATAAAAAGCAGATTGCGGCCATGCCGTCGTCTTTTTATGGGATTCAACTGCTACGACCGGATGGCGAATTTAAAAATTTCAAACAGATAGAAGCGGAGGTCATGCGCCAGGCCATTCATTATTACCGCTGGCATATTACTAACATTGCAAAAGCGCTCGGCATCACGCGCGCTACGGTGTATAAAAAGATGGAGGCGGCCGATATTCAGGACCCCAGAACGGCTGCAACGCAGGTGCAGGAAGGAGATGAAAAATGACGGAACTTGAGATGTGGGAAAGCAGGTCTTTCGCTAAAGACGAAATAATTTTCAAGGAAGGTGACCCGCCGGGAACGGTGTATATCATTGATAAGGGCAGAGTTGAAATTTCCTGCAAACAGGATGGCAGCAAGATTGCACTGGCGGAAAAGGAAACCGGAGAAGTCTTTGGTGAAATGGCGCTGGTGGATAACAAGCCCCGCTCAGCCACGGCGATTGCGTTGGAAGACACCACCTGCTTCATGGTCGATGAAGAAGCGTTCTCGCGTGCGCTGAATGAATTGCATCCGTTGATCTACAGTATTTTCGAATCAATGGCGGTGAGCATCCGTGAAATGAACGAAACACAAGCATTAATTGCAAATATTATTCATGTACGTGGTGCTAGATCTTAAGCAAGGTATTGATTAATAATATTCTAATTTAATGCAACTTTCTTTCAATTGTCGCTAAAGTTAACGGCTTCTTAACGGTTATCTATCATAATAGTTGAACGCGTACGAGATGCCGTGCCGACAACTATGAGAGGATAACGGCTATGCCGATCAGCATTGTAGCCCTGGGACTGAAAGACATCGATGGAGATGGATTTGACGAACATGTATGGCGTCTGGACAGTACCGAAGGCAGTGACATCAGTATTGACTGGGATGTCGATGGCAGTGAAAGCGGCACAGTGACGGTCTATGCCAACGCGTCCACTTTTTTAGCGACAGAGTCGACTACCGGCACGCTCTCCATCCTCGAAGGAGCATTTCTGCATGGCAGTCAGACGGCGTCTGGCGGCAATTATATTAAATCCATCTTCGGCACGGGTGACGATGTCGCGTATGGTATGGATGGTGGCGAAGATTACATCCAGGGCGGTAAAGACAATGATTATATCCGCGGTCTGGCCGGTGATGACCATCTGGAAGGTGATGGCAATGACGATACGTTAGAAGGCGGCAATGGTAATGATTCGCTGTTAGGAGACAGCGGCAGTGATGTGCTTTATGGTGATGCCGGTGACGATATGGTTGAGGGTGGTAACGGGGCTGACACCCTTTATGGTGGAGCGGGCAATGATACGCTGATCGGTGGGGGCTCGAGCGATGCGTTTGTGATCGATGTGGATGCCGGTACGGCGGATACCATCACCGATTTTAACGAAAACAATGAGACGATTGATATTAGCGCCTTTGCCGGTATCGATGAACTGGCTGATTTGAATTTGACGCAGGTCGGCAGTGACGTCACCGCAGATTTGGGCGGTGGGCAAACATTGGTGATTGAAAGCATCAATGTAGGCGATTTGGATGAATCGCATTTTATCGGGCTGACGCCTCCGCCTCCGCTTCCTCCGGCGTTTGATATTACAGCAGAAGCGATTGGGACGGCAGATGTTGATGGCGATGGATTTGATGAGCATGTCTGGCGCATTGATAGCGGTGAAGTGGGTGATCTGAATGTCACCTGGGATATTGATGGCGGCGAAAATGGCGCTTTCACGCTGGTTGCCGGTGCGACGCATTTCCTCTACACTGAAACCACGACGGGCACTTTCAGGGTTTACGAATCCGCTGCTGAGCAGGTTAGTGTCAGTGGTGGTGGGGTCGCCAGTTTCCCATATAATCTGAATACATCTGTAAGCCTGTGGTATGGTTCTGAAGGCGATGACAATATCACCAGCGGAAATAGCGACAGAGCGCTTTATGGCCAGGGTGGCGATGATACGATTGCATCCAGCGGCGGTGACGACACGATCTCGGGTGGTGACGGGAATGACAGCATTACCGGTGTCAACGGAACGGATCTGATTAACGGCGATGCCGGAGACGATACGATTGATGGTGGTAGTAAAAACGATACGATTGACGGTGGCAGCGGCAATGATGTCATTGCAGGCGGTAACAACAGTGATAGCATTACCGACGGGACGGGCAGTGATACGCTTTCGGGCGGTAATCACACCGACAGCTTCATCATCACGCAGGGCGCGGGCGATGCCGATGTCATTACCGATTTTGCTACAGGCTCTGAGCAGGTCGATTTATCTGCCTTCGCTAACCTGACTTATTGGAGCGATCTGGATGCCACGCAGGTGGCAAGCGATGTACTGCTTGATCTGGGCAATGGCCAGACATTGACGCTGGAAGGTGTGTCGCTGGGCAGCATTAATCACACCCATTTCATCGGCATTGCCGAAGATCCGCCGGGTGTGAATCTTGTGGGGACGGACAATCAGCCGGCAGTCTGGGAGATGCAATGGTATGCGGCTACGCCGGAAGAATTTCAGTATGCCGATACCGATAATGATGGAACGTTGGAATTTTATGGCCTGTATGGCGGGGTGCTATGGGAATATGATTTCGATACGAATGGCTGGGAGCGTCAGTGGTTCGCGGGCGAAAATATTGACAAGTTTCAGTTCGTCAATGTCGATGGTGACAGCAATCTGGAATTTTACGGCCTGTATGACGGTAATCTCTGGGAATATGACAGTAGCTGGACGTTTACCTTCCATGCGCCGATGCAGGATTTCTATTATGCCAATAATGACGGTGACAGCAATGTGGAACTCTTCACGATGAACCAGATCGGCCAGATCTGGGAGTTTGATGCCGGTGATGGTGGATGGAGCATCCGCTGGGAGTATTACAACCAGACGGTGGATGATTTCCAGATTGTCGATATCGATCAGGACGGCACGGTGGATTATACCTATGTCGGTGGCGGCCTGCTACAGGCCTTCGAAGTGGGGCAGGGCTGGACATTGTATCCGGAACTCAGTCTGCCAAGCATTTATCAGGTAGCGGATATCGATAATGACGGCACCAACGAATTCGCCGGTGTGTATGGCACGCAGTTATGGCAGCAGGAATTTTCGCAGGGTGATGGTGTGGATACTCTTACCGGCGGCGCAGGTTTTGATACCATCAACGGCGGATCAGGGCATGATGTATTGACCGGCAATGGCGGTAACGATCGCTTTGAATTTGCTGGCAGTGTCGGGCTGGATAGCGTGACTGATTATGTTGATGGCAGCGATATGCTGGCCTTCAGCGTGAGCGGATTTGCCACAGCGGCGGATATTGTCGCAGCGACGAGCTATACCGCATCGGATGCGATTATTGATCTGGGTGCAGCCGGACAGGTAACGCTCGAAGGCGTCACGTCCGGTATTGATGTGTCGGATATCGTGATTTTCTAGTAAGCCGGTTAGCCATCCAGTGTTTCTGGACCGTCTTCGAGTAGCCGTTGCAGTGCATTCATATGCTTGGCGTAAACAAACTGTTAAAAAGCAGGCAAGAGGCTATTTATTGTCCCAAATCTTCTCCAATGTCGTTTTACGGCCACTGCCGAGCTTGTAGGCATTATAGCGCAGCGGGTTTTTCTGATAATAATTCTGGTGGTAATCTTCTGCCGGATAAAAGGTGGAAGCTGGTACGATTTCCGTGACAATGGGCTTACCGAGCATCTTGGTCTTTTCTGCCTTGCTGGCTTCTGCGAGGCGCTTTTGTTCGTCATTAAGATAGAAAATCGCAGTGCGGTATTGAGACCCGCGGTCATAAAACTGGCCGCCGGCATCGGTCGGGTCGATATTGCTCCAGAAAATCTCAAGCAACTGTTCATAGGTAATTTTTTCCGCATGATAGCGTACCAGCACTGCCTCAGCATGGCCGGTGTTGCCGGTGGTGACTTCCTCATAGGACGGGGTGTCGGCCTCTCCGCCAATATAGCCGGAAATCGCGGATTCGACACCTTCCAGCTCATCCAGTTCGGCCTCGATGCACCAGAAACAGCCGCCAGCGAAAATCGCTTCGGCGATGGCGGGTGCTTGCGTGGCGGTAGCAGGTTGCGACATCATCATCCATCCCAGACATGCCATTATGAATCTCATGATCATCAGATAGGAAGAAAAGGGTGCGATGCAAGAAGGTGATGGTCATTCCGGAGCACAAATCTGTGGAACGATATAAGGTCTATAGTTAAAGCTAATTTCCCGCCTTTTCATGCCCATTTATTAATAAAATTTTAGGAAAATCCTGCTAGTCTGGGAGTGTACGGAACTGTCACGAAACACTAAAGAAATCAGTGAATTGTAACAGAACCGTCACATTTGTATGTTACAGTGAAGTTACGGTGAAGAGTCTGTCTTCGGGCTGTTTGCCTGCAAGCTGTTACTTTTTATGCATAAAAACAACAGACAATAGGGGAGTTTTATGGCTGGCGGACGATTACAGGCGGATCCACTCTATCAAGGTCTGGCACGCCCACCGATGGTGATGGGGGTGAGCTATATGTATTTCACGCTTAACGGGTTGATTACCTTGTTAATGTTTGTGCATACACAAACTTTTTTCGCCTATGTGCTTGGCGTGATGATTCATGGTTTTGGCTACCTGTTATGCATGAAGGAGCCACGGGCGGTCGAGTTGTGGGTATTGCATCTGAGCAAGGGTTATGTGAGCTGGAACCGCCGGTTTCACCACAGTACCAATTCCTATGATGTGTTTTGAGTTAGAATAGTGAGGGAGAAAAAATATCAATGGTAGCAGGACTGCAGTTACAACGACGCAAAGTATCGAAGCATAAATATTCCAAGCGGGAAGTCTCGGCCGAGGTGTTTATTCCCTATGGCTATCATTGGGATAAGGAAACCGTCATCACCAAGAATGATGAACTGATGCAGATCGTCAAGCTTGAAGGGTTTTCCTTTGAGACGGCGGACGATGTTGATGTCGATATGAAAAAGATGGTGCGCAATTCGCTGCTCAAAAGCATGGCGGATGGCACCTATATGATGTATTTCCATGTGATCCGCCGCCGCGAGCCGGCCTATCCGAAAGGCAATCAGCCGGATGGGTTCGCACGCTATGTCGATGAGCTGTGGAAACACAAACACCATTCGCGCGATTCCTACGTCAATGAACTCTATATCACGCTGATTCGCAAAATCGACACCAAGGGCGGTGCGAAATTTGAACACTGGTTCCGCAAAATCGACGAAAAAGCCGATAAGGAATCACGCGACAATAATCTGCGCGACATGCACAAGGATCTGAAGGAAGCGACGTATCGTATTCTCGCCACCTTCAAGGATTATGGGGCGCGGCTGCTGACCACCCGGGAAACCGAGATGGGTCCGATTTCCGAGCCGATGGAATTTCTCGGGCGTCTGGTCAATGGTGGCGATACGCAGCATATGCTGGTGCCGAACATGCCGATTGCGAAATATCTGCCGATCAACCGGCTGTATTTCGGACCGCGTGCCATTGAAATCCGCACACCGCACAGCAAGCGCTATGGTGCTGTCGTCAGCGTGAAGGAATATGCGCCGCATACGGCAGCCGGGTTGCTGGACTCCTTCCTGCAGCTTCCGTTCGAATTCATCATTACCCAGTCATTTGAATTTCTGAACCGTCAGACCAATCTTGGCGCCATGCAGACGCAGCAACGCAAAATGCTGCAGGCCGAGGATGTGGCGATTTCGCAGGTGGCGGAAATCTCCGATGCGCTGGATATGGCGATGTCGGGACATGTCGCCTTCGGCATGCATCACTTCACGGTATTATGTATGGATGATAACCTGCCGGCGGTGGAAGACAATATCGCCATGGCGATTGCCGAGCTGGTGAATCTGGGGATTAACCCGGTACGCGAAAAAATGATCATGGAGCAATGCTATTGGGCGCAGCTGCCGGGTAATAAGGAATTTATCGGCCGGCCGTCGAAAATCAATACGCTCAATGTGGCGGGCTTTGCCTCAATGCATAATTACCCGAGTGGCAAGATTGCGCACAATCATTGGGGCGATGCGGTGACGGTGTTTGATACCTCCTCGGGTACGCCGTATTTCTTCAACTTTCATCTGCGCGATGTCGGGCATACGACGATTATCGGCCCGACTGGCGGTGGTAAAACCGTGCTGATGAATTTCCTCGCGGCGCAGTCGCAGAAGTTCAACTGCCGCATGTTTATGTTCGACAAGGACCGCGGTGCGGAAATTTTTGTGCGCGCCATGGGCGGAAAATATACCATTATCGATCCGGGTGAACAATGCGGATTTAATCCGCTGCAACTTCCCGACACCATGGAGAACCGCAACTTCCTTGCCGAGTGGCTCAAGACGCTGGTGACGATCCATGACGAACCCTTTACCGCCGATGACATGGATAAGATTCAGGAAGCGGTGAATGTGAATTACCAGCTTGATCAGAAGGACCGTGTGCTGCGTAACATCGCGCCGATCTTCGGTCTGGAGGGGCCGGGCACGCTGGCTGGCCGGCTGCGCATGTGGCATTCTGACGGGCAATATGCCGGTCTGTTCGATAATGATGTCGATATTATCGATTTCGGCTACAGCAACATGTTCGGTTTCGAGATGGGCGAGGTGCTGGCAGATAAGGTCAGCCTGATGCCGGTATTATTGTATCTGTTCCACCGGATTCATCTGGCGCTCGATGGGACACCGACGATGATCTACCTCGATGAGGCCTGGGCGCTGATCGACAACCGGGTCTTCGTCGGCAAAATCAAAGACTGGCTGAAAACGCTACGGAAACTGAACGGTATGGTGGTGTTTGCGACGCAGTCGGTGGAAGATGCGACCAACAGTGCGATTTCCGATACGCTCATTCAGCAGACGGCGACGCATATCTTCCTGCCGAACCCCAAGGCGACGGAAGATTATCAGAAATGCTTCATGTTGTCTGAACGTGAATTCAATCTGATCAAGACGACCGATCCCGGCAGCCGCTATTTTCTAGTGAAACATGGCAAGGATGTCGTGGTGGCGCGTATCGATTTGACCGGCATGGAAGATGTGATCAATGTCGTGTCTGGGCGGGCGGAAACCGTGGCCGTGCTCGATCATATCCGTGCAGAGGTCGGCGATGATCCGGATGACTGGATGCCGCTGTTCCAGGATGCACTGGCAAGAGGAGTACATCAGCAGTAATGAGACGCTACCTGGTACATATCGCGTATTTCTTCACCTTCCTGATGATGGTGATGACTGCCGATATGGTGATGTCGCAGGCCAGTGCGCAAGGAGCGTTACAGCTTGGTACCGCCGAACAGCGATGCCAGCAATTTAAAGCCGAAGGCGTGTTGGTGCCCTATATCGTACGCTGTGTCGAGATGATGGTGCGCGAGGCGCTGGTGGAGTTCATTACGCAGTTTTATCCGATGGTCGTCGGCACGGTGGAAATTGTGATGATACTGGGAGTCACGCTCTTTGGAACAATGGTGGCGATAGGTGCGTTGGAAAAGACCAGCCGCGATACCTTTGTCACGCTGTTCAAATTTTCTGCCATCATCTTTTTTATTCAGCCCGATCAGGTGTTATGGCTGTTCAACAGCGGTATGACCTTTCTGGAAGAGTTGACTGACATGGTCTTCCAGTGGGGCAAACTTCCCATGCAGCAGGGGCGTTGTATGGCGTTATATGGCGGTGATCCCTCTTTGTGGCAGCGGGTGGAATGCATGATTGATGTGACCATCGGCATTGCCGGAAAAGGCGAAGGCGGTCCCGCCGCCAATGGAGAGCTGGAAGGCATTTCGCGCGGTATGTTCCACTTCCTGATGACGAATATGACGACTGAAAACAGCGGCGGGTTGTCGCCGCTGATGGGTGGGCTGGGATTTTATGTCGCTTATACGATTTTAAAGGCGACGATCAAAAGCATTCACACTTATCTGGCGGCTATTCTCGGACTGGGTTTCATGCTGGTGCTGTCGCCGATTTTCGTACCGCTTATTTTCTTTAAAGTCACCCGCACCTATTTCGATAAATGGATGCGGATTTGCGGGTCGTTTATTTTGCAACCGGTCATCCTGTTTGGCTTTTTGAGTTTCATGATGATCGTGATGGATCAGCAGCTATTCAATTTCACTGGGACCGTGGCAGGAGAAGACTGTGCCCGGGATCAGAACTGTTTCATTGCCAAGCGTCTGGCAGATGGCGGGGCTGATGTGCGTACAAAAGTGGGTGCATTTGAGA
Organism: Rickettsiales bacterium; assembly: GCA_028281385.1. GTDB lineage: Bacteria > Pseudomonadota > Alphaproteobacteria > Rickettsiales > UBA3002 > JANQJY01. Next base: position 5,218 of record JANQJY010000078.1, on the reverse strand, counting down.
ATCAAGCTGAGGCGACGGAAGAAACAGGGGAGGTGAATCGGAATCTAAGGAGCGTTTTGGGAGCGGTACAGGAGCGTTCCCGTAACCAGGATGTGGATTTGAGCCAGGATTCGAGCAAGGTTGGTTTTAAACATCCATTCCACGGATATGATACGGAACGATGGGCTCAGATTGCAGGTGCGGGAGATGTATCAGAATTGCTCAGCAAGGCATCGGCCAGCACCTTCACCCTGGCGCTGACCGCCTTTGTCTTTCTCAGCATGTTGAAATACATCCCGAACCTGGCGACCGATCTGTCAGGCGGTATTTACGAAGTGCCGAATCTGTATAAGCAAATCGGCGAGAAGATTCCGGGCCTTGAGAGCAGTGGCGGGGGACAGCCAGGCGGCAAAAATCCTATGGAACAGGCGTTCAGAGATCAACAGAAAGCACTGGCGGGAAGACGGGGGAAACGCTGATGAAGAAAGCCCTGTCGCATATGATTCTGTTTATGGCGCTGATGATGTCGGTGCTGAGTATGACGGCGAATGGGTTCGCTGCCGCCAATCCGGGTGAGTTCAAACCAGATGACAATCATCCCGGATGTCGTGCGAGTCATGAAGGGGTATTGCTGGCGGTGATTGTGCCTTGCATTCGCGAGACGGTGGCCGATGCGACGCAGCGTTTTGTCACTGAATTCGGACAGTTTGTCGAGCCGATGATGTGGTCCTTTGCGACATTGGTGGTGACGCTGATGGGGGTGCGCGTGATGACTGGCGAAGGGGATCCGAAAAAACAGACCTTCTTTTTGTTACTCAAAATCGGTGCGGTGGCGATGATGCTGCGCGGATTCGGTGAAGCCGAAGGGCTGGGGTCCGATATCGTCTTTGACGCGATTCAGGAAGGCTCTGAAATCGTTACCTCGACATTGGGTGATACGCTGGATCAGATGCAGTGCAATCGTGAGAGATTCCAAGGCGAAGAGCCATGGCGCAGTATTGACTGCATCGGTGGTGACATATTCGGATATGCGCCCGATGCGCTGGTGTCCACCAGTGTGTTTGGCATGATCAGTTCGGCAATGGTCTCCGGATCATTCGGCATGATGCTGACCATGGGGGGTGTTTCTGTCGTAGCGTTTATCATAAAGCTAATCTGGCGTGCGCTTTACACCTATCTGATGGCGTTGATTGTCGCCGGATTCCTGGTGGTGATTTCTCCGGTATTGATTCCGCTGGTCTTTATGAGTGCGACCTTCCAGTATTTTGAACACTGGCTGAAATCACTGATGTCGACCATGGTGCAGCCGTTGATCGTGCTGGCCTATCTGACGCTGTCATTCGCAGTGCTGGATCAGGTATTGTACGACCCGCAGCATGGGGTGCTGAATATTTTATCGCCGGAGCAGATTGAAAAAGGCTATCAATCCGGACAGAAAACCGGACGGGGATCATTACAAACAAACGATTATGGCTGGTGGGATGCTTTCAATATCAATCCGAATGAGTTCTGTCAGGACAATCAGTCGCAACAGGTGTTAGGCGCGCATCATTGCTTACAGAAGCGCTTTAATTTCGGCCAGCGCTATGATTTCGATATGGGAGCAGATCATGAAGAAGTCGCCAACAAGGCCATTGTCAGCATGCTGGTTGCCACGCTGGTGGCCTATCTGTTGGCGGAGATGCTTGAACACCTGATGACGATTGCGCAATCCATGCTGGGCGGCGGTATTGCACTGGCCAAAGCCGTAGATGGGCAGGCGAAGCGTGATCAGGAGGCTATGAAGAGCATTCAGCAGGGGCTGCAGAAAGACTGGCCGGCAAATGCGCAGAAGAAAATGGAGCAGTCCGGGCTGGCTGGCTCGGAGATGTATCTGCGAGGGCTGGCGGATGGTGTATTCGGGCGCCTGCACGGAAGAGGTTAAAAGGAGACAGGACCATGGGGCAGATTAAACGAACATCACGATCAATCCGGTATGTGCTGATAATGCTCGCCGGTTTGGGGTTGGCCATGGCGCTGATGCCGGCGGATGCAATGGCACAAGGTGGCCAAGGCCAGGGTGGCACGCCGACCTGTACTGACGATTTTGAGGAAGGACAACAGCAAGGCATCATCACGCAGGTGATCGATTATATCAAGGCGGTGCTGGAAAGGGCATCGGCACGGCTTTATAACGGCATTATCATGCATCAAAATTTCCGCCATGCGATGCATGCGGCCTTCTCGCTGTTTGTGACATTGTTCGGCGTCATGTTTATCTACGGAATTATTCCGTTGACACTCGGCCAGGCGATGACGCGGCTATTCAAGATTGCGATCATGTGGGCATTGATGACCGAAGGCTGGGGGTTCTTCCGCGAATATGTCGTTCGCTTCTTTAACGACGGAACCGATGAACTGATCGCAGCGGTGATCGCCATCGCTACCGGCGGAGGGGCCGGTGGTGTCGGTGCCGGTGCGGGAGGACATCCACAGCCTTTCACACGGTTTGAAGCCGTTGCGGGAGATGTGTTGTCACCTCACATGATGACGCAGATTATCGGGGCCATGACGACGGCACAGCAGGGGGGTGCCATGGCAGGACTGCTCGGTTTGAGTGTCGGCTCTTTTATCATGGCGATCGTGAAAGCCCTACGGATTTACTGCCTGTCGCTTATCGCTAAGGCTCTGCTGTTTGGGATGGCGCCGATCTTTATTTCCTTCATGCTGTTTGAGCGTACCAAACATATGTTTACCGGCTGGGTGAATCAGCTTGTCAACTATAGTTTGCAGCCGCTGCTGATGTTTGCCTTTTTATCCTTCTACATTGTGATGATGGAGACATCGGTGCAGAATCTTCTGCAGGCGGAATTATGTTTCGTGTCTGTTGACACTTTGGAAGGAGCGCCGTTTAAAAGTAAACTTTGGCGTTTCAAGGGGCCGAACGGCGAAATGGATGGTACGGACTGGGATTTCGACGGATCGGTACGATGCAAGGCGGAAGGCGGAGATTGTCCGGAGTTTCCAATTGATGTTGTCGATACGCTGACATTTCTGATTTTATCGCATCTGGCCTGGCGATTCGCCGATGTGGTACTGTTGATTGCGACGGAGATATCGAGTTCGACGCTCTTCCTCGACCGGCTGGCCGGCGGCCTGAACAATGTCTTTAACCGCAGTGGTAAAACGCTGGGTAAAGGTAATCAGACACCGCATATGACAACGCGACCGCCGAATGTGGCGCCGCCGCCGCAGAGGGCCGGTCCGCCGCAAGGCTGATAATCGTGCACATCCGCCATATCGACGCTTGACGATTTAACGGGATACGTTAACGTGAGCCACATGTTACGTATGATGATGATGTCTTTGGTGGCCGGGATAGTGTTAACCGGTTGCGGCGATAGCGGGGTGGAGATTCTCAAAAGCCCTTGTGTCGGCATAGATGACAGTCCGTGCGGGCCTAAGCGTCCGGTCAATGACTGGTGGCGTTCTCAGCAGAAACATATTGCCTATCACGCGCTGGCGTAATTCTTTTTCCTTATTCGTCATTCCGTGGTGCGACTTTTGTTATGCAAAAGGCGTGAGCGCGGAATCTTGTTGCAGCAGGATCCTGTGCTCCATCCTTCGCTGAAGCTCCGGATGGTCACAGGATGACTTTACTCGGGAATAACGAATTCCCGTTGATCGGGGATCTGTGTTTTATAGACCGGTTTTAATGCGTGGAAATAATGCACCATCAGGCCGATACCCCAGATCGGTGTGATCAGATTGAGCAGAGGGATGGTCGCAGAAAAGGCAATCAACGCACCAGCACCGATGATCGATAGTTTGTAACGTGCGCGCAGTCGTCTGGCTTCGTCCTGTGAGATATGCCGTCCGGCGACGATGTTGAAAAATTCCATGCCGAGCAGATAGCCGTTGAGCACGTAATATACAAAGGGTGCGAGTGGCGGTATCAGATAAAAGGGCAGGCTGACGAGATTCAGCCCGAGCGCCTTGAGTACAAAGCGCGCATCCTGTCCCAGCGTCGGCCAGAAAGGTGGCTCGGCTGCGGGCAAGCTCGGATAATCTTCTTTTTCGATGGCTTCGGCGGTGGCGACATCGAAAAAACTCATCACCAGCGGTAGAGTCAGCGGAAACAGAAAATAGCTGATAAACAGGGCAACAGCCATCCCGCCCCAGTCAACCAGCCAGTCGAACGCGCCGAAAAGCGACACACTGCCCAGCCCCCACCAGACCAGCCCGACCAATATCCCGAAACAAATGGCGTTGACGACAATGCCAAGCAGCAACAGTTTAAACACGCCCGAGCTTGTCAGGGAGCGGGTGGATTTGAGTGCGGCTGATGTGATAGTAATCATACGTGCAGAGTGCCAGCCTTTTGCCGGATTGCAAGAAAAAGCTAGTATTATGACGCTTTTTTCTTTGCTGCTGTCTTCTTCTTCGCTGCCGGTTTTTTCTTTTTCGGCGCGGCCTGTTTGGCGGCGATCAACTCGAGCGCTTCGGCAAGCGTCACTGCTTCGGGGTCTTTATCCTTGGGCAGGGTCGCATTGACCTTTTTATATTTCACATAGGGTCCGTAGCGCCCCGAATAAATCGCGATTTCTTCGTCCGGATCATCCGGATGTTTACCAAGCACTTTCAATGCCTGATTGCCTTTTTTGATATTCGCTTCGGCAATCAGCGTGACGGCGCGGTTCATACCCACCGTCATGACATCGTCGTCTTTGGTGAGTGAGGCATAGACTTTGCCGTGTTTGACGTAAGGGCCGAAACGGCCGATGCCAGCGGTGATGATTTCACCGTCGTCCGGATGCGGTCCGATATCGCGCGGCAGGGCGAGCATGCCGAGTGCTTTCTCGAGGGTAACCTCTTCGGGTTTGGTGTCCTTGTTCAAAGAAGAGCGTTTGGGCTTTTTACCGGTACCGAGCTGGACATAGACGCCATACGGCCCTTTGCGCAGGGTGACGTCTTCGCCGCTGTCGGGATCGGTGCCGAGAATTTTCGGATAGTCAATAACGCTGCCGTCCGATGCCTGGTTGTCATCTTCGCCGTCACCGACCATGAGCTGTTTGGTATAGGTACAGTCCGGATAATTCGAACAGCCGAGGAAGGCGCCGAACTTACCAGTCTTGAGCGACAGCCGCCCCGATCCGCAGGCCGGGCAGATGCGTGCTTTGGCGACCTCTTCTTCATTGGTGCCGAAAATATACGGCTCCAGTACCTGGTCGAGCGTTTCCAGCACATCGGTGGTCGAGAG
>JANQJY010000008.1 GCA_028281385.1 Rickettsiales bacterium | reverse complement strand
AAACATCCGGGGGATGTTTTATCTTGCGAATCAAGTTAAAAATGCCAGGAGGCATTTTTGACATTGCGAGTCTTCTGACTCGCAAGTCTTGGATCCCCGTGTCAAAATGTCTCCTGACATTTTGCACGAGGATGACGACTAAGAAAGAAATCTTCACGCCACTTCCTCCAACGGTTTTTCCACCGCCTGGTCGAACAGTGCGATCAGCATATTGGCGGCCGACTGTTCCGGATAGAATTGATTGGCGCGGTAGAGTGCGTTGCGCTGTAATCGGCTGCGCAGATCATACTCCTCTATCAGCCGTGTGGCGGCAGTGAAACAGGCCTCTTCATCGGAAGTGTCGATCAGCAGCCCGCTTGTGTCATGCTCGATGAATTCGTCTGCACCTCCGGCCTGCGGCGCGATAACGGCGACCATGGATGCCATGGCCTCCAGCGCCGTCAGTCCCATCGCCTGATAGGTGGACAGGTCGAGGAAAATATCCTGCGTATCGAGCAGGTCGGGTACATCGCCGACGGGCAGTTCACCGGCGTTGCGATGTACAAAATCACTGTCCATGGCTTTGAAGGTGTTGTCATCGGGCTTAACGCCGAAAATGGTGATGTTGATGCGTTCCCCATAGGTCTCTTTCAGGCGTTTCAGTATGCTTAATGTCAGTTCCGGCGCACGGCGCGGGGTGGATGGGCGGATCATCGCGCATAGATTGACCGCCTCATGCGCAGCGGATTTGAATATTGTCGGAAAGCACTGATCCCACGCATAGGCCGGACGCAGCACATGCGCCTGCGCGCCGGTATGGGTTTTCAGCTCATCGGCATTCCACTGACTTTTAGTCATCAGCACCATGCCGTCAATCTTGGTGTAGCCCTCTTTGGCCTGTCTGGCGAGGCCGTCATCATGGGGAAAGAAATAGGGCTCATAATCCTGCACGTAATAGCCGAGCGTGGGTTGATAGTCGATGCCCTCGACATAGTTCGCCAGCCATTCGACCGTGGTGAACAGCGTGGCGATGATGGCGTCGTAACGCGGGGCGAGGTGGCGAAGTTCTTCAGCGAATTCGATATAGCGGATCGGTACCGGCGGATGCGGATAGTTTTTTTCAAAACCCGGCTGGTTGGTCGCCAGATTGATGATTTCGACGATGACGCCCATTTCGGCGAGTGCCTGAGCCACGCGGAAAATGATATTGCCGCCGCCGCCGGGTTCGACCGCATGCAACAGGAAGGCAATGCGTTTGCCTTCATAGCGCGTGCGTGTTGCGTCCATCAAAGCACGGCGGGTGGCCAGATGATCTGCGCGGGCACGCACCGCCAGCAGGCCGGGATGCTGTTGTGTGACCGCCAGCCGTTGCGCGATCAACTCGCCATGCTTCTCATGCAGAGCCTTATCGGCGCGTTCACACAATTGCTTGCGCCGTTCATGCGAATAGCTTTTTGACTGGGCATGATAGACATAGACATCATCGGCGACGGCGAGTTCCCATCCTGCCTTATGCGCGCGCAGGCAGTAATCATTCTCTTCGCCGTAGCCAGCGCCGAACGTTTCTTCATCGAACAGACCGATCTCGTCGCGCATGTCCTTGCGGACCATGTAGCAAAAACCGTTGAGGAAGCCGACTTTCGGATAGCGGCGCGGCGAGGCGTCGGCCAGCAGCAGGGCCATCTGCGCTGGTGTGATGCCTTCGGGCAATACGTTATCGGCCCAGTCGCCGTCCCCGTCATCCACGCGCGGGATCGACTGCCAGGAGGCGGTGTTGGACAAAGGCCCGACCAGACCGATATTGGCTTGGGACAGCGCGCAGACCATCATCCGGTCGATCCAGTAGGGGGTAACGATCGTATCGCTGTTGAGCAGAATCGCCCAGGGGGCTTCCGATACACGCAGTCCGGCATTGGCGGCACAGGTATAGCCTTTGGCCTGTTCATGGCGGATCAGTCTGGCACCCTGCGAGTCGGCAAAGGCTTTCAGATACTCCTGCGTTTCCTCATCGCTGCCGTCATCGACAAGAATGAGCGAATAGGGCGGCAGTGTATGCTCCAGCACCGATTGCAGACAGCGCGTGACATCCTCCGGCGCATTATGCACGCAGACGATAATATCCACCGGCGTTTTATGTGCATGCAGGCGGAAGCCGACATCGGGCAGCTTATGTTTGCCGCGCAGCAGCGGCGAGACGGCCGACAGTTTGAAATGGACAATATCCCACGTCCCCTTCAGCCCATGCTCGCGCAGCAACGAGCCCGCCATTTTGGCAATGCGTATCAGCCCGTGTTTGCGAAACACCGCGCGCGTGTAATTAATGCCCTGCTTAATTTTCGTCCACATATGGCCGCGAAACTAGCGTGAAAGCGCAGGAGAATCAAGAAAGCATGGACATAACGTGTTTCCGGGATGTATAAGTCGGAATGTTGATCGAACTATATGCATTAGAAGAGTGATGATGACAGTAGTGGCCTATAACCAAAATGAGATGACCGTAATACCCAGCAACCAGATTGACATTTGCGATGAAAAACAGGTGGAAGCATTGCGCCTGTCATTGTTTGATGTCTCGGAAAGTGATCCAGAGGCGTTTGCCGCACAGGTGAGGGAGTTTATGCTGGCGGCAGAGGTGCCGGCACTTGAGCCCGGCAGCGAAGGTGCTTCAACGGTTGCCAGCATGATTAACGGTGTGCCTATCTATAGCATTAGAAATACCACGCTGGAGGAATATGACGCCATTTATGATGCCGCGAAAGAAGCGGGTGAGCTGTGGAACAGGATGCCGCTCTCCGCACGGCAGGAATTTTTCCGGGTGATGGCGGAAGTGATCGGCCATAAATACAAGCCGGCGATTGATCTGGCCATTACGCTGGAAGTCGGGAAGGCCGGCTCGGAATTTGCCAAAACGACCCGTTGGGACGAATGGGCAGCCTCTCCGCAGGTGCGGCGCTATTTATCCAACATTTTTATCAAGGATGATATCGGCAGGAAATATTACCTCAACCAGACCAACCATATCCCCGGCAGCGCCAAGCAGATTTATTTCTTCCAGGGCGTTCAGGCGGCGGGAGTTGGCGTGTGCGGCAGCACCAACGGCTTTAACTATCCGGCGGCTCTGTCAGTTCCGGATGTGGTGACCAGCCGTGTCAGCGGCAATGGGTTTATCGGTAAAGTGCCGTCTAAAGCGCCATCCTTTCTTTATATTCGCCGTAAATCGGAACGCGAGGCGCTGGATTATATGGCCAGTCATATGGACCGTTATTCCTGGGCGACGCGGGCATTGCGGCGCGGAGTGGACTTAACCGATCCCAAAACACTGGATGTGTTGAAGGCCGGATTCGGCATCATTGCCGGGCGTGAGGTGATTGAGCGCTGGGCGACAAGTTGTACCGTTCTGCGTGTCGTTGGCGGCAAGGCGGCGGGTAGTGTTTTCCGCGCCTGCCGTGAAACATCGGATCCCGGTCTGAAGCGCACGATTTTAGAGCTGGCGGGTAATAACCCGGTGATTATCATGCCGTCTGCCGCCAATCTGGAAGGCGGATTGAACCGGGTTGTCGCCGAACTAGCCAAGGGTAACAAAGACAATTCCGGCCAGCGTTGTACCAGCCCGCGGCGCTGGTTCGTTCATCAGGATGTGTATGAAGAGGTCAAGCGGCTGGCGGTGGAAAGTTATAGCGCATCCGCTGATAACGGCGATGGTGTGATCGGCAATCCGTTGTCTTCGGATGTGTCGGTCGGTGCCATGGAGAAGAGCGGATTCGATGCGGCACAGGACTATCTGAAACGTGCTGAAAAAGCCGGCGCAACCATTATCGGTGGTGTACGTATTCTTCAGGACCGTTTCCCCGATGCCTATTACATGACACCGGCACTGGTGATCTGGGATGAAGCCACGGAGGAGGCCAAACAACTGATGCATGCAGAGGAAATCTTTGCGCCGATTGCCAATTTGGACAAGATCGCCAGCCTGGATGAGGCGATTGCCAACACCAATGTGAGCAAAGAGAATCTGTCCGGCGCGTTCTATTGCGATAAGGCGCATATCGAAGAATTGAGCCGTTATATCCAGGAGACCAACCTTGGTTCGCTGATTCACAATGGCCCGCCGAAGGATCTGTCGCCTGACGGCATCCATGCCGGGCGCGATGAAGGTGGCATCGGTATAACCGGCAGCCTGAAAAGCCTTGATCAGTATACCAGCCGTCAGCCGGGCAACGATGTGCGACTTCTGGCCAAGGTGGATGATGTGGATGCGGCCAAGAAACTGGCCGACAGCCTGCTTTCGACGCGGTAGAGAGATTCGAACTTCGCTATCAATAATCTAATAAATATCATTACTTAAGTTTAACCCTTCATTAATGAAGTTATGCTATAAATAGAGAAATGACCATTTCGGTGGCAGAGAGTGCATGTGCCTAAAACAGGGAGCTAATATGACTGATTACAAAAAATCTGTGTTATCATGCACTCGAGAAAAATCATTAAATAACAATAACAAAGGCTTCTCTTTGGTCGAATTATCTATCGTGCTCGTTATTCTCGGCCTGCTTACTGGCGGTATCCTCACTGGCCAGAACCTCATCCGCGCAGCAGAGTTAAGGAGTATCACGACGGAATACCAAGCCTATCAGGCGGCGGTGAACACGTTTCGCGATAAATACTTCGCCTTGCCTGGCGATATGACGAATGCAGGTGATTTTTGGGGAATGGCGGATACTTCTGGAACGGGTGGAGAGTGCGGTGATCCACAGAATGACACGGGTATAGGAACGCAAACCTGCAATGGAAATGGTGATGGTGCAGTTGCTATTACTAGTTTAGCAGCTAATTCTTATGAAGCATTTCGTTTTTGGCAACATCTTTCTAACGCTGGATTAATTGAAGGTAGTTTCACAGGAGTTAATGATCCTACACAGCACGCACAGGAAGGGGCTATTTTAGGCGAAAACATACCACGCGGAAAAATTTCCGGTAGTGGTTATTTCATAACCAATCTTGGGATTCAGTCGGCCAGTACAGGGTATTTTGATGGAGAGTACGGTAACGTATTTCACTTTGGAGCCGACACCAGTTCCGGTCCGAGTGTATATTATCCTTTGCTGCGTCCTGAAGAGATGTGGAATGTTGATACAAAAATAGATGATGGCAGGCCGGGGTTCGGGAAATTTCGTGGTTTCAAAAGTACTGCGTCACATACTCCAAATTGTACGACCACTGCCTCCAAAGATACATCTGAGTATAATCTAGCTAATTCAAGCATATTATGCAGCGCAATCTTCGTTAACATATTTTAGGAGCTACCTATGAAACACGCATTTAGTTTAGTCGAACTCTCCATCGTCCTAATAACATACTGAACTTTCTTTTTTATAACCATTTTCAATCTCTTAATAAAAAGAACGGGGTCATTGCAGTGTCCTCGCCGAATTTGCGAAAAACGGCTGAAAGCCGTTTTCATCCACCCGTCTTCGCTGCTGCGCAGCTACGCCGAGGCACGGTCGATAGATCACATTTAACCCCGTTCATTCATTTACTTCGAAGCGACTAACTTTAACGACGTTGCCTCTTCTTTGGTAAATTCGATCACCTCTGCGGGTGGCTGCTCTAATGCAGGGGCATTTTTATCATTCTGAAATGCTTCGCCGGTGACTAACATGCGATGCATGATCACTGCCGGTTTGCGTGAAAGTGCGCCGGAATCAATGCGGGAATATAGTCACACCATGTATCGTTTTGATACAGCAATCTCATTCCACTCACAGCTTGTGATGTCGTACGATACAATGGCGCACGAGGGAGGGGTGTATATGGGTACAACACTGAAATTTTCAAGTCGGCAGGTATTAGTGGCAGAAGATGACCCGCGGCTGAGAGATACTATCAGCGATGTATTGGAAGAGGCTGGCTATCAGGCGATTTGTGCCAGTAACGGCGTTGAGGCGTGGCAAAAGTTGCAGCAGCATGCGGAGCATATCGAGGCGGTGGTGACCGATCTGTCCATGCCGAAAATGCATGGTTTTTCATTGCTGGAGCGTATCAAATCCGATCCACGTTTCGCCGCCATACCCTGCATTGTGCAGACAGGCAAGAGTTCGATGGAGGTAGAAGCGAAGGCGATTCGGCATCAGGCGACACAGATGCTGAGAAAACCCTATCATCCGCAGGCGTTGCTTGCTGCTGTAAACGCTGCTGTTGATGCCAATCGTCTGCGCAAAGAACTGCAGAAGCAGGAACATCGCTATGCGACCGTGATGGGGCCGCTCATGCGGAAGGCAAGTTTCCGGTGCCAGACTGTGGAAGCTGCGAGAGAGATCGCCCTGCTGCTGGCGCAGAATACATCGGAGCCGCCCGTTCACATGACGGAATTATACGAACAGATTATCCATGCGTTGGCCAATGGTGCCGGTGCCGTCGAAATAGACTATCAGGCGGACAGGGAAGAGGACAAGCTGCGTATAAGTATCGGGAAATAGCCGGATCGGGTGATGAGATGTACTCGGCCTAAAGACCTGCGTAGTAAACGCTAAATTCGTTCTGCGTTGCACTTGAACTCATTAAGCTTTTTGTCGAGCTCACTCGTTCGAATCAGCCATCTATTCCATAACAAAAAACCACCTGACGGTGGCCTTTGTTATGGAGCGGGTGATGAGATTCGAACTCACGACTTTCACCTTGGCAAGGTGACGCTCTACCCCTGAGCTACACCCGCTCATGACTGGTAGGATAGGGAACATACGCCAGATTCCGGGAAATGCAACCCTTTCTTGTCTATCTGTATTGTTTGTCATTCCGCGAATTTCGCAAGCAGGCGAAATGATAGCGGAATCCAAGTTAAAAATGCCAGCAGGTATTTTTGACATTGTGCGACTTTTGTCGCGCAAGCCTTGGATTCCTAGGTTCAAAATTCTCCTGAATTTTGCCCTGGGAATGACGATATAAAGTAACGCTTCACCATTTACATGTCGCGGAAATCCTGTATAGTAACGCCTGTCATGACCGGACTGGATGAAACATTGCTCGACATTCTCGTTTGCCCTGTCAGCAAGGGCATGCTGGAATATGATCAGGAGGCGCAGGAGTTGATTTGCCAGGAGTCTAAGCTGGCCTATCCAATTCGCGATGGCATTCCGATCATGCTTGAAGAAGAAGCGCGGAAGCTGGAAAAATAGAATATTTTTTAAGCGGCCGTTTCTGCCTGTTTGGCAAAGGTAATGGCAAGAGAGAAGCGGCCCGGTTCGCTGGTGACGGCATTGTCGGACAGGGGGGTATCCCCCCAGCGCAATTCCGACACATTGCCTGCCGATGTGATATCTTCTATCACTTTCTCCACCATGTCCCAGGATACGGTATCATTGGCAGCAGTAAGTTCGATCCGCTCGATCGGATATTTGATCGACACGCCTTTTTCCGATTTCGCCTTGCGGATCGCTTCGAGAATCTCGACGGCAGCGATGCCGGATTGTTCGGCTGTTTCATCCACCAGATAATCCTCTGCCTTGGGCCACATGCCGCGCGCATGGAGTGAGCCGATTGCTTCATACGCTCCAACAAAAATATGGCTGAACAGTTCTTCGGTGATATGCGGTACAAACGGTGCAAACAGGCGCAAAATCCCATCCAGGCAATGATAGATCGTATGCACCGCGCTTATTTGGCCTGCCGGATTGTCACCGGCTTCGTCATAGGCACGCTTCTTCACCAGCTCCAGATAATTATCACAAAAATCATTCCAGAAGAAATCCTCGGTGGCGCGTAGCGCATCGGCATATTCATAATGTTCAAATGCTTCAGTCGATTTCTTCACAGCGCGCTGCAAGCGGGTGATGATCCAGTGGTCGAGCGCTTCGGTGACTGCCGCATCGTCTTTGGCTGCGGGAGGAGTCTCGTCCAGCTTCTCCAGATGAATCGCAGCGAATTTGGTCGCGTTCCATAGTTTTGTCACCAGCTTGTTACCGATTTTTAGTAAATCGGTTGAGAAGGCGGTATCCTGTCCCAGCCGTGAGGTCGCCGCCCAGTAACGCACGGCATCGGTGCCTTTTTCCTCGATCAGCTCGACCGGCGTGACGACATTGCCTTTCGACTTGGACATTTTGGTTTTATCTTCGGCCAGGCACCAGCCGGAGATCATCAAATGCTGCCACGGTACAGAGTCACTATGAAGATGCGCTTTGACGATGGTGTAAAACGCCCAGGTGCGGATGATCTCATGCGCCTGCGGACGCAGATCGGCGGGGAAGAGTTTGGTGAATCGTGATTCAGTTTTTTGCGTTAAGCTTCCCGCTCCGGCCTGCTGGCCTTCGCGATGAAGCGCGCTCAGGGCTGGGTCGGACATTCTGTCCTCCCGCGTATCATCCGATTCCCGAATTCCCTTCGCATTAATTTGCGGCGTAATCGAACTCGTTGCCCAGGTGTCCATGACGTCCGGCTCGGGTTCGACTTCATCCATGGTGTAACCCCTAGGCGGCGTGATCAGCGGATTGATCGGCAGTTCGTCAGCTTCGGCGAAAATCATGTGGCCTTCTTCGCCTTCACGTTTGGAATACCACACCGGGAACGGCACGCCGAAATAACGTTGACGGCTGATGCACCAGTCCCAGTTCAGCCCGTCGATCCATTGATCCATGCGCACACGCATCCAGTCGGGATACCAGGTACTGGCATCGGCTTTGGCTTTCAGCGCCTCTTTTTTATCGAGCACTTTGACGAACCATTGATGGGTTGGGATCAGCTCGAGCGCTGCGCCGGAACGCTCGGCGCATTTGACGGCGTGGGTAATCGGTTTTTGGTCTACCAGATCACCGGATTCTTTCAGTAGCTCGAGGATGATTTCGCGCGCGCCGGGGTGGTTTTTGTCTTTGTTGGAGGCTTTCTTGCCTTGCAGTGTTTCTATGACGTCATTCCGAATGGCATCGTCAGATGCCAGAGGAATCTCCTGAGATCCCTCCGCACTGTCGTGCGTTCGGGATGACGTAAAAAGAGCAAACTCCATCTTTCCATATTTATTGATCACCACACGTATGGGCAGTTTATGCCTACGCCATTTTTCGATATCGGCCTCATCCCCAAAGGTACAGCACATCATGATGCCGGTGCCTTTGTCCGTCTCGACGGTGTCGTCTTCGAGAATCGGCACTTTGACGCCGAATAGCGGGGTGATGGCCTGTCTGCCTTTCAGATGCTGATAACGCTCATCTTCGGGGTGATAGAAAATGGCGACACAGGCGGGAATCAGTTCGGGACGTGTCGTGCCGATGGTAATGGTGTCCTCGCTGCCTTCAATGCCGAAGGTGATGTCGTTAAAGCTGGATTCCAGTTCCTTGTCTTCCACCTCGGCTTGGGCGATGGCGGTCTGATCGATAGGGTCCCACAGCATCGGCTCGAGGCGGCGTTCGGCATAGCCCTTGTGAAACAGATCCAGAAACGATAGCTGCGACAGCCTGCGCACCTCGGGTGAGATGGTATGATATTCCTGTTTCCAGTCGACGGACAGGGCGATTGACTGGAACAGCGCACGAAAGTCGCGGCGTGCGCCTTCGGCCACCTCGTCGCACACTTCGACAAACGCCTCGCGCCCATGTTCCTTGATGAATTGATGCGCCTTGATCTTTTTGACTTTTTCCACCAGCCGTTCGGTCGGCAGGCCGTTATCGTCAAACCCCATCGGGTAGAACACATCCATGCCTTTCATACGCTGATAACGCGCAACGAAATCGCATTGCGTATAGCTGAAGACATGGCCCATATGCAACAGGCCGGAGACGGTCGGCGGCGGCGTGTCGATGACGAAGGTCTGCTCGCGTGGCCGGTCGTCCTGCCACGCATAGACATCACTGGCAAACCAGTGCTGTTGCCAGCGTTTTTCGGCTTCTTTGTGGTTATATTTCTTTGGTAGTTCCTTCATCTGCATGGGGGCTGTGTAGCCGAGCTTTCCCGACGGTGCAATCATTTCATGTGTGCTCATGTACCGGATAATCTCAGGAATGACGGTTTACTTTACCGTAAAGTCTGCTATAACAGCGCGTTTTTAAACAAGCGTTCAGGTAAGATGATGACGGAACCGAGCTTTTCCTTTGGCACTTTTTTCACCTACGGCACCGATGGGAGTGAGCGTATTACCGCGAAAAACGGGCTGGATAATACCGTGTATGCCTATGACGGTAATGACTGGGTGATTGGCGGCAATCAGACCGACAGCGTCTATGGCGGCGGCGGTAATGATGTGATTTCCGGCTATCGGGGCGATGATGTGCTGGGTGGACAGGACGGCAAGGATAAGGTTTACGGTGGTGCCGGGGATGACTGGGTCTTCGGCGGAGGCGGCGATGACACCACGGAAGGCGGTACGGGCGATGACTGGGTGGTCGGTTGCGACGGAGATGACGCGGTACGCGGCAATGTCGGCAATGATTGTTTGGAAGGCAATGACGGCGATGACACGCTGCTTGGCGGGCTTGGCAATGATTATGGTATCGGCGGAACCGGTGAGGATATCGTGCGCGGTGGTCAGGGCGATGACACCGTGGGTGGTCAGGCCGGAGATGATACGGTCTATGGTGATGACGGAGATGACTGGGTTTTCGGCGGGGAAGGCGATGATGCGCTGTTTGGCGGACGAGGGATTGACTGTCTGATCGGCGGTGACGGCAGAGATACGTTTAATGTGTCAGTAGGCGATGATGTCACCCATATTTTCGATTTCACCTTTGGCGAGGATCTGATTGCGCTGCATTTCGGCTTTTCGCGTTCCACCACCTTGTCTGACATATTTGCCATGTCGCAGGAGGTCAGAGCCATAGGCAATGACTGGCTGAATATTGTCATGGATGAGCATAACCGGATTAGCATCGCCGGTGACGGGGTGGGAACCCTGTCTGTGGAGATGCTGGAGACGGCATTTGTCCTGTCTTAGAACATACGGTAGTTTTTCGTCATCCTGAGGAGTGGCGTAAGCCGCGACGTAAGGATTTGCTGTCATAGATTCCTCCGGTTCTCATGAACCGTTCGGAATGACAATGTTATACATGCGGTTTAGATCGGCAAATCTGATTGCTTTTTTGTTTCACATGGGCTGTAACGTTCGCCGACGCGTATGCGAGCCATACGACGTTACCCATCATGTTTAACTTTATAGGAGTATAACACATGAAAAAATCTTCTCTCGCACTGGCTGGTCTGATGGCTGCCGTATCTGCAACGGCGGTTGCACCTGCGGCCTATGCTGAATCAGCAAAGGAAGAACTGGTGATTGCTGCATGCAATGGCTGCCATGGGTGTCATGCCTGTGACGGCTGTCATGGCTGTCATGGTCACGAATAATCCTGCATGAACAAACCGGCGGAGTGCTACCGGTTTCTTTATGATACAAAAAAGCGGAGGAATCATGTTTCTCCGCTTTTTTCTTTTAAAACCTTACATTATCGCCTAAAGGCAATGGTTATGGCCTCTTTTTCCTACCCGTCACTCTCCGACCAGCAGGAAGCGACTCTGTCGCATCGTGCGGTGGGTGTGCTGGAGGCGCTCAAGGAAATCAATGCACGCGGCGGGGTGCATGCGTTGTTGCTCAAGCATAATAACCATGAAT
>JANQJY010000058.1 GCA_028281385.1 Rickettsiales bacterium | reverse complement strand
TGGATGGCATAGCCGCCAGCCTTGCCCTGCCATTCGCCGCTTAACAGATATTCGGCGATGTCCTGTTCGCGTAACCGTGCGAATTTAACAGCGGTGGTCACGGTTTTCTGCCTGGCAGGATGATCGGGCTGATAGAGTGCCACCGAGGTCATCACCCGATGCCGTCGTCCGGACAGAAGCTGCAGACATGCCTTGGCGGTTTGTTCATCCTCGGCCTTGGGCAGGATACGCCGCCCGCAACAAACCACCGTATCGGCGGCGAGAATAACTGCCTGCGGATGATCTGCCGCGACTTCCTGCGCTTTCTCCCGCGCCATGCGCTCGACATACTGTTTGGGCAATTCACCCTGATGCGGGGTTTCATCGATCTCGGCGCCAATGATGCGATCGGGAGTAATACCGATGGAAGCAAGCAGGTCTTTGCGCCGTGGTGAGGCGGACGCAAGAATAAAGGAGTGAGCCATGGAGCGTTATTTATGGCGGAAGATAATCCGGCCCTTGCTCAGATCATAGGGAGTCATTTCGACGGTGACTTTATCCCCGGCCAGTACGCGGATACGGTTCTTACGCATTTTACCGGAGGTGTGCGCCAGTACCTCATGGTCATTCTCAAGCTTGACGCGGAACATGGCGTTGGGCAGCAGTTCCTCGACGGTTCCTTCAAATTCCAGTAATTCTTCTTTGGCCATGGGCTCGTTGCTTTCTCTGGTGAACAGGTCTCAGCGAATATGCAAGACACAGATCAGAGTAAATAGCCGACGTGCGGTATCAAAATCAAGTGTTATTCTCTCCTTGAGTTGATCCTGCAATAATTCCGAGCCTTCATTATGGATACCGCGCCGGCCCATATCGATCGCTTCGAGCCGGTGGGTCTGGTTGCTGTGCATCATCTGGAAATAACTGTCGCACATCAGAAAATAGTCTTTAATGATACGCTTGAAGGGCTTGAGCGATAGGATCACATCGCGCGGTTCGTCGAGCTCTTCCGAGGAGACGCGGAACAGCAGGCGGTTGTCGCGCACGCTTAAGAACACGTCATACGGTCCGGCATCGACGCAATGCGGCGTGAAGGCATTGGCGGCAATCAGATCGGCGATGGCAGTCTGGCGTTCGGCCTCGATATGTTCGGCACGGCGGATGAGCGACGACTCATCCAGCGTGATCGAACGGATACTGTTGCGTGTTTCGGTTAAGATGTTCATAATCCTTATGATAACGAATTATGCTGCGCTGCAAAAGCATTATTTTTGTGCGATGCGATAGCTGAGCGACAGTGCATGGGCGTCCAATCCCTCGCTGAGTGCCAGATCATGCGCTTTCGGACCGATTTTTTGCACGGATTCGACACTGCAGCCGATCAGGGAGGTTTTTTTGAGAAAATCATAGACCGACAGGCCGGATGAAAAACGCGCTGAGCGCGAGGTCGGCAGCACATGCGATGGTCCGGCGATATAGTCGCCGATGGCCTCAGGCGTATGGCGGCCGAGGAAAATGGCGCCGGCATTGCGGATGCGCCCTGCGAGCGCATGCGGCTCGTCGATGGCCAGTTCCAGATGCTCCGGTGCGATCTCGTCGATAATACTGACAGCATGATCGAAAGTGGGCACGATAATCACCGCACCGTAATGTTCCCATGACGGGCGGGCAATGGCCTCACGCTCCAGCGTGCTCAGGGTTTTCTCGACCGCAGCGATGACCGCTTCGGCAAAATCGGCATTATCGCAGATCAGAACGGATTGGGCGATGGGATCATGTTCGGCTTGAGAGAGCAGGTCCGCGGCGATCCAGTCCGGATTGTTTTTGTCATCGGCTATGACCAGAATTTCCGACGGCCCGGCGATCATATCGATGCCAACCTGGCCGAAAAGCTGGCGTTTGGCCTCGGCGACGTAAGCATTGCCCGGCCCGACGATCTTTTGCACCGGTTTGATGCTTTCGGTGCCGTAGGCGAGAGCGGCAATCGCCTGTGCGCCGCCGACGGTATGAATTTCGCGGATACCGGCGATATTGGCGGCAGCCAGGACGGCTGGATTTAGTTCATCTGACGGGGCCGGCACCACCATAGCAATGCGCTCACAGCCGGCGACATGTGCCGGAATCGCATTCATTAGCACCGAGCTGGGATAGCTCGCCAGCCCGCCGGGCACATAGATACCGACATCATGGATTGCCCGCCATTGCCAGCCCAGTTCGGTGCCGATATCATCCTGGTAAAAACTGTCGTGAGGGCGTTGCTGTTCGTGATAGCTGCGGATACGCTCGGCGGCGATCATCAGGGCGCTGATCACCTCTTTCGGACAACGATGCATGGCCTCATCGATCTCGGCATCCGACAGGCGCAGTTTTTCCGGCGTCATCTCGCGCTTGTCGAAACGGCTGGTATAGTCGCACAAAGCTGCATCGCCGCGCGCTCTGACATCGGCGATAATCGCACGCACCGTTTCGCTGACACCGTCATCGGAC
>JANQJY010000032.1 GCA_028281385.1 Rickettsiales bacterium | reverse complement strand
TGACAACCGAGTTTTCCGCCTGGCAAACGGCGGTGCATACCTTCCGTGATAAATATTTCGCGATTCCGGGGGATATGCCAAACGCAGAAGACTTCTGGGGTACAATGTCAACCGGTACTTGTCCAAACGCAACCGCCGGAACCGGCACCCAAACCTGCAACGGCAATGGGGACGGGCAGATTAGACGTTTTGCTGCTGCGGCTAATCAAACAGGGGAGCGCTTTGCATTCTGGCAACATTTGGCCAATGCCGGGCTGATCGAAGGCACCTATACGGGCCGGGCAGGGAGTGTCAATCAAGTACACCATAATGCGGAGAATGCTCCTTCCTCCAGGCTCAGTAATGGATTGTGGATGGTGGAACATAATTATTCATCCGGGGCAATGGCTTTTGATGTCGCCACTAAACGGCATAATTTCCATATCGGGGCAATCACATCCGGTAGCTGGCCCGCCGGAAGGTTGTTAACACCTGAAGAGGCGTGGAACATCGATACGAAAATAGATGACGGATTGCCGGCACTGGGCATTGTGACCGGACCGAAAAGCAGCTATGCGTCCCTGCCCGATTGTGTCACCAGTGACGCGCTGGATGCGACCTATGAACTCACCATCAGCAGCAAGGAGTGCATCCTCGTTTTTGGAACAGGGTTTTAAAGCAAAGCACGCTTTTTTTAGCTTACCATCCCCCTTGAACAGTTTCCGGTTTGCACTTGTGCGGATTTTGCTAGCACATAGCCTGATGTGGCGGGAGAAATAAAGGCTTAAACCTTTTTTCATTTATATTTTTTATCTTTCTGCTATAGTAAATAGAGGTTGGTCGGAGACTGACCCGGAGTGTAGAAACTCCTGACTAATCGCGGTGTGTATGGCCGTTACTCATACTCCTCGATCGTCTGGTCGGGGAGCCGTTGGTGCATGTCCAAGGCTTGCCCTAAAGACCAGCGGAAACCTTCGATTAGTGGTTTTTCTACCTCCCCGATCACCAGAGCGGGTGTTTTGGTGATCTCTGTGCATGTACAATCAAAGGGAGATCTACTATGGAATATTCTACTCAAACCCGCGCCCCTCATCCCTCGCAAGGCTTCAGCCTGGTGGAATTGACTAGCCTTTCATTAGCGAATGTAATGAGCTCGAATAAGCTGTCACCCCGGCAACGACCGGGGTCCAGCCGAAGGTTGCTTTGGATACCGGCCTGCGCCGGTATGACAAATGGGTTCTCATTGGTGGAACTTTCCATTGTCCTGGTCATTCTCGGTTTGCTGACAGGTGGAATATTGACCGGGCAGAATTTGATTCGAGCAGCGGAGTTGCGGAGTATAGTAACGGAGTTTCAGAACTATCAGACGGCGGTATATACTTTCCGCGATAAATATTTTGCCTTGCCGGGGGATATGACCAATGCCACCGACTTCTGGGGTACGGCAACAGGCTGCCCAAATGACGGCACTACTTCGGGGGTATGTAATGGTAATGGTGATGGAGTCATCGCATCTGCCAGTGGAGCTATGATACATCATTGCGAAAATCAAGAATTTTGGAGACATTTAGCTAAAGCCGGTCTTATAGAAGGAAATTACACGACAAATGTTGCAGCTAATTGTTATATTCATGCAGAAGCTATAGGGGTGACTTTTCCAAGAACGAAACTTAGTAATGTTGGGGTAACTGTTAGCTATGCGGGAACAATCGTAACGAGTGGTTCATTCCCCGGTAATTTTATGTATCCGGGTAACTATGAGCACATCTTCATGTTTGGCCAGCCGGGCATGGTAAACGGACTTACTGCAAGAAGAGGGTTTGCCACGGAAGAAGCGTGGAATATTGATACTAAAATAGATGATGGAAAGCCTGCCTACGGTAATGTAACCTCTATTCTTCTTGGTCCATATGATAACACATGTGCAACGAGTGCAACTCCCACAAGCGCTGAGTATGATCTAAGCAATGATAATTCCGATCAATGTACATTAATTATCAAAACAGGCTTTTAATATGAATCATGCCTTCTCCCTCGTTGATACGGCTGCTCATTAATCTTCACAACAGGTTTTTAAAGCAAAGCACGTTTTTTTTAGCTTACCACCCCCTGAACAGTTTCCGGTTTGCACTTGTGCGGATTTTTGCTAGCACTTGAGCCATGATGTCATCATGGGGGCATAGCTCAGTGGTTAGAGCAGGGCGCTCATAACGCCTTGGTCGGGGGTTCAAGTCCCTCTGCCCCTACCAATTACTCTGCGAGACAAAACCATGACTGCATCCGCCATTTAGCAGGAGGTCCTAACCCCCTAAATTATATTTGCGAACAATCGCTTTGCGATTGCTTCGCTGGTTCAAGTCCCTCTGCCCCTACCATGCTTCGCCCTTACGGGCTACGCATGGCGCTGCCGTCCGGCGAAGTTCCGAAGGAACGAAGACGTGGCAGCCATGCGATAACCGTTAGGCCGAAGCCATGCCCTGCGAAGCTCCGTCAGGAGCGAAGCATGGGCCACATCCGCTCTTCACAAGAACTGGTTTTGGGTATAATAGTAACTAGGAATGACAAAAATCGTTTGCATATCATGCGTTAAATCCAAACGCGACAGACGTTCTAAGGCAAGCGATTTATATACCAGCCCGCTTTTCATCAAAATGCTCGCATACGCGAAAGCTCAGGCTCCGGACCGGATATTCATTTTGTCCGCTGAGCACGGCCTGCTTGAAATGGATGATGAAATCGAGCCTTACGAAAAAACACTGAATACTATGAAGAAGACCGAACGCCAGCAATGGGCAGCGAAGGTGCTAAGCCAGCTTCGCTCAAAAACCGACCTCCAATCCGACGAATTCATTTTCCTTGCGGGCAGTAGGTACAGAGAATTGCTTACGCCACATATCAGGCATTTTAGTGTACCCATGGAGAATCTCTCTTTTGGTCGGCAACTTGCATGGCTTACGGAGCAAATGTCATGAGCGAAGCCTGCCGGTTATTACATCAAGCATTGTCTGCGATGCCAAGATTACGGGCTGGTTATTCCGCACACCAGATACCGGCTAATGGACTGTATATTGTTTTTGAAAAAGACGAATACGCGCACGGCACGGACAGGATTGTACGAATCGGGACGCATAGAGGGCAGAATAATTTACCCAGGCGTCTGGTAGAGCATCTCTACACTCCGAACAAAGATCGCAGCATATTCAGAAAGCATGTTGGCAGATGCTTGCTGGCCGCCGAACAAAATCCATTCCTTGAACAATGGAATCTCGACAGAACCACACGCAGAAACCGGGAGCGTGCGAAGAGCGAGGTAGACTTGGTGGAACTGGAAAAAGTAGAGCAGCGTGTTAGCGACTATATCACCAAGCATTTTTCTTTCTGCGTTATACCCGACGAACATAAACCGGATCGCCTTGCACTAGAGGCCTCATTGCTTAGTACTATTGCATCCTGCGCAGAATGTCGTCCTTCAAAAAATTGGCTTGGATTGCATCATCCCAACCCAACCATAACCCGTATCGGTCTGTGGAATATTCAGAATCTGGGTGGTGTGCCGCTATCAGTCTCGGAGGTTAGACATATGATTGCACAACTGGAGGAATGCTGTCGAAGTGGTAACCGCCGTAGTCCAACGGACGAAGGCGGGCAATAGCCACCGATCTTTACCCTACTCCACGTTCTCCGCCACATGTTTGCGGCTCTGATAGATGATATCGTCCAGCTCTTCTTCGGCCACACCATAGGTCTCCATCGTCGCACGCGCCAGTTGCAGGCTGGATTCCAGCGCTTCAGGCACCACCAGAATCGCGCCTTTGGTATAAAGGTCCTTGGCGGAAGAGGTGTCTTTCGAGCGCATCATCACCGGCAGATGCGGCCAGTGTTTTTTCACCGTATGCAGCGCTTCTTTCGCCGCTTGTTCCTCGTCAATCGCAATCACTACCGCCTTGGCCTTATCAGCCTTAAGCTTGTACCATTGTTCCTTATGTTTCACATCGCCATACATGACATTGAACCCGCGCGCCCGATGAGTATCCACCTGCTGCGGGTCATGATCAATGGCGATATAGGGAATCATCTGCTTTTCCAGCGCACATCCCACCATCATGCCGATCCGGCCAAAACCGGCGATAATCACATGGCCTTCCTTTTCCGGCGTATTTTCCAGCTCCTTCAACTGATTCAGGCATTCCTTGTCGAGTGCCTTACCGATCACAGGCGCCAGTCTGAACAGCAATGGCGATAAAAACATTGCTATCGCCGTAACCAGCAGAAAGAACTGGCCGTGTTCCGGTGGGAGAACCTGCGTTGTCATGGCAAACCCCAGAATCATGAAGGCAAATTCGCCTGGTTGCGACAGCATCACCGCCATACGACCTGCCATGCCTGGTACCACGCCAAACAACCGTGCCAGCGGATACAGAATAGCGGCCTTGATCATAAAAATCCCGATGACGGAAACAACGATCCATAACGGGTTATCCATGACCGCGCGCCAGTCGATCATCATACCCACTGACAGGAAGAAAATGCCCAACAATAAATTCTTCAGCGGTTCGATAATCACTTCCACTTCAAAGCGGAACTGGGTTTCCGAGATCAGCAGTCCGGCCAGGAATGCGCCCAGCGCTGCCGACAACCCGGCCGACTGTGTCAATGTCGCCGTGGCAATAACGATAAACAGCACAAAGGCCATCAGCCATTCCGGCGAATGGGTGAAGGGAATTGCCTCCATCAGTGGGCGCAGAAAACGTTTGCCGATAATATAAATCGCGACAATTACCGCCACGGCAATCGCCAGCGAGTTCACAACTACCCACAGAAGGCTCTGATCACTGCTGCCGGAGATCACACTTGCCATAATCAATATCGGCACCACCGCCAGATCCTGCATTAATAAAATAGAAAAGGACAAAATGCCGATCGGCCGGTTGATCATATGTTTTTCGCTGAGCATCTGCATGACGATAGCAGTAGAAGACAGCGCCAGCGAGGCTCCAAGCAGCAGGGCAGTCGGCAAACTATTGTTGAACAGCAGCGCCACCCCGGCAATCACGGCCGCACTGACGATGATCTGGGCGCTGCCCAGCCCCAACACATAGCGCTTCAACTCCACCAGCCGCCCGATCGAGAATTCCAGCCCGATCATGAACAGCAGCGCGATAATCCCCAACTCGCCTAATATCTGTACGGTAGAAGGATCATCCACCGTGACAAAGCGAAGTGCCGGCATTTGCTCGATAAACAGCGCCAGACCGTTGGGACCGACCAGAATGCCGCAAATCAGATATCCCAGGATAGGAGATAGCTTCAGCCGTTGTAACAACGGCACGATCAGCCCCGAAATGCCGAAAAACAGCAGCAGAGTGGATAACAACTCTATCAGATGAATCTGGTGCGGTGATAATTCCATCGTGGTTTTTTACCGGAGTCTCCCTTGCATTCTGTTGCGACATGATTATATACACAGCATATATAAGTAAAAACAACAAGAAGAGGTCAAGATATGGGCAAAGTAATCGGTATTGATCTGGGAACAACCAACTCCTGCGTCGCCATTATGGATGGCGCAAATGCCAAAGTAATTGAAAATTCCGAAGGTATGCGCACCACGCCGTCGATGGTTGCCTTCACCGAAGATAATGAACGGCTGGTCGGCCATCCAGCGAAGCGTCAGGCCGTCACCAACCCGGAAAATACGATTTTTGCGGTCAAACGCCTGATCGGCCGCCCGTTTGAGGATGACACCACTAAAAAAGACATGGATCTGGTCCCGTATCAGATCGTGAAAGCTGAAAATGGCGATGCCTGGGTCGAATCACGTGGCGAGAAATATTCTCCAAGCCAGATCAGTGCATTTATCCTACAGAAAATGAAGGAAACCGCCGAAAGTTTCTTAGGCGAAACGATCTCCGAAGCCGTCATTACCGTTCCTGCTTATTTTAACGACGCACAGCGCCAGGCCACCAAAGATGCGGGTAAAATCGCCGGGCTGGATGTGTTGCGGATCATCAATGAGCCGACAGCCGCCGCGCTGGCATATGGCCTGGATAAGAATGACGGTAAAATCATCGCAGTGTATGATTTGGGCGGTGGAACCTTTGACGTATCAATTCTGGAAATCGGTGACGGTGTGTTCGAAGTCAAAGCTACCAACGGCGATACCTTCCTCGGCGGGGAAGATTTCGACATGCGCCTGCTCGATTACCTGTCTGATGAGTTCAAAAAAGACCAGGGTATTGACCTGCGCGAAGATAAACTGGCGCTGCAACGGTTGAAAGAAGCGGCAGAAAAAGCAAAGATTGAGTTGTCTTCGACACAGCAGACCGAAATCAACCTGCCTTTCATCACCGCCGATCAGAACGGGCCAAAGCACCTGAATCTCAAGCTGACACGTGCCAAACTGGAAAACCTGGTGGATGATCTGGTGCAACGGACGATCGAGCCCTGTAAGGCTGCATTGAAAGATGCAGACTTGAGCGCCGGTGAGATTGATGAAGTGATCCTCGTCGGCGGGATGACGCGTATGCCGAAAATCACTGAGGTGGTAAAAGAATTTTTCGGCAAGGAACCGCATAAAGGCGTGAATCCTGACGAAGTGGTTGCCATGGGCGCAGCGATTCAAGGCGGCGTGCTCAAAGGCGACGTTAAAGATGTCCTGCTGTTGGACGTTACCCCGCTGTCGCTCGGCATCGAAACGCTGGGCGGTGTATTCACGCGTCTGATCGATCGCAACACCACCATTCCTACCAAAAAATCACAGGTGTTTTCTACCGCCGACGATAATCAGACAGCGGTCACCATCCGTGTCTTCCAGGGCGAACGTGAAATGGCCGCGGACAATAAGCTGCTCGGCCAGTTCGATCTGGTTGGTATTCCGCCTTCGCCGCGCGGTGTGCCGCAGATTGAGGTCACGTTTGATATCGATGCAAACGGCTTGGTGAATGTATCCGCCAAAGACAAGGCGACAGGCAAAGAACAGCAGATTCGTATTCAGGCTTCCGGCGGACTGTCAGACTCCGATATTGAAAATATGGTGAAAGAGGCCGAAGCCAATGCTTCAGCGGATAAGAAAAAGCGCGAACTGGTCGAAGCTCGCAATCAGGCGGAAAGCTTGATTCACGAGGCAGAGAAAAACATTGACGAACATGGCGATAAGATCAAGGAAGAGGATAAGACGCAGATCGAAGCCGATGTCGCCGCACTCAAAGAGGTCATAGAGCAGGACGATCTCACCGTCATTAACGACAAGACACAGGCGCTCACGCAATCCCTGATGAAAATCGGCGAGGATATTTACAAGGCGCAACAGCAGCAACAGACCGAAACCGATGCAGCATCCGGCGACGGCGATGCCGAGGCGGATACCTCTTCCGAAAGTGACGGTGATGCCGAGACGGAAATTCTCGATGCCGATTACGAAGAAATTGATGATGAAAAGAAAGAATAGGCACCAGGATTCAGGCATCAGGGATTAAGCTTTGCTCTCTCATGCCTGACGCCTCATGCCCCATGTCTGCCTATGGCCGAAGATTACTACACAATACTTGGTGTCTCCCGTGGCGCAGATGATGCGGCAATAAAGAAAGCCTACCGCAAACTGGCAATGCAATATCATCCGGACCGTAATGCGGGTGATGATGCGGCGGAAAAGAAATTCAAGGAAATCAACGAAGCCTATGACGTCTTGAAAGACGATCAGAAACGTGCAGCCTATGACCGCTATGGCCACGATGCGTTCGTCAGCGGAATGGGCGGCGGGGGCGGCGCCGGTCCCGGCGCAGCAGGGTTTGATTTTTCCAGTTCTTTTTCTGATATTTTCGATGATCTGTTCGGTGAGTTCGGCATGGGCCGCCATCCCGGCGGTGGTGGCGAACGGCGTTCATCCGGCGCCGCGCGTGGCGCCGATTTGCGCTATAATCTTGATATCTCGTTGGAAGACGCCTTCAAAGGCAAACAGCAAAGCATCAAGATCACCACCTCGGTAACCTGCGATGCTTGTGACGGAAGCGGTGCTGAGAAGGGCACAAAACCTGAAATTTGCCCGACCTGCAACGGCGTCGGCAAGATCCGCGCACAACAGGGATTTTTCACCATCGAGCGCAGCTGCCACACCTGTCAGGGCACCGGATATATCATTAAAAATCCCTGTAAGAAATGTGCCGGGACCGGCAAGGCACGCAAGGAACGCTCGCTATCGGTCAACATTCCTGCTGGCGTCGAGGAAGGCACGCGCATCCGCCTTGCCGGCGAAGGCGAGGCCGGATTCCGTGGCGGCCCGAATGGCGATTTATATATCTTTCTGTCGGTTAACCCGCATACGCTTTTCCGCCGCGACGGCGCCAATATTTACTGCAAAGTCCCGCTGAAATTCACCACTGCGACGCTTGGCGGCTCCATCGAAGTGCCGACTATCGAGGGTGGACGCGTTAAAATCTCGATCCCCGCCGGTACGCAAAGCAATCATCAGTTCCGGCTGCGCGGCAAGGGGATGAGTATCCTGCGCTCGCAGACGCGCGGCGACATGTATGTCGAGGTACAGGTCGAAACTCCCGTCAAACTATCGAAAAAGCAAAAGGAACTCTTATCCGAATTTGATAAAACCGTGACCAAGGAGTCCAGTCCTCAGTCGGAAAGCTTTTTCTCAAAAGTGAAGGAATTCTGGGAAGATTTGAAGGAATAACCATGAGCAATGTCAATATCGCTGTTGCCGGATGCCTGGGCCGTATGGGACGTTCCGTAATCGCCGCCACCCGCCGTGACGCCTCCGTCTCATTCGTGGCAGGCAGCGTGTCGGATAAAGACGATCCCCGCCTTGATCCGCTATTGGCCGAAGGAGCATTTGACGTTACCACCTCTCCTCAGGCATTATTTGCCAAGGCTGACGCAGTGATCGATTTCACCACGCCCGAACACACACTGGCACTGGCGCAGGAAGCTGCCGCACAGAAAAAACTGCTGGTCTCGGGCACGACGGGGCTGAGTGATGAACAATCCGGCCAGCTAGCTGATTATGCGAAGGAGGTGCCCATTATCTGGGCGGCCAATATGAGTGTCGGCGTCAATCTGCTGTTCAGTCTGGTACAACAGGCCGCCAAGGCGCTGGATGATTATTACGATATCGAAATTGTCGAGATGCATCACCGTCATAAGGTCGATGCCCCTTCCGGCACTGCACTGGCATTGGGACAGGCCGCCGCCACAGGCCGCGACGTGAATCTGGAAGAGGTGGCGGTGAAAAGCCGTGAAGGCCATACCGGTGCCCGCAAAGCCGGAGAGATCGGTTTTGCTACCCTGCGCGGTGGCAGTGTAATCGGCGAGCACAGTGTGATCTTCGCCGGTGAGAAAGACCGTATCACCCTGTCACATGATTCCGCCAGCCGTGATATCTATGCCGAAGGCGCGATCAAAGCGGCGCTGTGGGGCGTCGGCAAACCCGCCGGACTCTATTCGATGAAAGATGTGCTGGGACTGGCCTGATCACTCTCCCCATCCGATCAGCCAGTCAATATTTACTTCCAGCGTTTCGGCAAAGGCGAGTAACTTATCGTGCTTCACAGCACGGGTCTGGCGTTCGATCGCCGAAATCGCCGCCGGTAACAGCGTCAGCCCCCGATGCTTCAGCCTTTTACTCAATTGCACCTGCGTCAACCCTTGCTCTAGCCTCGCCTGTCTGATGTATGGCCCACTGATATTCTTCTCGCACATACCACCATACCCTTACTGTTAATATAGCAAATTGAACCGGAGAGGCGCTATAGTGCCCATCCAGTTTTAGGCACTATGGTGCCGGAGTTTATTGATGTCAACTCGTTTAATAATATGTCATGCGAAAAGAGCTTGATATCTTCAGTGAGAAATTAGCGAATCTCATCAGGAAAGAGCGTAAAAACAGGGGTCTCAGCCAAGAAGATTTGGCAGATGCCGCTGGTCTTTCCCGAAGAGCTATCGGTCAGATTGAAGCGAATCAACGCAACCCTACGATGCGAACCATTAAAAGGATAACTAACGCACTTGGCATATCGCTGGTTGAATTCGTAAAACGCCTGGAATCAAAATAAGGGGGGGGTCCGCTGATGTTTTTTTCTTGTGCTATTTTATGATTAACTTTGATCATTCCGCAAACCTCTACACATACGTAATATCTCTACGCATATGTAGAGAAAAATCAAGTATAAATCACTGCCATGAAAAAAGGCGCTCTAGTAAGACGGCTGGCGAAAGGGCTGGCACAGATGAGAGGCAATATTTCGCAAAATAAATTTGCTCGTCAGATAGGTATTTCCAACGCGTCACTCAATCGTATTGAAAATCAGCAGCAGAATGTGTCGCTTGAAACATTGGAGACATTATGCATGCGCTTGAAATGCGACATCACCGACCTGTTCCCGCCGGAAAAATAATCAAGAGAATAGCACGATTATTTCGCCAGGCGAATCGACTCGTCTTCCTTTGCCGTCATCACACCGAGCAATTCGTCTTCACTCATGGAAAAGGCCTCACGTGCCGAAGGCATCTGGCGCGCTGTGGCGATTTCCTTCGCAACTGCTTTGAGTAGCGCATCTTTTCTGTCAGTGGCATGCGTCATCGCTCACTCCATCAACAATTAACAATCCGTCCTTGGTGACAGAGGCCATAAAGCCTTTTTCCTGCCATAGCTGGGCAATACTGGCTTGTACCGCCTGATTCCGCACCCATTCGGGCAACTCCACCACGACACGGCAGACCACGTCATTCTGATCGGTGTGCGCTTCGATGATCCTGCCCATGGCGATTGCCGACTGCGCCAGATCCGATAATGATTTTTCACTAAACTGTTCCATGCTCGCCGAGCCCTGTGTTGTTATTATTATGACTATGAGTATTACCCGAATAACGTTAAATAAAAGTTAACGAGGGCAAAAGATGTGGAAAATAGCAAGATCACCCTGCTATTTCTTTCCTGTTGTCATGAAACCGTCACCTTGGTTTGTTATTATGACATAATGAATAACAAATCACCGAATATCAACACGCTGACAACTCTAAAACCCTTTACGCAGGAAGAGTTGATAAACGCACTGAAACATGTCGGTCTTTGGGCCGTAAGCTCGAAAGAATATTATAATTCTGCAACACGTTATGAAGAAAAACCCGGCGGCACACATCCGAAAGATGCGTTTGAGCTCCGCTCTCTTGCCCATTACGGACTGCCGTCAAGACTTCCCGGTCATCTCACCGTAAGAGAAGAATACACTTTCCATGCAGCAAAAGGAGCAACGGTTGCCGATATCACCGCAGACAGCATTACAGGACAAGACATGCCTGTCACGCTTATCAGTCCAAATATTCATATATTAACTGAGCATACCAAGGCACTGGCACATAACCCCCATATAGCTGTCATGAGCAGCAGCATATATCTTTATAGCGACGATTTCCTGTTTGCCGATAAAGCAGATCAACTGCCTATGCGCATAAAACAATGGCGAGACGGCACTGGAGCATATGTAATGCAAAGTGCCGGAAATAGTGGAAAACTCGGAGAAATCCCATTTAAATCTGATATATCTACAAATGATTGGTTTAAAAGCGAGAGTCTGCGTAACCAGATTACCTATCCCCAGCAACCCCACGCTCTGGTCAACCATTATCCCAAATTGTCCCTGTTCGTTCAGGCAGCTGTCGAACAGCCTGATGGCAGCTGGTCTATTGATGGGGTGAGCCAGGGAAGCGGTCATGTGTTAACCGGCGAAGTGGAAAGAGATGCCGAGTTTGCCGGAAAGAGACGGGTTATGAAAAATGGCAAACCATTAGTGGTAAACAACCAGTATGTTAAGGAAGATGCTCCTGTGCCGTTTCGATTTACCTCCCATGCAACGCCACGCGTAGCGGGAGAACTGGCCGCGCTCGATCACCGTTTTGGCCCGGCATTCTCCGGTAAAGACGATGACAGCTATTTGCCCAGACGTTATGGCCTGTTTGCCGGTATTGTTACCGCACGTCCCCATGAAAGGGTGCAGCGTCGGATGGGATTTTCACGCAACGTGCCGGGTGGCCCGATATCATATGAACTCCGCAATGATGCAGGTCATCGCTTTCATCCGGAATATGGCAAACAGTTTGATGTGCATACCGCCGGCCATTTAATGGCGTATATGACGGCCATGGCGCAAACAGACCCGGATCTCATCCAGGACTGGTACAGCCCCGCTCCCATCCGCAAAGATTTCCGCGGCACACCACCCGAGCGCGATGCAGACGGTCTGTACCGCTACACCGTGACGCTGCCGGACAATGCGCAAGGGCTGAAACTCACGACGGAATTTGATTTTGCCGAGCATGCGACAATGGACCGACAGGTAAACGTTAAAGCAGGGGATACAACCATTCCTCTAAGCACCAGTATACAGCTAATTACTGAAAGGCAACAACCGAACAGTGAGGACTGGCATATTACCGAGTTCAGCGATTATGCGATTAACACAACGCATCATCTGGTCGGGCAACCGGTAAAAACCCTGGAATATATAAGCAAGCAACCGATAGATCGTCTGATGGTCACATTTGACGGATTCAAGCCAAATGATATCGTGAGCCGATTGGGAGCACAGCAAATCGCCTATATTCGCAATCTCCCGCCCATCGACTTGAAAGGCGCATTGCCGCTTGGAGAATTACGCCAGCTATCTCCCGAACAACTCGCTGCTCACAAGCAAATGTTTTTATCACGATTACAGGAAGTGCAGAAAAACTATCTGTCATTGGACGCATTGGAAACATTGGTCAAAACTGGCGAAATGCAGCCGGAAGCTGTAAGACAGACGAAGAATTTCTTACGCAGTTGGCATCAAGGATTTGGCAACACGCGTTACGAGCCGGCCATAGGCGATGAGTTGAAAGCCATTGATGTAAAAGCCTTACAAGATTTTCAACGCCATAAAGGTTTATCAGTAACAGGAGAAATAAATGAATCTACCCTTACAGCCATGCGCAGCGAAGCTCCCATGATAAGGGCCACACAGGCACTTGATTCTCCCTTCAGGGCCGAAAAAGGATCAACACAACATTACGACACCCCCTCCGTTACGACACCTCCTCTCGGCAATGGGGAAACGCCGAAGGCACGGGAATTATGATACATTATACATCCGTATAGCTATTACCCAAAAATTACTCCTCCCACGGCTTGGGCGGCTCTTTCGGACCAAAAGACTCTAGCTTTTTTTTCTGTGACGGATGCGGCGCTTTCGGCTCGCCTGGTTTGGGGACATCAATCAGCTTATAGGTCACCGCCATTTCGGATTTCAACTCCGGCGACGGCTCGCCTTTTCCGGCCGCCAGCACTGTGCCAAAATCTGACGGCATAAATTCCTCTCCCCCACGCACACGCCTGTGCAACTTCTGCAGACTACGCAGGGTCAACTGCAGATAGGAATAAATCGGATCATCATAGACATTCTTCCCCTGCAGCAGGATCACGACTTTTTCATCGAGTTTTTCTTCATCCAGCGAAACAGGGGTACTGTTAGTGCTATAGGCTTTTGTCGCCCATTTCTGTTCCATGGCACATACCTAATACTATTACAGCATTGCAGTATAATAAACTGACCCGAAAAACAAAATAAAAGATTTTTGACGTGAGGGTATTGAGGATTAACGACCGCGGCCCTGACCGGTATCCTTGCTGTAGGCCGAGTGGCGCATGCCACCATCAACACGGACCGTATTGACTTTCATCAACGCATCCAGCGTATTGATTGCATCCCATCCGGACTCATCCGCCTGGGTGAAATCCGCTTCGCCGAAAATGTCTGATCCGTTAAGTGTCATAGTATCTTGCTCCCCTGATTTTCCTTAGTATCGCCCTTTTTGTTTAAGAAATAGTTAAAAAATTAATTTTTTCTGACATTTTTAACCCATCAATTTATTTAAAACATTACTCAATACAGTGTCACATCTATTTCATCATAACGCATCAGGGGGCCCAAAACAAAAGGAAACACGCGCTGTCACAAAAGTTTCACATAACCGTCACAAAACCGTAACAAAGATTAACGAGAGGTTAATTTTAAGATATTAACCCCCTAAAATATCACAATTTCTGTTTTACGCCGCTTCGGTGCCGCCGACGGTGATTTTGTCGATCAGCAGCGTCGGCTGGCCGACACCGACCGGTACCGACTGCGCATTTTTACCGCAGGTGCCGATACCGTGATCGAGCATCATGTCATTGCCGATCATATTAACTTTCTGCATGACATCCGGGCCGTTGCCGATCAGCGTCGCGCCTTTGATCGGTGTTGTGACTTTCCCTTTTTCGACAAGATAGGCTTCTGAGGCGGAAAAGACGAATTTTCCCGAGGTAATATCGACCTGTCCGCCGCCGAAATAGGTCGCATAGACCCCGCGATCGACCGAAGCGATCATCTCCTGTGGATCACGTTCGCCATTCAACATGAAAGTATTGGTCATGCGCGGCATGGGCTGATGTGCAAAGCTTTCGCGGCGGCCATTGCCCGTTGCTTTCATACCCATCAGACGGGCATTAAGCCGATCTTGCATATAGCCTTTAAGGATACCGTCTTCGATTAATACTGTTTCACCCGAGGGCGTGCCTTCATCATCGATCGAGATCGAGCCGCGCCGGTCTTTAAAGGTACCGTCATCAATCACCGTAACACCGGGCGAGGCCACACGCTCACCGATACGTCCGGAAAAGGTCGAGGTGCCTTTGCGGTTAAAATCGCCTTCCAGCCCATGCCCCACCGCTTCATGCAACAGCACGCCGCACCAGCCGGGGCCCAGAATCACCGGCATCTCGCCCGCCGGTGCCGGTACGGCCTCGAGATTCACCAATGCCTGACGCAGCGCTTCATCGGCCTGTTTCTGCCATTGCTCCGGTTTGAAATAATCCGCATAAAGCACCCGGCCGCCAGCGCCATTCGAGCCGGTTTCCATGCGTCCGTCCTTTTCGGCCACCACATTAATATTAAGCCGCACCAACGGACGGATATCACCGGTCATCTGCCCGTCCAGCCGAATAATATGCACCGCCTGCCACACGCCGGAAAGCGACACCGTCACCTGCTTGACCCGCTCGTCCTTACTGCGCAGATAGGCATCTATTGCCTCAAGTAACATGACTTTTTCCTTAAACAGCATGTCGCTGAGCGGATTGTCAGACGTATAAAGCGAGCTATTCGCCCCGAAAGGAGCATCCGTCGCCTGCACGACTGCGTCCTGACCGAAATTGACCATTTTCACCGTTTCACCCGCACGTTTGATCGCCGCTTCCGTCAACTCGCAGCTATGAGCGTAGGCCGTGGCTTCCCCCAATACTGAGCGCAACCCGAACCCTTGTGTCGTATTGAAACTCGACTGGCGCAGCCTCCCATCATCAAATGTCAGATTTTCAGACTGGTTGAACTCTAAAAACAGTTCACCATCATCCATACCATGCAGCAGATCAGTGACCAGCGCGGTAGTACGCCCCTGATCAAGGTCCGTATTCGAAAAGAAAAAATCGGTCGTCTGCATAGGCTGTCCTGATTGTGTACTATCCACCATTCATATCAGAAATTCGTCCATCAACAACCCATTTGGCAAAATTTCGTTGCGAATCCGTTCGTATCTATGTAGGTATCAATGGAAAGAAATACAGTGTCAGTTTAGAGTAGCTCTAAAGGCTGTGTCATATCTATATCCGTGAGGGAGATGTCATGAAAATATGCGGGTTCATCACCATGTTAGTCAGTGTTGTTATGGGATCACCACTGGGTGCAATTGCCGCAGACGGCATTGCCAAACCCTGGCAGTTGGGCTTTCAGACGCCCGCCTCTCCGGTGATGGAGCAACTCTATGCCGGACATAATTACCTGGTGATACTGATTACCGTCATTTCCGTCTTTGTACTGGCGTTGTTATTGTATGTCTGTCTGCGTTTTCGCGCTTCCGCCAATCCGAATCCAAGTAAAACCACGCATAATACCACCGTGGAAATTTTATGGACCGTGATACCGATCATCATTCTTGTCGCCATTGCCATTCCGTCACTGCGCCTGCATTATTTCATGAATGACGCGACCACGGATGCGGATATGACTCTGAAAGTCATCGGTTATCAATGGTACTGGAATTATGAATATCCCGAACATGACCTTTCATTCGACAGCAATATCAAGCAGGATGACGAGTTGCTGCCGGGTGAACCGCGCCTGCTGGCCGTTGACAATCCGATTGTGGTGCCGGTGAATAAAAAAATCCGCATATTAACCACGGGAGGCGATGTGATTCATGCCTTTGCCGTTCCGGCTTTCGGCGTGAAACAGGACACAGTGCCCGGGCGCTTGAACGAGACGTGGTTCACGGCCACACGTGAAGGCACGTTTTACGGTCAGTGTTCCGAATTATGCGGCCGCCTGCATGGGTTTATGCCGATTCAGGTCGAAGTTGTCAGCGAAGCATTTTTTGAGCGCTGGGCTGAAACCGCCAAAGAGGATATAGAGGCTGCCAGCCAGCTAGTGGCCGAGTTGCGTGGCCGTTCACCCCGTGCAATTGCAGCAGATAAACAAGAATAAAAGTTTAAATGAGGAGACACCCCCATGGCACATGATGAGGTTCCAGGATTTTTTACCCGCTGGTTTTGTTCAACCAACCATAAGGATATCGGCACACTTTATCTGATTTATGCCGTGATTGCCGGGCTGATCGGTGCACTGCTCTCCGTCGCCCTGCGTATGGAATTGCAGGAGCCGGGCGATCAATATTTCGGCGGCGATTATCAGCTCTATAATGTGTTCCTGACCGCTCATGCCCTTCTGATGGTCTTCTTCCTAATCATGCCGGCGCTGATCGGCGGATTCGGCAACTGGTTCGTACCGCTGATGATCGGCGCGCCTGACATGGCTTTCCCACGGATGAACAATATCAGCTTCTGGCTGCTGGTACCGGCACTGATTCTGCTGGTAGCCTCGGCCTTTGCCGGTACCGAAGGCAGCACAGGCGTGGGCACGGGATGGACCGTCTATCCACCGCTCAGCGTGATTGACGGCAATCATCAGGGCATGGCGGTCGATCTGGCGATTTTCTCACTGCACCTGGCGGGGATTTCCTCGATTCTCGGCGCCATCAATTTCATCGTTACCATTTTCAATATGCGCACACCGGGTATGACATTATTTAAGATGCCGCTATTCGCCTGGGCAATTCTGATTACGGCCTTCCTGCTGTTGTTATCGCTGCCGGTGCTGGGTGGGGCAATTACCATGCTGCTGACCGACCGTAATTTCGGCACCAACTTCTTCAATCCGGCCGGTGGTGGTGATCCGGTGCTGTTCCAACATCTGTTCTGGTTCTTCGGCCATCCGGAAGTATATGTATTGATCATTCCGGCCTTTGGCATTGTCAGCGAAGTCGTCTCCACCTTCTCGAAAAAGCCGATCTTCGGTTATCTCGGCATGGTCGGCGCTATCTGCTGCATTGGCGTGTTGGGCTTTATCGTCTGGGCGCACCACATGTTCACCGTCGGGATGGATCCGGATACCGAAGCCTATTACATGATCGCCACTATGGTCATCGCCGTACCGACCGGCGTGAAAATCTTCAGCTGGATCGCCACCATGTGGGGCGGCTCACTTACCTTTAAAACGCCGATGCTGTTCGCTCTCGGCTTCATCTTTCTGTTCACCGTCGGCGGTGTGACTGGCGTGGTGTTGGCCAATTCCGCCATCGATATCCCGATGCATGACACCTATTACGTCGTCGCGCATTTCCATTATGCGATGAGCCTCGGCGCACTGTTCGGCGTGTTTGTCGGCTTTTATTACTGGGTAGGTAAAATGACCGGCTATCAATATAGCGAATGGATGGGCAAGGTGCATTTCTGGATTTTCTTCATCGGCACCAATCTGACCTTCTTCCCGCAGCACTTCCTCGGCCTGGCCGGCATGCCACGGCGGATTCCCGACTATCCGGACGTCTATGCCGGATGGAACTACTGGTCGTCCATCGGCTCTTATATCGCCATGGCCGGGGCGGTCTGGTTCCTGATCGTGGTCGCTGAGATGTTTATCGCCAAACGCCGTACGGGAGATAACCCATGGGGCGAAGGCGCCAAGACACTGGAATGGACGGTCAGCTCACCCCCAGCTTTCCATACCTTTGAAACCCAACCCAAAGTACCGGATACGACGCATTAGTGACCACACTCAGCGCAACCGCCGATGTCTCACTGCACGGCCACTCTCTTTCGCTACGTGACTATACGGAGCTGCTGAAGCCGCGCGTGATGACACTGGTCGTGTTTTCCGCCATGGCTGGGCTGCTGCTCGCACCGGGAGAATTGCATCCTTTCATGCAGCTGATGGTGATTCTGTCGATCGCATTGGGCTCCGGCGCAGCTGGTATGATCAATATGTGGTATGACCGTGATATTGACGGGCGCATGGAACGTACGAAACACCGTGCCATTCCCGCCGGCAAGGTCGCTGCGGAAGATGTGCTGGTGGCCGCCTTGTTCCTATCGGTCTTTTCCGTGATGATGCTTGGCTTTGCCGCCAACTGGCAGGCTGCCGGATTGCTGGGATTTGCCATCTTCTTCTATGGCGTTATTTACACCATGTGGCTCAAGCGTCATACGGTCCACAACACCGTGATTGGCGGTGCAGCCGGTGCCTTTCCGCCAGTGATCGGCTGGTGGGCAATGAGCGGGAATATTACCGCCTTTGAGCCATGGATATTATTTGCCATCATCTTCTTTTGGACGCCACCGCATTTCTGGGCGCTGGCATTGCGGCGCAATGCAGATTACCGGACAGTGAATATCCCGATGCTACCGGTCATCTCGGGCGAGAAAACAACGAAACGCCATATCGTCATCTACAGCTTTATTCTCGCCATCGTCAGCATGTTACCCTTTGCGCTGGAGATGAGCAGTATCGTCTATGCCTTTTCCGCTACAGCACTTAACGGTATCTTCCTCTATTACGCGCTGATGCTGCAGCGTTCGCCAGCCGAACAGTATGATATGAAACTGTTTGGCTATTCCATTCTTTATCTTTTTCTGATTCTCGCTATGATGTTAGTGGATCATGCTTATCTTAGCATAAGATAACAGAGGGAAATAAGCTGATGGAAGCAGCAAACGGAACACCGGTCGCCAAACTGCAGCTACTGGCAGAGCTCGGTTCCTCCACGATTATATGGATGGGATTGAGTTTCATACTGGGATCATTATTTACGGTACTCATTCTGATGCTGCTGGATTTTATGCGCCAGCAGCAGGAAGACGAACCTCCGCAAAAAGATGAGGATTAATCATGCCGATCTCGAATCTCCACCGTAAACAAAAGAAAAAGAACTATCTTTTATTGCTGATACTCGTGCTGTTCATTATGGCATTGTATTATCTGACAATGATACGCATCGGACAATTGTAAATTGGGGCTGACCCATGTCGGACCATACACTGAAACAAAAAAACATGACGCTGGCGCTGAGCATGCTGGCGATTGCCCTTGGCATGATCATGCTGAGTTATGCGGCCGTACCACTTTACCGTATTTTCTGTCAGATTACCGGCTATGGCGGCACGACACAACAGGCAACACAATTGCCGGAAACAGTGCTGGACCGGATGGTCACCGTCAGCTTCAATGCCGATGTTGATCCTAACCTGCCGTGGGAATTCACACCGTCCATCCCGTCCATCGATGTCAGGATCGGCGAATCCTTCCTGATGGCGTTTGAGACAAAGAATCTGGCGGACCGTGCTTATAGCGGGACGGCGACCTATAATGTGACACCGCATCTGGCCGGGGCCTATTTCAACAAGGTGCAGTGTTTTTGTTACGAAAGACAGACGATTGACGCCGGTGCCGTGGTAAATATGCCAATTTCCTTCTTCATTGATCCGGAAATTGCCAATGATCCTCATTTAAAACATGTCAATCACATCACTTTATCCTATACCTTTTTCAGTGAAGAGAGTAAAAATGAGTATCGGTAAAAAGGTCATACAACCCACGCCTGACGGAGTTATCTGATGAGCGCAAAACAAAACCACCCCTATCATCTTGTCGATCCGAGTCCCATGCCGCTGGTCACGGCGTTCAGCATGCTGGGAATAGCTGCCGGTGCCGCCATGACATTCCATGAACATGCTGCCGGCCTTTATGTGCTGGGCGGGTCGGTGCTGGCGGTGATTGCCTGCTGCTGCTTCTGGTGGAAGGATGTCATTAAGGAAGCCATGCATGACAAGGCGCATACAGGGCCGGTGCAGTTTGGCCTGCGCACGGGGATGGGGTTATTTATCCTGTCGGAAGTCATGTTTTTTGTGGCGTTTTTCTGGGCCTACTTTAACGCGTCCATCTTTCCGGTCGCACCGCTGGAGGATGTGTGGGATATTGCCGAAGGCGTCTGGCCACCGGAAGGGATTATTACCTTTGATGCGTGGGATCTGCCTTTTTTGAATACACTCGTTCTGCTACTGTCGGGCACCACCGTCACCTGGGCGCATCATGCCCTGCTTGAACGTAAGAATGACCAAGTCATACAGGCATTATGGTATACGGTATTGCTGGGCATCAGCTTCACCTGTTTGCAGGCTTATGAATATTCGCATGCCGCTTTCGGATTGACTGACGGCATCTATGCCACCACCTTTTATCTCGCCACCGGCTTTCACGGCTTTCATGTGATTGTCGGCACCGTCTTCCTCGCCGTATGTCTGGCACGGGCCTATAAAGGCCAGTTAACGCCGGAAGGGCATCTGGGTTTTGAGTTCGCTGCCTGGTACTGGCATTTTGTCGATGTTGTGTGGTTGTTCCTGTTTGTCTGTGTGTACTGGTTTGGCGCTTGAGCGAACCTGAACACCCTTATATCGAACCCTTTGCCGTTGCCCTGCAATCCTGCTGTCCACGTTGTGGCAAAGGAAAGCTTTATGCCGGCCTGCTAAAATTACATGAGGAGTGCGATTACTGCGGACTTGATCTGCGTGCCAGCGATGCCGGTGACGGCCCGGCCTTTTTCGTCATTACCGTGATGGGATTCCTTATCACCTTCACCGCCGGATTTGTCGAGTTCGTCTACCAGCCGCCTTACTGGCTGCATGCCGCATTATGGCTGCCTGCCATCTTGATTCTTTGTCCGATTATGCTACGTTTCTTTAAATCCTACCTTATCGCCATGCAATATAAGGTGAAACTATTGAAAGAGGAGGTAGACTGATGCCGTTCGTTCGCCCCAAACCGATTCCCCTGCTCATGACCGTGGTTGCCGCCGGACTGATGTGCGTACTCGGCTTCTGGCAGGTAGAGCGTCTCATAGAAAAAGAATTGCTGATACATAAACTGGAAAAAGCAGCAAAAGAGACCCCGCTTGAATCACTGCCAACCACAGTTCAGGACTGGAGGAAACACCGGTTTTACAATGCACGCATTTCCGGCCGGTTTCTGCCCATCGCCGAGTTTCATATCGCAGCGCGCTATCATAAAGGCACGCTGGGATATCATGTGTTCAACCCGTTTCAACTGGATGATGGGCGTATCGTACTGGTTAACCGCGGCTGGATACCCACCGAGCTGAAGGATAAAAGCAGACGTGATTTCCTTGATAGCTCTTCGCAAACATTACTGGTTCAGATTCGTACCAGTAATGAACGCAATTATTTCACGCCGGAAAACCAGCCGGATGAAAATATCTGGTTCGGGCGTGATATGGGAGAAATGCGTGGTTATAGCGGTATTCTCATTGAGCCGTTTTCGGTGGATGTGATCGGTGAGGTCGAAGACGGCACCTACCCGATTCCTTCCGGTGGAAAAATCAAACTACATAATAACCATCTTGGCTATGCCATCACTTGGTTTGCCATTGGGTTCGGCGTCCTGTTTGTCTCATTGATGTATCATCGCAAAAAACCTGCATCGTGACACCATCTCCCGCCTATTACCAACTTGAAAAGCATTTCAGGGAAATCAGTGCTCTGGAGGGTGCATCTTCGGTATTGAACTGGGATGCGGAAACCATGATGCCTGCCGGAGCGGCAGACATTCGCGCCGAACAGCTGGCGGCACTGGCAACGATTCGCCACGAAAAAATAACCCATAGTCATATTGGAGAATTACTGGAACAGGCCGAAGAGGAAAAAAGCGCCTTGTCGGACTGGCAGCGCGCCAATCTGCGCGAGATGCATCATCATTATCTGCATGCTACATCACTGCAACCTGATCTGGTCGAGGCATTAACCAAAGCCTGCACCCATTGTGAGCATATCTGGCGTACGGCACGCAAAGAAAATGACTATGAAAGTTTCTCCACCCTGTTCGAAACGGTGCTGGTTCTGGTTCGCGAAGAAGCTGCCGCCAAGGCGGATGCGCTCGGCCTTACGCCTTATGATGCTTTACTTGACAGTTACGACCCCGGTATGCGCATGGCAGAGATAGATCCGGTGTTCGCCGAGCTGGAACATTTTCTTCCGGGTCTGGTCGATGAAGTGATGGATTATCAGGCATCTCGGAATCACCTTTCATTTAATCCTGAAGTACAGGTCGATAAACAAACCAGCCTGGAAAAACACATGATAACAGTGCTGGGATTCGATTTTAACCATGGCCGTATCGATATCAGCGCCCATCCCTTCTGTGGTGGCGTACCCGGAGATATCCGTCTAACAACCCGCTATAATGAAAAGGATTTTCGTGAGAGTCTGTTTAGTGCTCTGCATGAAACCGGCCATGCCTTATATGAAATGGGCCTGCCCGAACAATGGCATATGCAACCTGTCGGCAGAGCCCGCGGAATGAGCATGCATGAAAGCCAATCGCTTCTGGTGGAAATGCAACTTTGCCGTGGTAAGGATTTCATAGGCTATCTTCTCCCTCTGTTGAAAAAACATTATGGCACTGTCGCAACCGACTGGTCGGAAGAGACGATACTGCAGAATATCACCCGGGTTACGCGTAGCCTGATTCGTGTTAATGCCGATGAAGTAACCTATCCGCTCCATGTGATGCTGCGTTATGATCTGGAAAAAGCCTTATTGGACGGATCGCTCAATGTGGCGGATCTTCCCGGCGCATGGGATGAAAAAATGCAGACCATGCTTGGGATCCGTCCTGATTGCATCGGCAATGGCTGTATGCAGGATATTCACTGGCCCGGGGGCGCCATTGGTTATTTCCCGACCTATACGCTGGGAGCCATGATCGCCGCGCAGCTATTTGCTTCCGCCAAGGCTGTCCTTCCCGAACTGTCCGAGATGATTCGCCGTGGCGAATTTAGTTCTTTATTTGGCTGGCTGCGCACCCATGTACATGGCAAAGCCTCCTTTCATTCTGCACAGGAACTGCTTAAAGAAGTCACTGGCCAAGCCTTAAACCCTCAGATATACAAAGCGCATCTGGAACAACGATATTTACCTGATAAGCAATGAAATACATTTCCACGCGGGGCCGGGCGCCCGAATTATCTTTTGAAGAGGTGGTGCTGGCCGGACTGGCCGAAGATGGCGGGCTGTATGTGCCGGAGGAAATTCCGCATTTCACCCCGCAAACACTGGCCGGACTCGCAGCACTGCCCTACGACGCGCTGGCGCTGGAAATCATCCGCCCCTATGTGAATGGGGAACTGACGGATGAAGCACTTGAAACGCTGATCGGAGAGGCATACGGCACCTTTCGTCATACCGCCATTGCCCCGCTCAAACAGCTCGACGGCAATCATTGGCTGCTGGAGCTTTTTCACGGACCAACGCTGGCTTTTAAGGATTTTGC
The DNA here is from genome assembly GCA_028281385.1 of Rickettsiales bacterium. Classification (GTDB taxonomy): domain Bacteria; phylum Pseudomonadota; class Alphaproteobacteria; order Rickettsiales; family UBA3002; genus JANQJY01. The sequence continues at coordinate 2,919 of JANQJY010000032.1, read as the reverse complement.
CCTGCAGTTTTTAGGGCGGCTGGTCGATCATATTCTCATAAAGCATGACAGGCATGTCGTCGTGCTGGGCGCGACCTCGGGCGATACCGGATCAGCAGCGCTGGCCGGTTGTCGCGGGCGCGAGCGCATGCAGAATTTCATTCTGTTCCCCGACGGGCGGGTATCCGACGTACAGCGCCGGCAGATGACAACCCTGACCGACGACAATATTCACACTATCGCCGTGAAAGGCACGTTCGATGATTGTCAGGACATGGTCAAAACCCTGTTTGCCGACGCGGATTTTCGTACAAAGCATCATCTGGTCGCGGTGAATTCCATCAATTGGGCACGCATATTGGCGCAAATCGTCTATTATTTCTATGCGGCACTCCGACTCGGCGCCCCGGCACGGGAGGTTAGCTTCTCCGTACCGACCGGTAATTTCGGCGATATCTTCGCCGGCTATATCGCCAAACGCATGGGCCTGCCGATCCATTCGCTGATCATCGCCACCAACCGCAACGATATTCTCGCACGCTGTCATGACAGCGCGTCCTATAGCATGCAGGGTGTCGTGCCCACCCTCAGCCCGAGCATGGATATTCAGATTTCCAGCAATTTCGAGCGGCTGATGTTCGATCTGTATGACCGCGATGCCGGGGTGATCCGCGAGATGATGACACGCTTCCGGACCGATCAGTCTTTCACCCTGTCCGCCACCGCCTGGCAACATCTGAAACGCGATTTCAAAAGCCATGCCACCGATGATGCAACGACGCTGGAGACGATCAAGCGCATCTATAAACAGACCGGCGAGCTGCTTGATCCGCATACCGCCACCGGGGTGAATGCCGCACGTCACTGTCATGATCGCACCGACATTCCCGTCATCACCCTGGCCACCGCGCATCCGGCCAAATTTCCCGATGCGGTGACTGAGGCCACCGGCATTCATCCCGCCTTGCCGGCACATTTATCCGATCTGTTCGAGCGTGAAGAACGCTTCACACCGCTTGAGAATAATGTGGATGCCGTCAAAGCCTTTATCGAAGAGCAGAAAAGATGAGCTATCACTGCACCACGCTTGAGAACGGCCTGCGCGTCGCCAGCGACTGCCTGCCCGCCGCCGAGACCGTGGCGGTGGCGATTTCGGTCGATGTCGGTGCGCGCTATGAATCCGAAGCGCAGCACGGCATATCGCATCTGCTTGAGCATATGGCCTTCAAGGGGACGGACAAACGCAATGCGCGTGAGATCGCCGAAGCCTTCGATGCCATCGGCGGGCAGCTCAACGCCTATACCTCACACGAACATACGGTCTATCACGCCAGGGCCCTGAAGGATGATCTGCCGCTGATGATCGACATACTCTGCGACATCATCCAGCATTCCGTCTTCGATGACGAGGAACTGGCGCGCGAAAAACAGGTGATTCTGCAGGAACTGGCCATGCATCACGACACGCCCGATGATCTGATTTTCGATTATTTTCAGGACACCGCTTTTCAGGGCCAGCCGCTCGGGCGCTCCATCCTTGGCACACCGGAGCATGTCACCGCACACAGTCCGGAGGATTTGCGGCGCTTCACCCGTAGCCATTATCTGCCTTCGCGCATGGTGCTGAGCGCTGCCGGTAATCTCGAGCATGAGGCGTTGCTGTCACTGGTGAATGCCCATTTCACCCAGGCAGATGCCATGGCCGGACCGGTGGAGCAGGCGCGTTATATCGGCGGTACGTCAGTGCGAGAAAAAACCTCACTGGAGCAGGTACAGCTGATGGTCGGCTTTCCCTGCCCTCCTGTTCATAGCGATGACTATTATGCGGTGCAGCTGCTGGCAGTTCTGCTGGGCGGCGGCATGTCCTCACGCCTGTTTCAGGAAATCCGTGAAAAACGCGGGCTGGTCTACAGCATCAGCAGCTTTGCTTCCGCTTATAACGACACCGGCATATTCAGCATCTATGCCGCCACCGGCGAACATGAAGTGCGCGAACTCATCCCCGCCCTGTGCGACGAACTGCTGGGCGTGTGCAACGACATTTCGCAGGAAGAACTCGACCGCGCACGCAAGCAACAAAAAGCCGGTCTGATGATGATGCGTGAAAATACCGCCTCAGTGGCGGAATGGATCGGACGGCACCTGCTGGTCTTCGGCGAGTACCGTACCGCGTCCGATCTGGCGGCGCGGTTCGATGCCATCACCAAAGATGATATTCTGCGCATCGCGCAGACGATGTTTACCGGCACTCACCCGACACTGGCCGCGCTTGGCCCGACAGGACAGCTGGAAGGTTATGAAGATATTACAGCCTGCCTGATGGCCCCGGCAGCGGAAGCCACATCTCTTCCGGCATGACATAGTCATCCTGTGTCTCAATCGTCATGTGATTGATCTGCCTGCCGCCGCATAGATCGATCAGCCGGACATGCATAGTCTGCCCGGCATCGCTGCTGATGACATGCATGATGCGGCCTTCGATGATATAATCTTCCATCACCTCTTCCTCGCCCAGCGCAATCGTCGCATCCCGGCAATCACGATAGTCTTTGGGCAGCGAATAATCCGTTTCGGCCTTTTCCTGCTTTTGCATTTTCTGGACGATGCCGACAAACAGCAGTATAGTCCCGCCGATGAGCAACACCCCCAGCGACAGCACGATGAATTTCAGGCCGCGATGGTCGTCGTCTTTTTTAGGTGACTGAGCCATGTCGTCTTCTCCCGAGGTCATATCCGTCACCGTCACCGACGAAGAGGCGGGCCAGCGGCTGGATAAATGGTTATCTCAGCACTGCGATAATCTATCGCGCAGCCGCTTGCAACAATTGATTGCTGACGGGTGCCTTACCTGCAATGGCATTATCTGCGCAGACAGCTCGCATAAAATAAAGGCAAACGAGGCTTACCGGCTCACCATTCCCGAGGCTACTCCGGCCGAAC
>JANQJY010000026.1 GCA_028281385.1 Rickettsiales bacterium | reverse complement strand
CAAGCTCACTCTGGCTGAGAAGTTGTCTGGCCAGCATGCTGTAGAAACTGGTATTGCCTGCCTGAGACGCCATGACCAGATGATGCCGGGCGCGCTCGGGAAATCCGGCTTTGCCGTAAGCGCGATAGGCCCAGAAATGCGCACGGCTGGCTTTCCATGGATTTGACTGCTGATGTTTTCCCATGGTGTCAAAGAATTGGGCGGCGGCGAGATAGTCACCTTTGATCCAGCGGTAAAGACCATCTTTCCAGTGCCTGGGCATTTGTACATCTTCGCCGCTGATTGCGCCTTGATAGCCTTTGAGTCGAACGTCGGATGCCGGCCTGGCAAGCTGTCCTGCCTGTGCCCCTTTTCTTAATGCCAGTGCGTGAATCCGTCTGGCTTGCGGATGGTCGGCATAAAAACCCAGCCAGTCGGCCAGTTCTTCCCTGCTACTGGTATAGGAAGGGTGCAAATAACGTTCAGCCAACACATGGCCCAGCAATGGATCGTCATCCAGCAAGTGGATTTCGGCATCGGCATTTGCCCAATCTGCCCGCGCCTGATAGGCGAAGATGTTGCCGTAACGATCGACCATGGTTTGCGGAAAGACATAAGACAGTATGTGTACCAGCGGTCCGACCGCGTTGTCTGAGGTATGGTGAAGTACCATCTGTGTGGCGCGACGTTGGGGTGAAATATCCTGCAGCGTGGCAACGGCAAATACGATAAGCATCAACATGCCTAGCATTTGCAGTGCATCCAGGCGAAGCACCGAGTGTTTTATTCTTACACGCATCCTTACCGAACTCGTCGTTTGTATTTTATTTTTGGAGGCGGGTTTATACCCCGTTCTGCCTCATAATGCAAGCAAGCCTTATGCCATGCCCCATGTTTTTATTTGTGCCTTGATCGACAGTAAATCCTCCCATGCCAGCTTCTTTTGTAATGGCTGGCGAAGCAGGTAGGAAGGATGAAACAGCACCCGTATCGGGATATCGTCATCCAGCGACGGGTGTGTATAAGTGAATTTTTCCCGGCGCAATCTGGTAATGCCGCGCGTTTCCTTCAACACCGATTTTGCCGCAGTCCCGCCGATCAGCAGGATCAGTTTGGGTTTATTCAGCGCGATCATCTTTTGCACGAAAGGTTCGCAGATCATCAGTTCTTCGGTCGTAGGCGCGCGATTGCCGGGGGGGCGCCAATATAACGTATTGGTAATCAAGAAGTTTTCCTTACGGCTCAGGCTGATCCATGCCAGCATGTTATCGAGCAATCTGCCGCTGGGGCCGCAAAAAGGAATGCCCTGGCGATCCTCCTCTGCGCCGGGGGCTTCGCCGATCAGCATGATATCGCTATAGGGAATACCATCGTAAATCACGGTATTGCTGGCCGTTTTCCGGATAGAACAGCCTTCGAAGCTTTCAATGGCATCAACCAGTTCGTCCAGTGTGTTGGCATCGGCAGCCTTGGCGGTTGCTTCGGCGAGAATGGCCGCAAGTGACTGATCAATGTTCGGTGTTTTTTTCGTTACTTTTGCCGCCGGTCGCAGATTCAGGCCTGTGGATAAGTTGGGTATGCCGGTAGGAGGCGCCTCTGCCGGTTTTATTGTATCCGATTCTGCAACCGATTGTTCTATCAAGTGGTTTATGGGCGCATCGGCCATGGTTTCTGTGACCCCCATGGCCAGATACCAGTCAAGAAGTGTGTGTGGAGAAGGTAAATGCATTGAATGTCGCCTATTAATACTTTATTAACTCTTTTTGACTATAGTGGATAGTAGAAATACACTAAAAACGTCATAAAATTGACATATATCTATGGTATACTAACAGGTAAGTGTGGAATAGGTCGAAAGGACAAGAACAAAAGAGGACAATATGAGCGATACATCTCTCTACTATCCACCTGATATTGCAATGAAAGCGGTCGTTGAGTTGACGATTGCATTGGAGAAAGGCTATAAGGAACAAGATGCCGATGCGGAAGAATATGCCAATGCCCTGCTGGCAGACCCGCGTATGACGAATACGAAAGGCTTGCTCGCGTCTTGTGGAGCCAGCTATAAAAACATCAAACTGATCCGTTCTTGTGTATCCGGCCACTTGCCGACATTAGTTGCCCAAAAGGAAGCCATAGCATTTCTTGATAATCTTGATCACGAAGCGGAGGTGATGAATGGCTAGTAGGAAAAGCGAAATCCCTGAAGCCAATCATCTGGCAACTCAGCATCTAGTAGAGTTGGCAACTCAAATAACGGCAGATAGAACGCTTCCACCAGAATTAAAAGCGCAGTTTGCACAACAGGTTAAGGGTGATGGGGCACACTTAAGTGAAGCTCAGACCGGCCGAATGGGAACTCCATTAGCCGAACTGGAACAACCTTCACCGAAAGTGACAGAAGTAGAACGCGGCTAACCCCTTCCCCATAGCCTTCCCATAGTAACTCTGGTATAGTTCCCTTCATGTCTGACGAATCTGAAATCATGGAATGCGATGTGGTGATTGTCGGTGCTGGTCCGGCGGGGTTGGCAACGGCGATTCATCTGATGAAACAGGCCGAACAGGTGGGCGTAACGCCGAATGTCATCATTCTGGAGAAAGGTTCGGAAGTGGGAGCGCATATCCTCTCCGGCTGCGTGCTGGAACCACGGGCGCTTGATGAATTGCTGCCCGACTGGCAGAGCATGGATGCACCACTCAACACTCCCGCCAAAGAGGATCATTTCACACTGCTCACCGAAACATCGGCCTATGGTTTGCCGACGCCGCCACAGATGAAAAATCACGGCAATTATATTATTTCGCTGGGGAATTTCTGCCGTTGGCTGGCAGGAGTGGCGGAAGGGTTAGGAGTGCAGATTTTCCCGGGTTTTCCGGCAGCCGAAGTGATCATTGAGGATAGTATCGTTAAAGGGGTGCGTACCGGTGCCTTCGGCATTGCCAAAGACGGCTCGCGCAAAGACAGCTATCAGCCGCCGATGGAGATTCGCGCGAAATATACCGTGTTTGCCGAAGGCTGCCGCGGCTCGTTGTCGCAGCAATTGATGGCGCAGTTCGATTTGCGTAAACGCTGCAATCCGCAGACGTATGGGATCGGCATCAAGGAATTATGGGAGGTCAATCCCGACAAACATCAGGAAGGGCGGATTGAACATAGCGTCGGCTGGCCGCTTGAGAGTGATACCTATGGCGGTTCTTTCCTCTATCACATGGAAAATAATCAGGTGGCGGTCGGGTTTGTTGTCGGGTTGGATTACCAGAATCCGCATCTTGACCCCTATATGGAGTTTCAGCGCTTCAAAAGCCATCCTGCGGTGCGCCCGCTGTTTGAAGATGGTAAACGCATCGCCTATGGTGCGCGCGCCTTGAATGAAGGCGGGTTTCAGTCGATTCCCGATCTCGTATTCTCCGGGGGGATGCTGGTCGGTTGTTCGGCGGGCTTCATGAATGTGCCCAAAATCAAAGGCACGCATACGGCGATGAAAACCGGCATGCTGGCAGCGGAAGCGATTGTGCCTGCCCTGAAGGGTGAAGGTGGTGAAGTGTTGATCGCCTATCCCCAGGCGTTACAGAAAAGCTGGGTGTATAAGGAATTGCGCGAGGTACGCAATATTCGCCCGGCCTTCCAATGGGGCCTGTGGTTCGGCATGGCCTATAGCGCGCTGGCTACCTATTTATTGCGCGGCAGAGCGCCCTGGACGTTTAAACACCATGCGGATCATGAGTGTTTAGCAAAAGCCGAAGAGGCGTCTGTGATCCTCTATCCGACGCCGGACGGAGTGGTGACATTTGACCGGATGTCATCGGTCTTTCTCTCCAACACCAATCATGAAGAAGATCAACTGGTGCATCTGACGCTGAAATCGGACGAGGTGCCGGCCAATATGAACTGGCCCGCCTATAACGGGCCGGAACAGCGCTATTGTCCGGCCGGTGTCTATGAATATATCTCAGACGGGCAGGGCGGCAAGCGGTTGCAGATCAATGCGCAGAACTGCGTGCATTGCAAAACCTGCGATATTAAGGACCCGTCGCAGAATATCGTGTGGGTGACACCTGAAGGTGGCGGTGGCCCGAATTACGGGAATATGTGATAATAGTTTGTCATTCCCTGAATTTTTCCAGTAGGAAAAATTGTAAGGGGTGAGCAAGAAAATAAAACATCCAGGGGATGTTTTATCTTGCGAACCAAGTTAAAAATTTCAGGAGAAATTTTTGACATCGTTTGTCTCCTGACACACGTGTCATGGATCCCCGGCCCCGCTGCGCCAGCGCTAGCGCGGCGAGTCAAAACGCCTCCTTGCGTTTTGTCCGAAGATGACGAATAAGGAGGCTAAATCTTCTTATAGGGAATCGGCGCACCGGACTCGTCACAGGCGAACTCGCCATTGTCGAAACAGCCGGCCATATAGCGGTTGCTGCCGTTGATATACAACACAGGTTTGACTTCCTTACCGCCGAATTTGCGAAGTTCGGTGGTACGCCCACGCATTTCAGGGTTGTTCTTACTGCTCATTTTACTGTCCTCAATCTATCCGTTAATGCTTGGAAAGAAGCGGAATATTAGTTAAATAATCGCAGGAGGCAAGCATTTTTATGGCCATGCAGATCGTTAAAACTTTTCTAAAGGCAGGCACTGTCGTGCTGACGGGGATTTTGTTCTGGTTGGCTATCTCGCTGCTTTTGTATGATGATCCGAAGCATTATGCCGGAAAACTGGCCGAAGACTGGCAGCGTACGCATGCCGAACCACCGGGATTGGCGGGGAATTATCTGGCCAGCCGCTATGCGCGGCGGAATAAGGATATGCACAATGCGTCGGATTTCATGCTGCATTTGCTTGAAGAAGAGAGCACCAATGAAGCGCTGATGGAAGAGGCGCTTGAGTTGTTCGTCAGCGCCGGTGACATGCAGCAGGCGATCGCGCTGGCGATCCGTATGCAAAAGGCGCAGATTGATGATTCGCTGATTGCGCTGGTGCTGCTTGGCAATTACGTCAAAATCAACCAGTTTGACCAGGCGGCAGTGCTGCTTGAATCTGCCAGTGACGGCGGATTGTTCGATATGATCAAACCGGCGCTTGTCCGCTGGGTGCGGTTGGGGGCGGGTGATGAGGTGCTGCCGCTGGACATGTCGAAAGAGATTGAGGAATCCGGATTTTTTTCTTCCTTCATGCATTATCAGGCGGGATTGATCAATGATATCCTCGGTGATAGCGATGCAGCCATCCGCCATTACGAACTCTCGAGCAAGGATCCGCAGGCACGGCCTTACCGCCTGATTCAGATCATGGCCAATCATTATATGCGGCAGGGAGAAGCAGAGAAGGCAAAAGCGCTGTATGATGATTATATGGCGCGTAATCCGCATTCGCATTTGGTGCCTGGCCATAGTGTGATGAGTAATGAAATGGAGATCGGTAATGCCGCCGACGGTATCGCCGAGGTGTTTTATACCACTGCCAGCCTGCTGTTTGGTGAAAGTGCCAGCACCGATACCTTTATCTATCTCCAACTGGCGTTGTATCTGAAGCCGGATTTTCCGGTCGCGCAATTGATGCTGGCCAATCTGTATGAGTCGGCGGGAAGCTATGAAAAAGCTATTGCCACCTATGAAAAGATTGAGGAAGGGAATGTGTTTTACGAACGCGGCAAGATACGCATCGCACTTAATTATGAAGCGCTGGATCAGCCGGAAAAAGCGTTGGAAATGCTGCACAGACTTGCCAGGGAACGGCCAGATGATCCGGAGCCGTTGATCACCATGGGCGATATTTTGCGCAGTCAGAAAGAATTTGAAAAAGCAGCAGCAGCGTATGATGAAGCGTTGAAGCGCTCGGAACCGATCAGCCTGGCGGACTGGCCGGTGCTTTATGCGCGCGGTATCTGTTATGAGCGGATTGGCGAGTGGGACAAGGCGGAGGCCGATTTTCTGCAGGCGCTGGAACTGGAGCGTAATCAACCTGATGTATTGAATTATCTGGGCTATAGCTGGCTGATCAAGGAAATGCATATTGAGCGGGCGCTGGAGATGATTGCGCTGGCGATTGAGCAGCGTCCGCATGATGCGCATATTATCGACAGTATGGGCTGGGCGAAATACCATCTGGGCGAATATGAGGAAGCTCTGGTCTTTCTTGAGAAAGCGACGCAACTGGCGCCGCAAGATCCGGTGATTAACGATCATCTCGGCGATGTCTACTGGCGGCTGGGCCGCAAGATTGAAGCACGCTTTCAGTGGGAGAGGGCGCTGGTATTCGATCCGGAACCGGAAGACAGGAAAAAGATCGAGCATAAGCTTGAGCACGGGCTGGAACCGCTTGAGATACCCGAAGAGATAGAAGTGGAAGAAGAAGAGTTGGTGGGGGACATGCCGCTGCCTCCGCTGCACGGCACGCCATGATATCTGCATATGTTGAGCTCGCCCCGGCCAAACTGAATCTTTATTTGCATATCATCGGACGGCGCGACGATGGCTATCATCTGCTCGACAGCCAGGTCGTGTTTAGCGAATTCGGTGATGTGCTGCGTGTGGAAGCGGGCGAAGAACTGACGCTCAGTATTGTCGGCGAGGGCGTTGAAGCATTGGCTGCTGATACGCAGGATAATCTGGTCTATCGTGCGGCGAAGCGGTTGCAGGTAGCAGCCGGTATCGATCAGGGAGCGCATATTACGCTGGAGAAACATATTCCTGTCGGTGCCGGACTAGGAGGAGGATCTGCCGATGCGGCAGCGGCCCTGCGGTTGCTCCGGCGGTTCTGGAATATCCGTATCGGCGATGAACAGCTGCATGCGATGGCGCAGTCACTGGGAGCCGATGTGCCTGCCTGTCTGCGTAGTACGCCGCTATTCATGGCGGGAATCGGCGATGAACTCACCGGCATGCATTTCCCGGCATCCTATGCGGTGTTGCTGGTTAACCCGAATCGATCCTTGTTGACCAAAGAGGTCTATGCAGCCTACCGGCATCCGTATGACGCGCATTATGTCAGACCTTATTATGATGCCGACGATCAGGCGGGCTGGCGGGAAATGCTGGTGCGCAGTCGTAATGATCTGGAGTTGGCAGCCATCTCGCTGATGCCGGAGATTGAGGCTGTTCTGACATCCATTGCCGCGCAGCCGGGCTGTTATTTCTCACGTCTGTGCGGCAGCGGTGCTACCTGTTTCGGGCTGTTTGACACGGATGATCAGGTACAAAATGCTTGCCAGAGCATCATGAAAACACATCCCGACTGGTGGGTGCAGGTCACGAAAACGATGGTCGGCTAGAAATGTAGAAATTATGGCTGGACGATTGCCATTGCTTTTAATATAATAAAGCTAAGTTTTTTAACGACGATATAAAGGCGGTGCAACGAATGAATATTCTGCGCACCGCCGACCAGAGAACAAGGGCCTTCTATTTAGGAGGCCCTGTATATTTTTCAGATTTTTTTACAAACTTCAGATAAACTCCAAAAACTCTGTATTTCAAGTCTCGCCAGGAACGTTTGGATAATTTATTAAAAGAAAAAGGACGCTCCTTTGTAACGTCGTGGTTCTGGTCTAAGGTGTCTATTAATGCATGTAGAATGGCGCAGTTTTGTAACAGCTGTTGCCTTTCGCGTGTACTTTGGGTTTGTGATATGAATACGGCCAAAGGCTCCAGCCACCTTCTCATTGACTGATCGGTTTCAAACAACCTTATAAATTGTACAAAAGGGAGTATCTTCATCCTGCCGTCCGGTTCATGAGAAATCATCATTTCCCCAATCGCTCTTTGAGAAATTCTATCTATGATCCGCACTCTCCTGGATTCCAGACAATCAAGGAAATTTTGCAAGTATTTTCCTCGCCTATCTTTGGCTATTTCGATTGATAAACCCTCTTGACGAAAAATCTCAACTCTTGCCCAGAAGCGAGCAAATAAATAAAGCAAACCGCTATAATCGTGGTTGTGGACTGTCTCAGGAAATGGTTCGACATCATGAAGGGCCTTAAAATCCTGTTCAGCTAAGGAACACAGCTTACCAACCAATTCGTCCGCAGCTTTTAATAAAGGGTCGAGATGTTCGTCAACGAACTGTTTCGCTGACTTTGAGCTATCAAAATGCCTCCTGATTTCAATATAGGCCAAGTCAAGCAGCTTAACAGTAAGACCACCACCAAAAGCTGCCAAGGCAAATTGTGACCATCCAATATCTGACATGATAACGACTATTACCAAACAGTCAGTTCATTGAAAAGTTTAGAAACCAAAATTATTCGGATTTACGATTGAGAGAAACCTGAATTGTGTGTTGAAGGAATCTTGTTACACTGAAAACAGGTTATTTCTTCTCTTTTTTCTTTTCACGTGCTGCCTTGACCTGTCTTTCCAATGAAGCGGCATCCAGTGCGCTTGGAATCAGGACATCACCGATAATCACAGCCGGTGTACCGCGTACTTTAAGTCTGCCGGCCAGTTCACGATCTTTTTTCAGCATTTCGTCATAGACGGGCTTTTTGATTTCTTCTTTGAGTTTGGTTTCGTCGATACCTAGATTTTTGGCGGTACGAATCATATAATCCTGATCCACCTTGCCTTTCTGGCGCATGATGGCGGCGTGAAAGTCAAAATACTTGTTAGGCGCCAGCTGATAGACGGCCAGTGCGACTTTGGCATTATCATCCGACTTTTTGCCGAAGATCGGGAATTCCTTGAAGACGACGCGGACATTCTTATCCTTCAGCAGCACTGCCTCGATGCTTTCGAGCATCATCTTGCAGGCCGGACAGTTATAGTCGAAAAATTCGACAATGGTGACGTCACCGTCTTTATTGCCGGCGACCGGATCATCCGCCTCGTTGAACAGGGCGTCATGATTATCTTTCACTGCTTTTTGCTGTTCCTTCTGCTCTTCAACTTTTTTCTGAATCTGCCAAGCTTGCAGGGCTTCCATAATCATCTTGGGGTTTTCTTTGAGGTGGTTTTCTATGATTTGTTTGACGCGCTCTTCCGTCATCTCTTCTGCTGCTGATGCGGGTGTGAAAGATGAAACAGCGATGAACATGAATGACAACGCAACAATGAGATGGCGCATAACTCCCCCTTGTTTGGTTTTGGCCTGATGTAGGGGACAATATTATCCAATGCAAGAGGGGAAGTACAGCTAAAAAAGTGAGTTATTATCGCGCTTTTCTTCTTCTCTGCGCTCTGCTTCACGCTGTATGTCCATCGCCTGAAGATAGGCCGGACTGCCGTCTTCTAATGTTTCAACGGCCCGGCTTGCATAGCTTTTCATCTCATCCAGATCGTTTTTCAGCGATGCCTCCTGCGCCAGCGCGACAAAGGATTCCCCCATTTTCCCAAGCCGCCCCTTGGCGATGGCCAGTTGCCGCCAGCTGAGCGCATAGCTGTCATCCAGTTGCACGGACTGAGTGAGCATGGCTTC
>JANQJY010000025.1 GCA_028281385.1 Rickettsiales bacterium | reverse complement strand
AACAAGCGCTTAGGGAACAGTGGCGTGGAAAAGCACTGCTGCTGCCGAACATAGAGCCACTGGCATGTTGTGAGGCCATATTGCAAAAGCATTACCCCGAACAGGTGAACGATCATCCGCTATTGTCGCGAAGGGTGATGGGCGAATCGGAACGGCTGGCGTTGGTTGCCCGTCAGGTTCATGCCTTTCACCGAGCGCAGCAGCGTGTTCAGCCCGGTATGGAACAGGCATTGGAGCTGGCGAAGGAATTAATGCATCTGTTCGACCAATGCGAACGCGAAAATGTTGATCTGGCGCAGATGGACACGTTGGTGCCGCCGTCACTGCATAAACACTGGCGGGATACGCAACGGTTTTTACAGATTATGACGCATCATCTGCCGCAGCAAATGACAGAACTGGGAGCCGTTACCAGACAGCAAAGGGAATTGGCGGCGATTACGCTACTTGCCGAAACCTGGCGGCAGATACCGCCGGGTTTTCCGGTGATCATCGCGGGAAGTACGGGAACAGTTAGTGCCACGCGTGATTTGTTGCGTGTGGTGTCAGAGTTGCCGGATGGCCAGGTCATACTGCCTGCTTTGGCAACGGAAATGCCGCAAGCCATATGGGAGGCTATGGAGCCATCGCATCCACAATATCCGCTGAAACAGTTACTATCCTTTATGAATGTGCCGCGTGATCGGGTAGAGGTTATACAGACACTGCCTGCCATAAAAGATCATGTACTAGCGGACGCGTTTCTGCATAGCTGCCTTCCTGCTGCGGCGATAGAAAGTATGATGCCGGAAAAGCCGTCCATCACTTTGCCGTGCCTGGAAGCAGCCAATGACATTGAAGAAGCCAAGCTGGCTGCTGCCCTGCTGCGTAAGGCCTGTGAGGATGGGCATCAAAGCATGGCGTTGATTAGCCCGAATGCACATCTGTTGTCACAGGTGCATCTGTTGCTGGGGCGCTATCATATTGACGCGGATTATGATGTGTCATCCAGTGTGCTTGATCACCCATATGTGACCCTGCTGTATCTGACGGCACAGGTGGCACATCAGCCAGGTGAAGCCGTATCGCTGCTGGAGTGGCTGCATGAACTGGCTGCTCTGACGTGTGACCGGGAAGCGCTTCGAAAGGAAATCGCTTATTTTGAAAAAGCATATTTAAGAGGCATCAGAAGAGACACGGCGTCCCTGGAAGCATTGCATCAAAAAATCCGGCAGGACGCACAGTGTGAAATGATCGGTCATGTTTTGGCGTTGCTCCTGCCTTTGGAACGACAGAATCAGCAGGATGAGATATCCGTCACTGACTATTTTAAGACATTATGTGAGACGGTTGAGCAACTTGTAGAAGAGGTGAGAGGAGGCAAACCGCTACCAGATATAAAGGCTGTCATAGAACAGATTGCACCGGCGATTGTGTTATTCGATGACATGGATCCGATGGCCTTTCCCGCGCTGTTGCGTGGATGTCTGGAATCTATGAAACAGCCCTATGAGACATCGGCCAGTTCGCGTGTCTATTTGCGCACGCCGATGCAGGCGCGACTACAATCTTTCGATTATGTGGTTCTGGCCGGATTGAATGAGGAAAGCTGGCCGCAGGTGGCGGCATCCGGCGCGTGGATGAATGAAACGATGCGCCAGGCGTTGGGTATGGAGCCGGCGGATACCCTCATCGGTACGATGGCGCATGACGTACTGATGTTTTGCGCCAGCCCGCAGGTGGTGTGGACCCGTTCCTTACGCCGGCAGGGAAGCCCGGCGATGCCATCGCGCTGGTGGCAGCGGATCAATACGCTATGTGACAATGCGTGTGATCATATGCATTCGATGCTGGAGATAATTCGTCGTTATGACACCTCGGCGGAGACAGTGACTCCTGTGCTGCCACAACCGTTCAATCCTGAGCATCATACCCTGGACACACTATCCGTAACGGGGTGTGAGTTACTGTATCGTGATCCGTATGGATTTTATGCCAAAGACATATTGCGGTTAAAAACATTGGAACCGCTGGATGCCTTGCCGGATCATAAGACTTTCGGCATCCTGTTGCATGAGGTAATGGAGCGTTTTACCGAATGTCGCAATGCTGCCCACCCGACGGAAGAGGCGTTGATTGAAGTGGGTCGAAAGGTGTTTGCTGGCTATACCGACCGGCCGTCGGTAATGCTGCTGTGGTGGCCGCGTTTCATGCAGATGGTGCCATGGCTGATTGCCCTAGAACAGCGGGCCTTTGCGCAGCAACAGACTGTTCTTTCGGAAATGAAAAGAGAACGGGATATGGGAGACTATCTGCTGCATGGGCGAATTGACCGTGTTGAAGTAGGTGAAGATTATCACGCCTGTGCTATTGACTATAAAACCGGTAGTCCGCCATCGGTGAAAGAAGTGAAAGCAGGCTATGCATGCCAATTGCCGTTGGTGGCGTTGTTGCTAAAGGAAGTCGATGGATTTTCTGTGACCGATATCGCCTATTGGTGGTTGAAGGGTGGCATAGAACAGGGCAGGGAAGAGCAGATCAACAAAAAATGGGTGGAGGATGAGCTGGCGGAATTGATGGAACGGCACAAAGAGAGCCTTGCCCGGCGCATTACAGCGTATAACACAAGGGCATTACCCTATTACAGCATCCCTATTCCTGATATGCGCCCTGCCTATAATGATTATGCGCATCTCGCACGCATCGACGCGTGGTTATATCAGTAAATAGTGAGTGTATCTGATGCTCTAATGTAGCCGGGGCGTTTCTTCAATCATTTCATCCAGCCGTTGTACGCGCTGATAGAGCTGGTGACTGCGATCGAGTAGACAATTCAGATAGCGTGGTAGCACTGGATAAAATGCACTTGTGTCCTGCAGGCAGACTTCCAGCCCGTCAAGCGGGTATTCTTCCTGTGCCTGTTGGTGTGTCATCTGACCATTGTAAACAGCTTTACGCGCCATAATCCACGCCATCACGCTGGTCAGACGCATGGTAATACGTGTCATTTCATTGGTAAGAAGCATGTCGTAATAATCGTTATCGCCGCCTGCGTCTTCCAATTGGTTAAAATAGCTGTGTGATTCAAGCAGCATTTCCGCCGTTTCTTCAAACAGGCCAGGGAGAAAATAGACATTGCTTTCAGCTCTGTCTATGGTTGCTTGTTGATGTATCATAGTCGCCTCTTTTTATAGGCATATGATACCTGCAAAACCTTAAACAACCTTTAAGTTTTGATGGGGTTTTAATGGCATTTTATCTAGATTCCGGCTTATGACTTCGGCTCAACAACACGCATCGAATCCGGCAGGATCGCGCTGGGTATCGGCCAACGCCGGTACTGGTAAGACCAGGGTACTGGTTGATCGTGTATTGCGGCTAATTTTACACGGTGCATCACCGGAAAAAATCGTCTGTATTACCTTTACCAAGGCGGCTGCCAATGAAATGCAGACGCGTATTTTTCAAAAAATTTCCGGATGGATGTCGCTGCCTGAAAAGACGCTGAAAGAGGAATTATCCTCGCTGTGTGGTGAGGCGGTAACGGATGAACAATGCCGTCTGGCTCGCCGGTTGTTTTTACAACTGGTAGATGGCACACACCGTCTGCGTATCCAGACAATTCATTCACTCTGTCAGACCATCCTACAAACCTTTCCGCTGGAAGCAGGTCTCAGTGCCGGTTTTTCCCTGATAGATGAGCGCAGTGAACAGGCACTGCTTCAGGAAAGCAGACAGCGTCTGTTGCGTCTTGGTGAACGCTCGGCGGACAAGGCGCTGGCCGAAGCATTGCAGCAGATCGCCTCGTATTACAGCGAATATTCGGTGGATGAAATCATCGCCGACATTCTGCATTACCGGGAAGATATTTTGCGTATTCTGCGCCAACCGGATGGTTTGACGCGGGCCAGATCAGCGATATATGCATCGCTGG
>JANQJY010000023.1 GCA_028281385.1 Rickettsiales bacterium | reverse complement strand
TATCACAAATACTTATGGCGGCAGAATAGACTTCCATCCCGGCAGAACAGCCTGCAGACCAGATACGCAGGCGGCGGCTTGCAAATAATTCCTTATTAGTTTTGAGTTGTTCAACCAGGAAATCAAAATGGTGTTTCTCACGAAAAAAACTGGTTAGATTCGTCGTAATCGCGTTGATCAAATGCAGCATTTCACCTTCTCCCTGCGGAGACTGAACATACTCGCAGTAGTCTTTGAAGTCACGATACTGTAATTCACGCAAGCGCCGTGCTAAGCGCGAATACACCATATCACGCTTATGCGATGCGAGGACAATACCCGAATGCTCCCGAACCAAACGGGTGATCGTGGTGAACTCTTTGTCCCCGAAAGTAAACTCTCGTTCTGATAACGCCATCTGTCACCATCAATGTGAATTCTAGAATTCTTCCCAATCGGAGTCCATGGCTCCATTTCCGTTCTTCGCTGCATTACCTGCTATTTGCATGACAGCAGGTTGCACCGGTTCTTCAGCCTTTATCTGATTGCCATAGGCCGGCATGCTCTCAACGGAAGGAGACGCATGGCCACTGCTGTCATCATCAGAAAGTTTGAAGAAGCTGACCTGTTGATCCAGAGCGACGGATTGATCGACCATAGACTGTGCTGCCGCAGAATTTTCTTCCACCAGGGCAGCATTTTGCTGAGTCGTCTCATCCATCTGCGTAATCGCGGTATTGATTTCTTCAATACCGGATGTCTGCTCTGCACTGGCATTGGTAATTTCTGCCACTAATGCGGCGACTTCTTTTACCGAAGAGACAATTTCCTGCAGTCTTTCACCCGCCTCATTGACCAGTTTGGAGCCGGATTTCACTTCTTCGCTGCTTTCATTGATCAGTGTCTTGATCTCTTTGGAAGCAGACGAAGATCGGCCTGCAAGTGAACGTACTTCGGATGCCACAACGGCAAAGCCTTTTCCTGCTTCGCCGGCGCGCGCTGCTTCTACTGCGGCGTTCAATGCCAGCAAATTGGTCTGGAAGGCAATTTCATCAATCACCCCGATGATGTCAGATACTTTTTGGGAAGAGTCTTCGATCTTCGACATGGCATGGACTGCCTGGCTGACAACTTCTCCTCCTTTCACTGCCACATCTTCTGCCTCCTTCGCCAGATTACTGGCTTGCTGGGCATTCTCGGAGTTCTGCCGTACCGCACCGGTGATTTCTTCCATGCTGGCAGCGGTTTCTTCCAGCGTGGAAGCCTGCTCTTCCGTGCGTTGAGATAAATCCACACTTCCGGAAGAAATCTCCCCGGCGGCAGAATTAACCGATCCGGATGATTCCTTGATACGCAGGACGGTTTCTTTCAGGCGAATAATAGTCGAATTCAACGCTCTTTGCATTTCAGCGAAATCGCCTTCATAATCACCGCCCATGATCTGCGTCAGGTTACCCTCGGACAGGGTCTGCATGCTCGCGATGGCCTTGTTGATCGGCTCAACAATCGTATCCATCAAACCGTTCATGCTTTGCGCTAGGTCTTTATAGAATCCGGTGAAGGAGTCGGCATCAATGCGTTCTTCCAGATTACCTGCATTGGCTGCTGAAATGAGCTCCTGAATCTTATCCTGCGCCAATTGGACCATTTCCTCATTGCGCACTTCCTCTGTGACCAGTCGCCAATCCACGAATGCGCCATTGAATTCGCCATCCTTCTTCGGTAGTGCGTTGGCACTCAATGCCAGCCATTCCTCACCGATCTGGAACTTGGCCTGATGCGGAAGTTTGCTTTCATCCATCAGGATATTGCGTTGATGCGCCGGGTTCTTGTGGAAAACATCGATCGAGCCGCCAACAATCTGATCCACCGGAACAGGCAATAGTCGCTCGATTTCTTTGAGCGTCCGCCGCGATACATCATTCATATAAGTGATGTTAAACTCGCTATCACAAAGCATCACCGGCAGCGATAGCTGATCGATCATGCTTTGTTTCATCTCGGTTTCTTCCTTGATGCGTTTTTCTTCCGTGACGACACGCCAATCTACGAAGGCGCCATCAAATTCACCGCGTTCATTTTTGATCATGGTGGCATTCAGCGAAAGCCAGTCGTCACCCAGCATGAATTCCGTTGCATGGTTGCGTTCGCCAAGCGTTTTCAACAGATTACGCTGGTGAGCCGGGTTTTTGTGGAAGATATCAATATTACTGCCGATCAGTTCATCGGCCTTGACGGGCAGCAGATGCTCCAATGTGCGCAATGTCTCGATGGAGATCTCATTGGCGTAGGTAATGTTAAAGTCACGGTCGCACAACATCACCGGCAGAGATAACTTATCGACCATACCGGCAAAGCGAGCACTTGCACGCTTTTCAAGCATCTGTTGGGTAATGTCGGTGGCAAATTTAATCACTTTGTAGGGATTGCCCTGTTCGTCCAGAATCGGATTGTAAGAGGCCTGCATCCAGATCTCTTTACCATTCTTGCCAATACATTTACATTCTCCTGCATCACTCTGGCCTTGATTGAGGGCTTTCCAGAATTGCTGATATTCCATAGTTTCGCGATACTCTTCGTCCGCAAGTACGGAATGGTGTCTGCCTTGAATTTCCTCCAGACGATAACCTGTGATATCACAAAAATTTTCATTTGCCGTAATGATGTTGCCGTCCATATCGAACTCAATCATCGCCTGTGACTGACTGATGGCCTCAACAATCTGGATTGCCTCAGTGGATTTTGAATCGTTGCCGAATAAAGACATAATACTCATGGTGAGTCTCCCTTTCAATTATGATTTGTTTGCGCCATTTCTTCTATCAAACTGGCATCCAATAGTTTTTCCATATCAAGCACCACCACCATCCGCTCTTCTACAGCGATCAGCCCGGTTACGAACTGGTCGTCGACAGGAATCTCTGTATTGGGTGCTGCTTTGATCTCATTTGAATTCGTACTAAGTATGTCCGATACGGTATCGACCAATACACCGGCGATCCGGTCACCCACGGCCATAATCACGATGACATGCTTCTCCTTTGCTTCCGTCATGCCGCCGCCAAACCGCATACGCAGGTCAAAGATCGGGATGACAATGCCGCGCAGATTGAGTACACCGCGCATATATTCCGGCGTATTAGGCAAACGTGTCGTTTCCGACCAGCCTTTCACCTCCCGCACTTTCATAATATCAACGCCATATTCCTCTTCGCCTATGGTGAAGGTCAGAAACTGCATGCTGACGCCGGATGTGTCTTCCATATCCATGGAGTCATTCAGTATCGCATTTTCAACAGGCGACGATGTCTCTATTTCCTGTGTGTCTGTCATATTACTTCCTCCCTGACTTTGTCGTTGTCCTATCAAGCAGCTGATTCTACAGCCTCAGTGCATGTATCACTTTGCGCATTCACTATGATGTCGTTGTCATCTGGTGATGGGCCATCCGGTGGTAATTCAGTCTGATGACGCATCCGTGACAGTTTACCTATGTCCAGAATCAGCGACACTTTTCCGTCCCCTAAGATGGTGGCGCCGGAGATGCCTTCTACCGGATCAGAGTTTTCTTCCAACGATTTGATGACGACCTGCTGTTGTCCTACCAGTTCATCTACGACCACACCAAAAATATCGTTACCGTTCTCCACTAAGACTACCAGTCCCTTGCTGGCATCTTTCGTGGCGCCATGAATGAAAAATGCCTGATACAGATAAACGACGGGGATGAATTCACCGCGTACATTGATGACTGACGAGCCGTCTGCGATGGATTTGACTTCGGATGGTTTGGGGCGAAGCGTCTCGATAATATTGTTGATGGGGATGATATAATATTCCTGTCCGCAACGGATGATCATGCCGTCAAGAATCGCCAGAGTCAGCGGCAAAGAGATGGAGAAAGTCGAGCCTTCTCCGGGACGGTTCTCAACCAATACCAGTCCGCCTATGCCTTCGATATTACGGCGGACCACATCCATTCCCACGCCCCGGCCGGATACATTGGAAACCGTTTCCGCTGTTGAGAATCCGGCTGCAAAGATCAGCATGTCAATTTCCTTGTCACTTAGCACGGCATCGCTGGAAATCACCCCTTTTTCAACTGCTTTCTGGAACACTTTTTCACGGTTGATGCCGTTACCGTCATCGGCGATTTCTATGACGATCCGCCCGCCACGATGTTCCGCCGATAAAACGATTGTACCTTCTGCCGGTTTGCCCTTTGCCGTCCGCTCATCCGGCATTTCTACGCCGTGGTCTACCGAATTACGGATCATATGGGTCAGTGGATCACTCAGCTGTTCGATAATGGTTTTGTCGACTTCCGTGTCTTCTCCGCGTGTCACCAGCGTGACCTGTTTATTGAGTTGATTCGATAAATCTCTGACCAGACGGGGCATACGGGAAAAAATCGATTTGACCGGCTGCATCCGGATGGCCATGACTGCTTCCTGCAGTTCCCGGGTGTAATGCATCATCTCATCCACCCCGCGAACCAGTTCGGTATGATTATTGGAGTCCAGCTGGCTAATTTGTGCCGACAAAAATGCTTGGGTAATCACGACCTCGCCAACCATATTGATCAGCCGGTCGATCTTGTCGATATCGACACGGATAGATTTCACCACACCGGATTGCGCAGCAGGAGATGCCTTCGCATTGCCGCTTTTGGGCTGATCCGTTTGCTGTGGTTGCTCCTGTAATGGCGCCGTTTCATTGGCCTCATCAGCCTTATCCTCTATAGAGGTTATCTCAAGGTCGCACTCATCTTCAACGAATTCGAAGACTTCTTTAACATCGTCCAGATCCACCTGGCCGGATAATGTAAAATGCCAGCTAAGATAGGCGTCCTGAGGAATGATGTCTTCAACTGCCGGTATCTTTGATGTATCCGTATTGATATCCAGTTCACCCAGCCTTTGCAGCTCACGTATGATCAGTATCGGGTCATTTCCGGTCTGTAGAATGCCGGGGTTGGGCACAAATTTAATGTTATACTGTCTATCGGTTTTATCATCAGGTGTGTCTGATGGTTTTTCCGAAGCATCTGATGGTTGCTCTACTGCTCCGTCGGAGAAAGCAACCAGACGCGCCTGCAGAGCTGACGCATCGGTCATATCTATTGTCTCGCCACACTGAATGGCATCTACCATCGAGCGTACCGCGTCTGCAGATTCCAATAGCGCATCGATAATTTCCCGGGTTGGTGACACCCGTTCGCTGCGCATCTCTTCCAGTAATGCTTCCAGCACATGTGTGAAGGACACAACTTCCGTAAATCCAAACGCGCCACCGCCACCCTTGATCGAATGTGCACAACGAAATACGGCATGGAGCGTTTCAATATCCGGCGCGTCCTCATCCAGACCCATGAGGCAGCTTTCCATCTCATCAAGAAGCTCATAGCACTCGGCTATGTAGGTTTCTTTAAACTGATCAAGATTGTATGTTGTGCTCACCTGTTAAAAACCCTGCCATGTATATATATTATTTATTAGTTTTTTTAGATTATGAAGAAGCACACAGTAGCATGCTTCCTATACTCTGTCTATATTTTATGGTTCAGATTTGCAAACGCTAAACAACTTCTGCGAGAGTAAATGCTAAGGGTGTTTACAAATGATACAGGATAGATCATCCGGTACGGCTTTACCATATCGTTCAAAAAACATATGAGTAACGTTTTGCAGTATCTCGCCCGCTGGTGCGGTTATACGATCAAGAATAAAGCTTCCTAATGCTTCTTCTGACAATGTTTGGCCTTGCGAATCAGGAATTTCAATCCAGGCGTCACTATATATCAATAATGCGTCGCCTGGATGGAATAAATGGGTGTGGGTTTGATAGGTAGGATTTTCGATTACGCTGAGCGGCAATCCTTTTGTATCCAGCGGCCTGAAGTACCCATTAGAGAACAGTAAAGGGGGAGGGGATGCCGCTGCCGCATAGTCCAGGACCCCTTTTTCCGTATCAATAATTCCTAAAAACAAAGTAATGAATTTATTGGGTGGCAAGAGTTTATGTAGTTTATTGTTAATCATTTCCAGAAGCGTACCTGGCGGAGTGTCATGCGATATCGTTTCCTGTAGGATCGTATGTAGCATAAAGGTGTACAATGCGGCTGTTACTCCATGCCCTGTAATATCTGCCGTCAACAGCATCGTTTTGGTATCCGATAATTTGCGTACGGCCAGATAGTCTCCTCCTAATTCTGAAGAAGGGAGGTAATATTCTGCAATATCAAGCTCTTGCGCGTTTTTTATCGCTTCCAGCGTCATCGGCTCCGGTAGTAGAATATTTTGCAGAACCTTCGCTTCTCTGAGTTCTTCCTGAATGCGTTGATAATCATCTTCAATAATTCTTTGATAGAGTTTTCGTTCCATATGAGCAGTCAACCGGGGAAGTACCTCTTTTTCATTTAATGGCTTGGATATAAAATCTGCCGCACCGGCGTTAAATGCCTGTGCTTTGACTTCAAAATCTTCCTCTACAGTGAGAATAATCGTGACCACTTCATGATGAATCTGCTGTTCTTTCATTGCATTGCATACGCCAATACCATCCATTTTAGGCATATGGATGTCGAGGAATATACAATCAGGCTTTAAAGCTATAATTTTTTCGAGTCCGTCTTCTCCATCCACGGCCTCTTCGATATGAACAAAATGATTCTTGGTGAGGATCTTTCTCAAGACCATCCGTTCGACTTCATTATCATCAATGATTAGAATTTTGCAGTCCTGAAGCCGCTTCTTAACATTGATCTTCATGAATATATGTCCCTCCCTTAGATTTCACGTTTGATTTTAGAGATGACCGGTTATTGCGCAACTATTTATCTCGGTACGGTACGACTTTAATCCGTTAATCGGGTAGGCGCATCGCCTGACTACTCCTTCAAATACGAGCGAATTTTGACTTCGCTTTCCAGAGTGCGGTGGACCGGGCATTTATCGGCGATCTCAAGAAATTTCCGGCGTTGTTCGTCGGTAAAGTTCCCTTTGATGGTAATCTCACGGGTGATTTCGTGGATATAGCCTTCCTGCGTGTCGCAGTCTTCACAATCATTGGCATGCAGGCGCTGTTGCGACAATTTCACACGTACATCCTCCAATTTTAGTTTTTTATGATTGGCATACATTTTCAGCGTCATCGCAGTACAGGTTCCAACAGCGGCCAGCAGAAAATCATAGGGTGTCGGGCCGGAATCCTTGCCGCCGACCGACAGCGGTTCATCCGCCAGCATGGTATGCGGGCCGGATTGAACAATCATAGAAAAAGGGCCATTGCCGGTCGCCAAGACATTCACACTGCCGTCGGAAGTGGAGATGGTAGAAGGATCAACAGCTTTTTTCGGTTCTCTATCTATGTAGCGTGTTGCCCAGCCAGCTAGCATATTGGCAACATAGCCAACATCTCCTTTATTCATCAGCAGATGGTCCATCCCGTCTAGTGTGATGAAACTTTTAGGATGCTGGGCGGCATCGTAAATCATTTTGGCATTCTCGATACCGACGGTCTGATCCGTCGGCGAATGCATCACCATCAGGGCTTTGCGCATGGCAGCAATATGTTGACGCTGATTATATTGATTGATGTCCTTGATGAAATCGTAAGTGATTTTGAAAGTGCGTCCGAATAAATCGACATCGGCTTCTCCCTCTTGTTGGATGGATTCGATATCTTCTGCAAACAAATGGGCGACATGCGACGGGTCGAACGGTGCAGCAAGTGTGGCAACGGCGGTTGCCGATTCGACGTAAGGAGCGGCAGCCAGTGTAGCCGCACCGCCAAGGGAATGACCGATTAACAGTTTGGGAGCCTGATGAGTTTTACCAAGTGCATTTGCTGCTAAAATCAGATCTTCAACATTGGACGAAAAATTGGTGTTGCCGAAGTCGCCTTCAGAATTGCCAATACCGGTAAAGTCGAAGCGTAAAGTAGCAATACCGCGCTCTGCAAGTGCCTGAGTAATGGTGCGGGAAGCGATGAAGTCCTTACTGCAGGTAAAGCAATGGGCAAAAACAGCATAGGCCTTTACGTCACCTTCAGGTACTTCTAGCCGACCGGCGAGCATATCGCCGTTACGTCCTTTAAACTCATATTTTTCCGATGACATGATAGTTACCTCCCTGCCTTTGTTCGCAGGGAGAGTCATAAAGATTACAGTATTGCATGCAAGGAAATGTTAAGGCGATAAACTACCATTCATAGCCAAGCCGTTCCATGATCGGCAGTAGTTTTTCCTTATGCGGTTCGAAATATTTTTCCCATGGCTTCCACTTGGCGATTGCCTGTGTGTACATCGGTTTATTGACACCGGTATAACTCGGAGTACGCACACCGCGTTTTTGTTTATGTTCATAATAACGCAGGATTTTGTCATCCCATGGTTTTTCCATAAAGTCACAGACTTTGCGGGCATGAGATTCAAAGTCAGATACCATGTCTTCATATCTCATGACCAGAAAATCAAGAGGCAGAGTGCGCTCATATTCCAGCCATAGTTCCATGAAGTGGATATAGTTATCGACGGTATTGTCAAACTCCCAGAAATTGGCTGACATGTTATTAGGCACGAAGTTCTGCTTGAAGCAGCTGAGGATACAACTGCGCGGATCTCGCTTTAGAAAGATGACTTTGGCATCCGGGAATATCTGCGGGATCAAACCAGCATATAGGGCGCTGTAGGGCTGTTTGTCAAGCAACCACTGGTCTTCTTTGATTGGCTCGCCAAGTGCAAATTCAGCACGAATGAAATAATGCTGTCTGAGTTTGAGGAGATCTTCCTGGCTTAGCTGATTCATGTCTCTCGGATAGCCGGGAACGGGGCGGCCAAGAATTTTTGATATCTCGGCAATCGTGTTATCTAATAACCCGGCTTCCTGCGAACTGACCACATCAGGCATGGTCGTAATGACTTGCTCTAGCAGTGTGGTACCGGAACGCGGAAATCCGAGGATATAGATAGGCGTTCTATAATGATCCTGTGGTTTCTCGAGCTTCGGCAGCGTATCCACCCAATCCTGCTGAGCGTACCAGTATTTGTGGATGGTGATTGTATCGTTGGTGCGAGCGCCATTTGCCAGTTTGCTCTGAGGACGCTCTTGCATAAGGCGATTGCTTTGACGGAAATATTCATAGGCATCGTCAATACGGCCTGCCCGTTCATAAAGGTCGGCAAGTTCTGATGTTGCTTCCATTTTAAGGGTATCAGAGTCTGTTGTAAGATACTCTTCGAGCAATTCGAGTGCCTCTTCATAATGTTTTGCTACTTTAGCAATACGGCCTTTTACATAGAGCAACATGGGTGTATCGGGAGCGCGTTCTTCAATTAATTTCACCGTTTCTTTGGCGCCCTTAATGTCGCCTGTGCGGATTTGGTGAGTGCAAAGTCCGACCAGACCGATCGGGCAATTAGGGCGCAATTTGATATAGCGTGTGAGATAAGTGCTTACTTTGTCCAGATCGAACATAGCAGCGATTCGCCAGCCTTTGGCAAGAAGCGTAGGTTCATTCGGCTTTATCTCGATGGCATAATCAATGAACTGCATGGCTTCCAGATACATATGCAGTTTTTCATAGACCACAGTGGTTGCGTGCAAAATGTCAGGGTTATTAGGAACCAGCAGGTTGAGCCTGTTAAAGGCTTCCAGACATTCCACTATCATGGCAGCGCCCAGGTAAAATTTTCCGGCCAGCTCCTGGGTGGCAGGCATATTCGGTGCGACTTCTTCAAGTGTCTGCACGGCAGCCAATGCCGCTTCCTTGTTTTTCTTTTTTTTATTTTTCATGAATTTCTTCACTGCCTCGTTGGCCTCCTGAAAGCTTTTTGCCACGATATCGGGTGTGGCTGCTTTCTTCCGGAACTCTTCAGGAATATCAAAAGGAAGGTCAGATGATGCATTCATGGTTTTTTTGGCTGCGTTGCTTTTGCTCATGATCAACTCCTGTTATTTATACATACTAATAGGTGAAAGAAAAGCGTTCTTGCACCGGCATGGCATTATAATATTTGCGTAGTCCCTTTTTGCCGCGCTTAAGCAGAGAACGTACACTCATTTCACTGGTGCCGAGCTCCTGTGAAATACGTTTTACCGGCATATCTTCAAAATAATACAGTAGTAATACCTGCATCTGGCTTTCCGGCAGGCGCTGCATTTGCGTCAGTAAATGTGCTTTCCTCTCTTTGGCGGCGATAACATGTTCGTTTGACGGGTCTGGCGATGAAAGTTGCTCATTATCAATATCGGTATGCATGTGCCTTGTTTTACTGCGTTTCACATCCAGCGCCTTGTTAAATGCAACTTTGTAAAGCCAACTGGCCAACTGGCCTTTTTCTTCGCTAATTTCAAGTCGTTTTTGCCATAAGGTGACAAATACTTCCTGGGTAACATCTTCTGCTTCCGCAGTATCCTCCAACACGCGAAACGCCACACGCCAGACACGATCCAGGTGGCGAGCTACTAACTGTCTGAAATGGAACTTACTGTCTTTTTTAACATAAGCCATAAGCTGATGATCATCTATTGCGGATGCATCGGTATGTGGAATGTTTGTTTGCTGATCTTGCATGACAGTCTCTCCTGATATAAGGCAACATGGGTTGCCATCACTGTCACTGCAATGATTATGCCAGTTAGGTCCAATCACCATTAATATGAGTGTTTGCCATGAGTCGAACGTTGCTTAGAAATAAAGGGATTTTTGACAGCGTAGCGATGGCCTGCGGTGAAGAAAATTCCCGATGTTTACCGGCAACATTCGCCTATATCAAATGGTGATAATCTAGTCAGGAATCGTTGGAAAAACTGCCTTCCTGGGTCATGGCAAAAGAGTCTATATCCATGTCTGCTAGGTGGCTGTGCAGGCCGCTGACAGTTTCAATCAGACTGTCGTAACGCTGTTCCCAGTCTTCCTTGATGGAAATAGCCATCAGAGTGATGCGAATATGCGAATACATGGCGTGAAGGTATTCGCATGCTCCGCGGGCAGGGTCTCTTGGATTCATCGTTTTATAGTCCGGCAGACCGGATTGCAG
Organism: Rickettsiales bacterium; assembly: GCA_028281385.1. Lineage (GTDB taxonomy): Bacteria > Pseudomonadota > Alphaproteobacteria > Rickettsiales > UBA3002 > JANQJY01. The sequence goes on along the minus strand of JANQJY010000023.1, from coordinate 17,258 downwards.
CATGGAAATGACCTGGGTAATACGTACCTGAGTATTATAGACTTCAGGGAAATTTTCTGCCGCCCGGGCAGCTTTTGCCTCATGCAGCTTTTTCTCAATGAACTGTAATGCCTTCAGCCAGATATCATGCGAAGAGAACCCGTGTATAGTGGCGGTCTGATAGGCTTTCATCGCCTGTTGATATGCAGCCATATTAGTCATAGTCATTACCTTTCCGTGTTATTAACTGTCGCCTTCTTGACCCAGTAAAATTGCTCTGATGAACTCTTGCAGAAATTCAGCCTGTTGCACGGCTGTTTCCATTCTGGCGTAACGTTCAATTTCTTTCTGACGAAAATCCTCTGCACGTTCGATGATACGTGTAGATTCTGCACCCATTTCAGCATTTTTATTTGTTAATGATAGTACTTCATCCTGAATGATGCCGCCAACAATATCGGAATATTCGTTGACTCTGTTCGAAAACAGATCAGCAAATCCTTGTGTGAAATCGACGTTGATGGATGTATTCACACCACCAATATAAGCGAACGACAGGCCTTCATAGATGGTCCCGGCCGCGCCAGTGATGATGTTGCCGTTAACGGTAAAAAGTGTGGTATCACCACCAACACCGGCACTGGTAATGTCACCCATTCCATCAACCGTGATATCAATGGTAAAAGACAAACTATTACCGATACTATCGTTAGAAAGCAGTCTGAAATTGGCAGGATCGGAAGATGTCACTCCTGCTTCAAAGAAGTTTCTCACATTCTCAAAGTCATTCAACAATGCATCATCTAGTGTTGACTCGTTCAGAGATAAGCTGTTGTTTGGCGTAAAGGTAATCCCAACATCGCGGAGTGTTTCAATAGCTCCGGTTGCACCATCAAAAATAGTATTGATGACGCTGGACATCTCATCATTCAACTGACGGAGTGTATTATTACTAAAGAGCACGGCATCTTCAGGGACATTACCACTATCATCCAGTTCCTGGTGCGTCAGCGCGAATTCCCGATAGGCATTATAGGCATCAACAAAATTCAGAATCTCCGTTTTGATACTGGCGACATCATTATCGACTTCGAGGTTGATAATCGTACCTGGTGATTCATTGATGATCTCAAGATCAATGCCCGGCACGATATCATTAAAGGTGTTAGTGGTCCGTGTTACCGGCACTCCATCGAATGAGATTTGTGCGGCCTGTTCATTTTGAACAACGTTTTTCAATGTGCCGGCGCCGTCACTGGTTATGCCGATATTTTGCAACACATCATCGCCCGCGACATAATTCGCTTCGATAGCAAGAGCATTCTCGGTGCCGGATAAGATCAGGCGAAATTCACCAGGAGTCGTTTCCATCACCGTTGCCGATACGTTTGTTGTTCCTGTTTCAGTATTAATGGCTGAAGCAAGGTCATTCAGTGACATGCCTGCAGTGACGTTAATGGTGCTGGTAGCACCGCCGGCTAAACCAATAGTGAAACTTCCCGTATCGCCAAGCGCAACATTCGGCGTAAAGGTGGCATCGGACATGGTACGCATTTCCTGCGCTCTGCTGATCACTTCAATCGTATAACTGCCGGCGGCGGCAGTGGTATCAATACTGGCCGAGACAATCGTTGTCGGGTCTACTGACGTAGCAGAAAGAAATCCCGCTTTGCTGTCAAAGACATTATCATCGATCGAACTGGTATTGACGACCAGATTTTCCAAACTGGCCCGTACGTCATCCGCTAAAGTGCGTAATGTGTTAAAGGCGCTTACTTTATCGGAATTAGCGGCAATCTTTTCATCAATTAATATCGCAGGACCGAGTTTTTGCTGATAGGCAGCTTCGATAAGCGCACCCGTGTTAATACCAGAGGCGATACCCGAGATGAATACTTGTCCGTTGTCTAGCTGATTTACTGTTCCGTCTACCATAGTTTTTCTCCCAGTTTTATCCGATGACAGGGCCAACCCGACGATGCCAACGGAAGGTTGACTCCGTCATCGAAATGGTTAAGACAGACCGGCTATGCCGTCTGTGTTATGCTCTTGCTTACTGCATGAGTCGTAGTAGTTCTTGTGGCAGCTCATTTGCTTTCGCAAGCGCAGCAATGGCTGTTGTGGTTAGGGTTTCATAGTTAGTAAATTTCGTCTGTGCTTCCGCGACATCAGCATCAGCCTGTGCCGAATAAGCAGCCGCAACATTTTCCAGTGACGTTGCAATCACATCCGCGCGGAAACCGAACTGAGACATGTTTGCACCGATGGTTGCCCGTTCGGTAGACAGTGTCACCAATGCGGCATCCAGTGCAGCGATCTCAGTTGATGCGTTGGTTTGGTCGGTAACATCACCGGAGATACCGAGTGAACCCGCATCCATCGAGTTGATGGAGACGGTCAGAATCGCACCGGCAACGGTTGGATTAAGACCCAGCAGGAACTGAACGTTGGTATAGCTGCCATCGAGTAGGACCGCGCCATTGAATTCAGTGTTGTTGGCGATCGCATCGATCTCAGCGACGAGCAACTGATATTCTGTATCCAGATAGGTACGGGCGTTAGTATCCATTGCACCGTTCATGGCTTGTGCAGCCAGCGCCTTCATCCGGGTGATAACATCACCGACACGGGCGAGAGCACCGTCAGCTGTTTGCAATACAGTAATACCCTGCGCGGCGTTACGGCCCAGCTGTTCCAGTACCATGATATCGGCATTCAGAGCAACCGATACACCTAATCCTCCTGGATCATCTGCCGCCTTTTCGATCCGTTTGCCGCTGGCAAGTTGAGACAAAAACGTACCCTGTCTGCTTGAATTTTCATTCAAGTGACGCAAAGCATTGTTTGCGTTAACATTAGTAGCAACTACAGGCATGATAAAACCTCCATGGTTATATTGATCGTTCTACATGAACTAATTACACAGCCTAACATTAAAAGGTTAAAATTCCATTAATGCTAGAGGAAAAACTACCATAAAAACATTCATGTTTCTACGGAAAAATGTCCTTCCAATATATCTACGTTTGAAACAGTCTGTATGGGGCGAAAAAAATGCACTAAACTGATAAGCCAGATAAATGTATCGACTATTTATTGTATAAGTTGCAGTAAATCTTGAGGCAGTTCATGGGCTTTGGCAAGTGCGGTGATGGCAGTAGTGGTGAGGGTTTCAAAGTTAGTGAATTTCGTCTGCGCGTCTGCAATATCGGCATCTGCCTGTGCAGAAAGAGCTGCATTGATATTTTCCAACGATGTGGCGATAACATCGGATCGATATTGAAATTGCGACATGGTTGCGCCCATACTTGCGCGCGTTGTCGCCAGAAGAGTGATAGCTCCATCCAAATTGGTAATCTCGCCGGATGCGGCACCTTGAGTTAGAATATTTCCCGGTGCAAATGGTGGATTGGCAATGGTGATGGAAATGGTTAATACAGCTCCGGCAATAGTTGGGTCTAACCCTAACAGAAACTGCTGATTGGTATAGGTGCCGTCCAGTAGGGGTGTTCCATTAAATTCTGTCGTATTCATGATATCGGTGATTTCGTTAATCACCTGTTGATATTCCGCATCCAGGTAACTGCGCGAAGCACTATCCATGGCGCCGTTTATGGCTTCGGCAGCCAGTGTTTTCATACGATTGATAATATCGCTGACACGTGCCAGTGCACCATTGGCCGTTTGCAGGACAGTGATACCCTGTGCGGCGTTACGTGCGAGTTGTTCCAGTATGGCAGCATCAGCACTTAATGCGACTGATACGCCTAACCCCCCCGGATCATCCGATGCTTTTTCGATGCGCTTGCCGCTGGCGAGCTGAGATAAAAATTGTCCTTGCCTGTCAGCGTTCCCATTCAGATGCCTTAACGCATTGTTCGCGTTTACATTGTTAGCAACAACAGGCATAATGCCCTTCCTTATGAAGGAATAATCATCCTACCAATTTATCTATTGTTGAGAGAATTAACTTTTTGCAAACCCGATGACAGGAGCCAACCCGACGATGCCAACGGAAGGCCGGCTCCGTCATCAGAATTGTTTGAAGGCAATCCGGTTAACCCGGCTGCATTACGCTCTTACTACTGTAGGAGTCGTAACAATTCTTGTGGCAGCTCATTTGCCTTCGCGAGCGAGGCGATGGCTGTCGTGGTTAGGGTTTCATAGTTAGTAAACTTCGTCTGCGCTTCAGCAATGTCGGCATCAGCCTGTGCTGAATAAGCCGCAGAGACGTTTTCTAACGAGGTTGCAATGACATCAGCACGGAAGCCGAACTGAGACATGTTTGCACCGATGGTTGCCCGTTCGGTAGACAGTGTCACAAGCGCAGCATCCAACGCGGTGATCTCAGCTGATGCGTTGGTTTGGTCGGTAACGTCACCGGAGATACCGAGTGTACCCGCATCCATCGAGTTGATGGAGACGGTCAGGATCGCCCCAGCGGTTGCCGGATCGAGTCCGAGCAGGAATTGCTGGTTGGTATAACCACCATCGAGCAGAACCGTACCATTGAACTCGGTGTTGTTGGCGATCGCATCGATCTCAGCGACGAGCAACTGATATTCCGTATCCAGATAGGTACGGGCGTTAGCATCCATCGCACCGTTCATGGCTTGCGCAGCCAGCGCCTTCATCCGGGTGATGACATCACCAACACGGGCGAGAGCACCGTCAGCTGTTTGCAATACGGTAATACCCTGCTGTGCGTTACGAGCCAACTGTTCCAGTACCATGACATCAGCATTCAGAGCAACCGATACACCCAGACCGCCTGGATCATCAGACGCTCTTTCGATACGCTTACCGCTGGCAAGCTGAGCCAGATACGTACCCTGCTTGCTTGAATTTTCATTCAAGTGACGCAGAGCATTGTTTGCGTTAACATTAGTAGCAACTACAGGCATGATAAACCTCCTTGGTTAAAATTGAAAATGTCCTACGTGGACACTTGGTGATGTTAGTAAAAAAGAATTTCCACTGACATCACCTCAGAGGCTATCACAAAAATCGATCTACTTCTACAAAAAAATGCACACTCCCGACATGATTACGAATGGACTTTGGAAAATGGGGCGAAAAAATAAAATGCTGGAATCATTTTTTCAGAGCATATTTTTCTTTTCATGCGCTGGCAGGCTGTGTAGCTATCTATGAGATATGATCAATCATAAAGCAACAAAAAAGACCAAATGGTTTGACAAGAATGCCAAGCAGGACAGGCGGGAAACGCATGGCGTGTTGTATATGAATTCCGAGCAGCGTCTTACAGAAAACCGATTCAGTGTGATTGTACTGGGTACACCGCAGGGCGGTACGACCATGATTGCCAGAGTATTGCATGCGCTGGGTGTGTTTATCGGCAATGATTTGCAAGCAGTCTATGAAGATCCGGAAATCATTCAGGCCTTTGCTGATTACTATCGTGATCAATGCTACGATATGACGAGTTTGCAGACACTAATTGCCAGCCGTAACGAGCAGTATGATGTATGGGGATGGAAATATCCGACGCAGCCATGGCCGGAACTTTATGAGCTGCACAATGCGCCGCGCTATCTGTTGATTCAGCGCGATGTGGCAGCGATTGCGGCCAGGCGTGCAGCACGCATGCCGGCAGCGCCGACGAATATGTTGGGCAGTATTATGACACTGCAACAGCAATTGATCGATTTTGCGGTAGAATGCGGCAGACCGGTCATGCTGGCATCTTATGAGAAAGCATTGTTGAAACCGAAGGAATTGGTTGAACAGATAGTAGATTTTTTATTACCTTATCAGCCGGATGAACAGCAGATTGAGGCGGCGATGCAGGTGATTGCGCCTTCGCCTGATGCGTATTTTACCGGGCGCAGGCGTTACCGGATTGAAGGTGAATTCGAAGGAATAGAGCAGGGGCATCTGGTCGGCTGGGTGGTGGATCGCGAGGCGCTTGATCAACCGGTGCATTGCGAGATGATTGTTGATGGAACGTCATACCCCATGACCACGCAGCGTATCCGGCCGGAGATTGCCGCGAAATATGGTTGCGATGAATGTTGCGGCTTTGCGTTTCCGATACCGCAGGAAAAATATGATGGTGCGTTCCACAAGGTGGAAGTGCGTGTGGAAGGGATTGATCAAAATGATATGTTCATCAAATTCTCTCCACGCAATATAGAAATTCCCAAGGCATAATCTGTTTTGTCATTCTCGGGTTTGACCCGAGAATCTACTTTTGCAATGGAGAGTTGCAAGATATTAAAATTAAAACTATTGTTCGCGGTTAGGAAGTTTTGTTACGAAATGTCATAAGAAGATAAGCCTAAACGCCTCTGCAATAAAAAGGCCGGCAAGAGTTTCTTGCCGGCCTCACAAGAGAATAAATATTTAACGTATTAGTCTGTCAGTAACTCAATGAGTGCGCGCGGCAGTTCGTTTTGCTGCGCCAGCGCATACACTGCCGACAAGGTCAATGCTTCCGCATTGGAGTAGTCGCTTTGCGCCTGTGCAATGTCGACGTCTTCCTGTGCAGAACGTGCTTCATCAAGCGCATCTCCGGCAGTGGTGATGATATCGGAACGGAACTCAAAACTCGAGATATCTGCTCCTACCTGTGCACGTGATAATGCCAGGTTATCCAGCGCCGTTTGCATGTTACCGAAAGCGGTAGTTGCGTTTCCAACAGTGGTGACATCACCTGCACCGCCGCCGACCAGTGTCGCAATATCCGAGTTATCAATGCTGATGGTAGAAATGGCCCCAGCGGTTGCCGGATCCAGTCCGAGCAGGAACTGCTGGTTGGTATAACTACCGTCGAGCAATTGCTGACCGTTGAATTCGGTCGAGCTGGCAATATTGTCGACTTCCGCCGCCAGTGCCTGATAGGTCACATCCAGCGCGGCACGGTCGGCCGTACTTAATGCACCATTCATGGCTTGCGCTGCAAGAGACTGCATTTGCGTCAGTGCGTCACCGATATTGCTCAGGCCACCATCTGCAGTTTGCAGCAGGGTGGTGCCCTGCGTGGCATTGATGGCCACCTGATCGGCAACAACCACATCAGCATTCAGCTGCATGGCAATCGCCACGCCTGCCGGATCATCTCCGGCATCGGCAGCGATTTTACCGCTTGACAGTTGGGTTAGGTACTTCTGTTGATCCTCGGCATTTTGATTCAAAAATCGAAGGATCACAGCACTATTGCTGCTAGATATACTTGGCATCGTCTATCTCCTTGATAAGTTATTAAGTGGTTATTCATTAACCACTATGATATCATATAATATTAAGGTTAAAAAATCGTTACAACTTGATTAAATATTTGCTAATTTTGAAAAAATATAAAAAACTAAGAAGGAGGAAAGAGAGAAAACGAGACAATAATTAACTTTTAAAATAGAGAAATAGTTAATAAAAGACAGGGGCAGCGGTTCGGTAATCGCTACCGGAATGGAGATCACAAACACACACGCTACGCTGCTACGCCACACAGGTTTATTGGTGAAAAGGGGAATAACCCACGACGCTCCCCCTCCGGCATATACCGAAGGGAGAGTGGGTTGTTCGTGAAACCTCTTAGTCTTCTATCAGGCTGACCAGCGCTTTAGACAGCTGGTTCTTCTTGTTGATCGATGCGATAGAAGCCAGCGTGAGAGCGTCTTTATTGCTAAAGTCGGTCTCTGCTTTCGCAATGTCTGTGTCGATCTGCGCTGAATTGGCAGCGGCCAGATTTTCGGCAGACACCGCAATCACATCGGCACGAAACTCGAAGCTGGACATTTGTGCGCCCACCTGAGATCTGGCAGTTGACAGATTATTCAGTGCGGTATCGATATTTGCCATTGCTGCAGTGGCGTTGCCCTGCGTAAGAATATCGCCAGCACCTGCGCCACCCGTGAGCGTGTTGATATCGGCCGAGCCGATATTCACTGTCTCAATGGCGCCGGGAGCTGCCGGATCAACGCCCGCCAGGAATTGCTGGTTGGTATAGCTACCGTCGAGCAATTGCTGACCGTTAAACTCGGTCGAGCCGGCGATATTATTCACCTCGTTGGCCAGCGCCTGATATTCAGTATTAAGCGCTGCTCTGGATGCCGGGTCCAGGGCACCGTTGGTAGCCTGGGCAGCCAGAGTTTTCATACGCGTTAAGGTATTGCCGATTTGACCGAGGCCGCCGTCTGCGGTTTGCAGTACGGTGGTGCCCTGGGTCACATTGCGTGACAGTTGGTCGGATACGACTACATCAGCATTCAGCTGTGTGCTGATGGCTGTTTCTGCAGCGTTTCCCTGTCGTTTACCACTGGCGATTTCGCTTAGCAGTTTTGCTTTAGCCTGAGCCTGTTCGTTCAGAGGCTGAAGAAACGGGTTCGGGTTCGTCTTGGATATACTTGGCATCGTCTATCTCCTTGAACGTTATTAAGTGCTTCTTGCATTTAATGCCAGCCGCACCGCGGCCGACTCATTCAGTCTAGCGTAAAATGGTTAAGAGTCAATTAACAGGGGGTGATTTTTTGTGTAATATTTAGTAATAAACCGACCATAGGAAAATCATTATAAAATACTGACACATGAATAGAAAATTAGAATTCAACATTAGTGTCTCTTTTTAGGAATAGCCGCGATATCTTTTCTCCGCCCCATTTTATTTGCCTGTAGCGTAATCAAAGTAGAGCAAGTCACGATTGCATGAAGCAAAACAGGGAGGCAGTATGCCGGTTATTCTAAATGATCCGACCGTTACCAATGCGGTCAGCAGCAGTTTTACCACCAATACGACGGGGGAAGCCAACAGCGAGGAAATGGATACCTTTCTGAATCTGCTTCTGACACAGTTGCAGAATCAGGATCCGCTCGATCCGGTCGATACCGAAGAATATACCTCGCAGCTGGTTGAGTTCTCCTCGCTCGAACAGATCATGCTGCTCAATGAAAATACGGTGGCGGCGAATGAAAAACTGCAGGTGGCGAACAGTACCAATGCCCTCAGCTATATTGGCAAGGAAGTCGAATTGCAGACCGATCAGTCCGTGGTGCAGAATGGTGAAGTCACCTGGCATGTCATGGCAGAACAAAGTGGCGATATGGATGTACGCATTACCGATTCAGCGGGCGTGGTGGTCTATAGCGAGAATCTGCCGCTTACCCTGGGCAGAAATAACGTGACGCTGGATATCAGCGAATTGAGTGACAGTGTCGATGAGGGTGAAGTGCTGCAGATTTCTGTCATCGCACAGACCGGTCAGAATGAAGGGATCAATACGGAAGTGTCCGCCTGGGTGGCAGTGGAATCTGTCGATACCAGCGGGGCAGAGAGTGATCAGGCGCTGCTTGAAGCGGGCGATTTGTCCTTTACCGACAGTTATATTCTGAAAGTAGTCAATCCGAAACAGGAACTGGATGAATCGGAAGAACTGGCTGCCCTGAGCGGTCCGGAAGAAGACGATACCAGTCTGATTGAGGATGTGGTGGAAGGAATTGAGGAAGGCATCGAAGATGCCATTGATTTAGTCATTTAGTTTTAAAAGAAGGAGTCGAACCATGAGTCTCACCAGTGCATTATTCGCATCCGTTGCAGGAATCCAGGCGCAGAGCGTATCGCTGTCTGCGATTTCGGAAAACATCGCCAATTCTACCACCACGGCCTATAAAACCCGTGATGTGAATTTTGAATCGTTAGTGACCAACAGTTTCACTACCGCATCGAATTTTTCTTCCGGTTCGGTATTGTATGATACTTATCAGAATGTTGATAAGCAGGGGCTGATCGAGCCGACTGGCGAGTCAACGGATATTGCGATTAACGGCGCCGGTTTCTTTGTGGTCAGTGATGATGTTACCAATGGCGTGAATGCTTATAACTATTCACGTAACGGTAATTTTGGTGTCAATGCCGATGGCTATCTGGTCAATAACGAAGGCTATTTCCTCTATGGCCAGGCGACTGATGCGGATGGAAATATCACCGCGACTAACGCCAATGATTTGAATTCATTATTGCCGGTCAATGTCAATACGGTTACCGGGACAGCCAGTGCAACGGGAAATATTACGATAGAGGCTAACCTGCCGGCTGATCTGGATCCGACCAACCCGCCTGTGAACTATGATCCTTTGGCAGCGTATGGTGGTACAGGTACAGGTTATACTACGACTATTGAGGTTTTTGATTCACTCGGTATCAGTCATTCGATAGACATACAGTGGCTGAAAGACCCAGCGGATATCGGAGCGAATAATGTGTGGCAGGCGACATTGTCTGTGATGTATCTGACCGGTGATACCACCAAGACTCCAACAGGCGCTATTGATACAGGTGATGGTGATAACATTATCGACGTGGTTTTCAATGGCGATGGAACTCTGCAATATGCTGATGGTGATGGTGATGCCGCTGATGATGGTGGAGTGACGTTGGAGATTGATGGTATCGCCAATCCTGGGGTTGAATTGGATACAGGTGCGAATGAGTTTTTGGTTGCCAACGGCACGGAAATTACACTTGACCTCGGTACGCCAAACCTCACTGATGGCCTGACGCAATATTCCTCCAACAGCACCACGCCGGATATTGATCTGACGCTGGTCGATCAGGACGGGGTGCGTTATGGTCAGCTCGCCGGATTTAATGTGAATGATGAAGGGTTGATTACCGCAGAGTTCGATAACGGCCTGCGTCAGCCCATCTTCCAGGTGCCGGTTGTCACCTTCCCGAACCCGGGTGGTCTGGAGCATATCAACGGCAGCATCTATGATGAAGCCAGCGATGCAGGAGGTTTCAATCTACAACAGCCGGGAGAGGGGTCGGCGGGTGATATTGTGCCGAACTCACTCGAGCTTTCTACTACGGAAACCTCTGAAGAGTTCAATAAGATGATCATTTCACAACAGGCTTATTCGGCAGCATCGCAGGTGCTGAGCACGACGGACGAAATGTTCAATACCCTGATTCAAGCTGTCAACTAAGAGGAGTAGGGATCAATGGAAAGTGCAGTGATGAGAGCTGAAGAGCCAATGCAAACCCCGCAGGAAACTCCTCACTTCGGGCATTCGATCGAGCAGTTCCTGGATACGTTTGCCGCCACCGAAAATTGGAAGGAGGATCCGGTCCGGTTTCTGGGGCAGATGCCGAGCATTGACAGTATTATTCTGGAAATGGCACGCACGCCCGAAAGCGAACGCGCCGTCATCCGTGAAAAGCTGAAGGCGTTTCAGGAAGAAGTCGGTGCGTATGTCAAGGAAATGAAGGCATCGCTTGAGAAGCAGGAAGCGGTGTCGGAAGAACTGGATAACCATCATTCTGCGCTTTCCATGTTGAAGCAAAGCAGAAGATAAACAAAAGGATTGGCCGCGATGTCAGATACCATATCATACAGGCAGGCAGCTGGAGTGCTCGAAGCGCTTTACCTGTCCTACCAGCAGGTAGCGCACTCCTTATGTGCACATATCCGGCTGGAAAATGACCTGCTGTTTGCCGATCGCGGGAAGGAGTTTCTGCTTGACCGTGCGGTGATCCGCCAGCGTAATGCGTTGATTGAGAATTATCAGCATGCATCGAGCGAATTGGTCAACGCGTTCATGCAACAGCCGCAGGGAAGTGATGTGTTGCGTGAACGCCTTATCGGTAGTCTCAGTGAGGTGCAGCATCTGATGCATCTGAATCAGACATTGCTTGGTGAAGAGATTGCCAGTAAGGAGCAGCGTATCGACGCCATTATGAAACGGATTGATGCATTGGACGAACAGCTGATGTCTGCTGCATCGTCCTTTGATGGAAACGACAGGACGCATATAGAGGATCATTGCCATGTCACTCATTAATGCACTTATCGCCGCACAAAGCGGTATTACTCAGGCAGAGAAGCAACTTAGTGTTGCATCCTTCAATATCCAGAATGCGGACCGCGAAGGCTATACAAGGAAAAGCTGGGAAACCTCTTTTATCACCACCGACGGGGTGACATTGCCGATAGATGGAGAGATTCTCGGAACCATCAATACCTTTCTCTCGCGTGAAGTGGTGGGGCAGAATAGCAATGTGAGTTTCTATAATATCATCAATGAGTATATGCTGCAGTATGACTTTGCCATCGGCAGCACGGCGGGCAACAACAACATTTCTTCCGCGCTGGATGATCTTCTGACCATGATTGACAGCGTGAGCGTCTCGCCGGAAAACACCAGTGAGAAGCTCAATGTCATCGCTGCAGCGGAGGAACTGGCATATCAACTCAATCGTCAATCGGATGCGATTCAGACTTTCCGCCAACAGGCAGACCAGGGAATCGACCGCACGGTGGATCTGGCCAATGCATTGCTCATCGAAATTGATGACTATAATGAGGATATCATAAATGCGGAAGCACGAGGTATCAATACGGCCGATCTGATCGATGAGCGCAACTATGCGGTACAGGAGCTGGCCGGGCTGATGAACATCCAATATCACACCACGGATGAGGGACGCATTCAGATTTATACTTCCAGCGGTGATTTATTGCTTGGATCGACACCGCATACTATGCTGTTTGATCCGTCTGGTGCGTTTGATGCGACAGCGACGTATCCGGCCGTATTGAACGGTATTACCGTGGATGGGAATGACATCACTGCTGATATGCGGTCCGGCGAAATCGGTGCCTATCTGGATCTGCGGGATACGGCATTTGTGCAGGAACAGGCCAAGCTCGATGAATTTGCCAACCAGCTGGTGGATGAGTTGAACAGATTACATAATCAGGGGGCGTCGGTACCACCGCCGCCTTCGTTAACGGGTGCCAGCGGGTTTGCCGCCGGCGATGCCATCGCCGGCGCGCCGACTTTGGCCACGGGTACGATGCGGGTTGCCTCCACTGATGTCGATGGCAATGTGTTGGAAGTGCTGGATATCAATCTGGCAGGTATTGCCACGGTCGGTGATCTGGTCACCGCGATTGACGGTATGGCCAATATCGATGCTGTGTTGAATGCCAACGGCCAGATTGTGATTACCTCGACCAACCCGGCAAATGGTGTGTCCATCAGTGAAATGGACAGTGACACCCAGCCTGATAATGACGGTATCTCGCATTTCCTCGGGTTGAATGGGTTGTTCGATCCGGATACGACCGGCGCGCAGGATATTGCCGTGGTCAGCCAGTTGTTGACCAATCCGGAGTATTTCGCCGTCGGACAACTAAGCCAGGCGGGTGGTCTTGCAGTGGGCGATCCGGGTGTACTTCCCGGCGATGCGACGATAGCCCAGGCGATGGCCGATCTGTTCAGTACGAATATTTCCTTTAACGCTGCCGGTGAACTGGTGGCGCAGAACGATACCTTCCAGGGATATGTCAGCTCGGTACTGTCGAGCGCAGCAGTACGTGTGCATGCGGCCGAAAGTGATCTGGATGGTGCAGAGGTGGAGTATAATGCGGTCTATAATGCGCTGACGAGTTACAGCGGTATTAATATCGATGAAGAATTGACCAAGATCGCCGTCATTGAAGATGCGTATCAGGCAAGTGCACAGATTATCAGTGTGATACAGGAAATGTTCGATACATTACTTCAGGCTGTCAGGTAGATAGGAGGTGAGTCATGTTTAACCGTGTAGCAACTTTTCCACAATATAATCAGATATTGACGCAGAATATGCGCTTGCAGAGTCAGTTTGCACTGGCCAACGAGCAACTCTCATCCGGTTTGAAATCGAGTAGCTTTGGCGGTGTGTCCGATGACAGCCAGCTTATTGCACAGTTCGAAGCGGATATTTCCCGATCGCAGGATTATATCGACAATATTCAGATTGCGATGGACCGTGTGGAGATTATGTATTCGTCTGTGCAGGGTATTCTGGATGTGATGGCCGAGTTCAAATCCGATCTTGCCGGTGCGTTTGATGGAACGCAGATTCAGCCGGCGGAGTTACAGAATGTCACGCAAACCTATTATGAAGATGTCCAGGGATTTCTTAATGTGAGAATGACCGGCCGGTTTTTGTTCTCAGGCGCGGCAACAGCGACAACACCGGTGGATGTGACCGATCCGCTCTATCCGGCATTTGCGGTACCTACGGCGGCGGATACCAACTATTATCAGGGGGATACCACGCAGCATACGGTGCTTGTAGCGGAAGGATACCGCCTCACCTATGGGGTGACAGCGGATCATACGGGGTTCGAACAGGCGCTTAGAGCCTTGAATCTGATCATCAATAATCCGGCCGATCCGCTGGCCTATGAAGAAGCCATGGGGCTGATTGACAATGTTGAATCACAACTGGCGGCAGTTATGGTTGACCTGTCATCCGATGCGGCGACATTTCTATCCCGTCAGTCGGAGCATACGGCCATCAGAACCCATACGGAAGGATTCCTTGCCGGATTGAAGGAGGTGGATGTCGGTGAAGCGTCGATCCTTCTGGCGCAGACGGAGACACAGCTTCAGGCGTCTTACAGTGCGACGTCGCGGATTCTTGCTCTCAGTATTGTCGATTACCTGAGACGATAATTTTTGTCTGAATATATGTGCAAAGTGGATTTCATGCGTTATATAGAAGCGCATGGAGAGACAATCTGAATTGCTAAATCGCTTTGTGTCCTTCGATATCGATGCCGGAGTCATTACTGCTCAGGCGGATGTGACGATCGGGGAGATATTGCAGGTTACGATTCCCAAAGGCTGGTGTCTGCCTGTCATACCGGATGATTTCTCCATGCCGATAGCCGAGGCATTGACACAAAATGTCAAAGGAACGAACCATTATCGGGTCGGAGGATTTCGTGAGTGTGTACTCAACTGCCAGATGTATACGCTGCCTGAAGAGGCGGTCGAACAGGTCGAATCGCTCAGCATGCAATTGATGCCTATCCATTCGGCCTGGATGGAAATAGAAGCGCAGACGGTACCATCACTGTTTGAGATGACGGAGCGTATGAGGAAACTCAGTGATGCCCATGCGTATGTGTGTGGTGTGGTGGACCCGTTTGCTGATATGGAACTGCTGGGCTGCGGTGTCGTGCAGACGGCGGATCATTATCCACGAACGGAGAACGACCAATCGATAGAGAGCTATGCGCGCTCCCTGGAAGAAACGCAACGTAGATTGCCGTGGCTGCAACGGCTGACACTCCGTCCGCGCCATATGGAATGGCATAGCAGGTTGCACAGCAAAACAGAGCTGACGCCGCATGGAAAGCGGCCTGTTCACTTGAATCAGTATTTTCAGCATTATATAAGCCGCGAGCAATGTGCATTATTATATGGGCCGCAGGGATATAGTGTCTATCAATGTATGATCCCGGATCAGGATGAGGCAGCGGGAACGTTACATGAACTGCTGGTGATGATCCGCTCCGGCGGTGTCTGTGCCCATCGCATTCAATTGTGCCGTTTCAGAGAGGATGGCGATATTAAGGCAGGCTTCGGGTTTCGTATGATCTTTCCAGCCAATGAAGCAACGAGAACCGTACAGCGGCAATTAAATGACTGGATGGTGAAGATCGGCGGCAAGGTAGATATGTCGAGCACGATAGCCCAGGAAGACGAATTAATGGAAATGATGCATGCCGACAGATTATCTGAGGCGGCCTGATGCAGAACGCCTGGATTATTGGCGCTACTTCGCCTTACGCTGTTGCCTTATGCCATCATTTGGCGAAAAAGGGTTATTCGCTGATATTACTCGATGATGACGAACAGGGGCTTGAATCCATCGCCGCCGATCTGTCGATACGCTACGATACGGAAGTGCTGATTCAGCCATGCAATCTTTATCACTCGTCCCTGTCGATAGAAGTGCTTGAATCGTCCATCGGACCTTACACGCTGGCTTGTTTGTTCATGCCGACTCAGGTAATGTGTGATGCGGTGGAGAAGGAGAGCTCGGAATATGAAAAGGCTGCCAGAGAATTGCTTATCATACCGTCGCTGTTATTAAAGGCGATGATAAAGAGCGACAGGGCAGATGGCATCATTATCTGTAGCGAACATGCCGTGGCAGAACGGCAGGAGCAAGTGTTTCATGTCTCTCTTATGCAGGCACTCAGGTATGTCGTGCATTCCATGAGCGATAATAAGAAGAGGCATATTCTAATAGCGGAACTGCCAGTGGCGTCTGCGTCACAGACTGTTCTTCAGCGCCATACCGGACAGATCATGCGGGCATATGAGAAAGGCACATCACAGATGCGTGTGGAGGCAGCCTAAACGAAGATGTGCGGTGCGCTGAATAATTGCGCATCTAATGTAGCGACAGATTCGAGCGTGTGAGCGTTTACTATGACAACACCACGCTCGTTATCACTGA
The DNA here is from genome assembly GCA_028281385.1 of Rickettsiales bacterium. Taxonomy (GTDB): domain Bacteria; phylum Pseudomonadota; class Alphaproteobacteria; order Rickettsiales; family UBA3002; genus JANQJY01. Next base: position 1,018 of record JANQJY010000023.1, on the reverse strand, counting down.
TGGCAATACAATCACTTGACGGGATGGATACAACACCTCGAAGATTGCGTATGCCATATGTATATGCATCGACAGCGTGGGTACTGTCTTTATATTCATCATGCACAATAAGCTGATTGGAGAATGCATAGGTCGCAAAGACCTTGCCGCTGGCATGATGTGCGGCGACGGATTGAGAGCGAAGATGCAATTCCGGTGAGACGACCAGTTCTTCACGGTCACCTGTTAAAGGATCAATTTTGATCACGGGACCGGGGATAGCGATACGCTTTTCCAACTTGCTGGCTTGTGACAGGTTATGTTCATGGCCAATGTTATATTGCTGCAGTAGTCGATTAATGGCTCTCTGATTCAGGTCCATGGGGATATATTGGTTGGTGACGGCATAGACATGTCCGTCCTTGCCTATGTCCATATGGGTAAAGATGGCATCAACAGGCTGTATATATTCCCGTTGTATACTTAAATCCTTTATATTGAACACGGAGAGTTTGGGTTCTGTAATATTGAATACCAGCCCATTTTTGTGATCACCTCCGACATCGCCGTAATGCGTGACCACCATTTCCTTTTCTCCCGGCAGGATGCGCAGTTCGTGCGGATGAACGCCACCGGAATTAATACGGCGCTGCATGCTGAAGGTATCGCTGCGATAGACATAAATATAGCCGTTATCCTCTGCCGATTTCGGATTGGCATGGCGTGTCGGCAGCAACACAAAATCAGTGCCGGGCAGCAGCATGCCGTGCCCGCCGAATAATTGATCGTCCTGTGCAATAAGTCGTTGGACCACGTTGTGTTCGCGGTCCAGGATTAATGAATCGGATGCGTGATGTGCGACTACCAGTAAATTACCGTTAGGCAGTTGTACAACGGAATGTGCCTTCGCCATTGGCAATGCCGTTTGCCGCACCAATCCGGTAGAGGTGTTCAATTCGGTTAACACGGAATGCTCGCTACGATATTCACCACTCAGCATCTGCGCAGAAGGAATATTACCGAGCACTACATCCTTGTG
>JANQJY010000117.1 GCA_028281385.1 Rickettsiales bacterium | reverse complement strand
TCCTCGACTTTGGCGATAAAGGCCACCCAGAATTGGTTGAGTTCATCCTGCCAGTGTTTTTCGCCGTCGGCGATGTCGTCGAGCGTGTCTTCGAGTTCGGCGGTGAAATCATATTGCACATAGCGCTCGAAAAAACTGACGAGAAAAGCGCTGACCAACCGTCCGAGCGAGGAGGGGATAAAACGCTTCTTCTCCAGCATGACATAGTTACGGTCGATCAGTACCGAGATGATGCTGGCGTAAGTTGAGGGGCGGCCGATGCCCAGCTCTTCCAGACGCTTGACCAGACTCGCTTCCGAATAACGTGGGGGTGGCTGGGTGAAATGCTGCTCGGGCAATACGTCATTACAGGTAACATCCTCGCCCGCATTCATTGTCGGAAGACGTTTGTTTTCTTCCTCTTCTTCATCGTCGCTTTGCACGACATTATAGAGTGTGAGGAATCCGTCGAACTTTAACACCGATCCGGTGGTGCGCAGCCCGGCCTGCCCGTCGGCCGACGCCAGTTCAACCACAACCTGATCATATACGGCCGGTGCCATCTGGCTGGCGACCATACGTTTCCAAATCAGCGTATAGAGTTTCAACTGATCGGTATCGAGATAGTCTTTAATCGATTCCGGTGTACGCGAAATATCGGTGGGGCGAATCGCCTCATGCGCTTCCTGGGCATTTTTCGCCTTGGTTTTGAACATGCGCGGCGAGTCGGGCAGATAATGTTTGCCATGCGCCTTTTCGATATGGTTGCGCGCGGCATGGATGGCTTCGGTGGCGACGGTAATCCCGTCAGTCCGCATATAGGTGATCAGCCCGACCGTCTCACCGCCGAGCGTAATGCCTTCATAGAGTTTCTGCGCGACCTGCATGGTGCGTTTGGCCGAAAAGCCGAGTTTGCGTGACGCATCCATCTGCAGGGTCGAGGTCGAAAAAGGAGCGTAGGGATTGCGCTTCTGCTGTTTCGGCGTAACGCTGGTAATACTGTATTGCTTGCTTTTTAACGCCTCTGTGATGGAGGTTGCCTGCGCCTGATTGGTAATTGAAAATTTTTCCAGCTTCTCGCCGTCATACTGCACCAGCCGTGCGGTGAATTCTTCATCTTCTTTCGTTGTCAGAGCGAGCGTGATGTCCCAATATTCCTGCGGAATGAATTGCTCGATTTCCTGCTCGCGCTCTGAGATCAGACGCAGCGCGACCGACTGCACGCGTCCGGCCGACCGGCTGCCCGGCAGTTTGCGCCACAAGACCGGCGACAGGTTGAAGCCGACCAGATAATCGAGCGCCCGGCGCGCCTGCTGCGCATTGACAAGATCCATATCGATATCGCGCGGATGGTCGATGGCGTCCGTCACAGCGCGTTTGGTGATTTCATGAAACACGATGCGCTTGACATCGACCGAGCTTTTAAGCGCCTTTTTTTCCTTCAGCGCTTCGAGCACATGCCAGGAGATCGCTTCGCCTTCACGGTCGGGGTCGGTGGCGAGATAGAGCGTATCGGCGCCTTTGACGGCATCGGCAATTGCCTTGATATGTTTTCTCGAATCGTCACTGATTTGGTAATGCATGGCAAAACGGTTATCCGGCTCGACCGAACCGTCCTTGCTCGGCAGATCGCGTACATGACCGAAGGAGGCCAGCACCTTGTAATCCGGTCCCAGATATTTATTGATGGTTTTCGATTTTGCGGGCGATTCCACCACTACGACGTGACGTACCATAAAAACCGTCATCCCGGCCAGCAAGGCCATTTATGGCCGCAGCGCGCGCCGGGACCTCCCTCCGCTTGCTGTGCACTAAAGTTAACACGATCCTGAAACACGTTCAGGATGACCTAATATTTCAAACTCACCTTGCCGCCGGCATGCCTCGTCAGCTTGCCGGCCAGCTCTAATTCCAGTAAAATCATCGTCATGATATGGGGGGTGATATCGCACTCTGCAAGTAGTTCGTCAACTAAAACTGCGGAGGGGCCTAATTTCCCTAGCACAATGGTACGTGCTTTTTCCAGCGTTTGTTCGTCCGGCAGGCGGGCGGGCGCAGCGTCAAACCGCGGCGATTTCGACTCAGCAAGACGGGGCTGTTGGCTCTGCAACGCATCGACAATATCGCTCGCCGAGGTGACCATCTGCGCACCCTGTTTGATCAGGTCATTACAGCCTTCCGCCCGCGGGTCCATCGGTGAACCGGGAACGGCAAACACATCGCGTCCATAATCCAGCGCATAGTTGGCGGTAATCAGCGAGCCGGATTTGCGCGTCGCTTCCACCACGATCGTGCCGAGTGTCATACCGGCGATAATACGGTTGCGCGCCGGGAAATGCCGTGCCTGCGGCGTGGTGCCGAACGGCGCTTCGGTGATGATCGCTCCCTGTTCGCTAATCGCTTGATACAAAGCTTCATTTTCTGGCGGGTAGATATGGTTGATACCACCGGCGATGACGGCAATGGTGCCGCTTTCAAGTGAAGCCTTGTGCGCGTGGGTATCGATACCGCGCGCGAGGCCGGAGACGATGACATAACCTTGTTCGCCGAGTTCATTCGCCAGCCTGCGTGCGAAATGACAGCCATTGGTTGAGGCGTTACGTGCGCCAATAATGGCGAGTGCAGGGCTGTTATGAAAGCGTGACACATCACCCAGAACGCTCAGTGCCGGCGGTGCATCAGGCAGTTCGCTTAGTGCGGACGGATAGGCTGCTTCCCCCGGCATCACCATCTGTGCCCCAAAACGTTCCACCTGTTCCATTTCGAGTCGGGCGTCAGCCTCGCTGCATAAACGGATTTTACGCTTACCGCCGCGTGCGGCGAGAGCAGGGACGGCATCCAGCGCTTTTTCCGGTGAACCATAATAGGATAACAGATTGTGATAGGTGATCGGTCCGACATTCTCCGAGCGGATCAGCCGCAGTATTGCCAGACGTGTGGCGTCGCTCAGACGTGCGGGCAGGGTATGTTGTTCGGCAAGGGCGGTCATGCTTTTTCCTTATCCTCTTTCTTTGAAAAGGTAAACCGATGTTCTTCGCCTTTGATAAGACGGCGGATGTTGTCGTGGTGTTTGAAGATCATCATAATTATAGGAAGTGGTAATGAGTATTTTAACATATGCATTATATAACCAAACCGTTCAACAGACAGGTTAAAACCATGTCCATACAATAAATAAGGAATAATCCATTCAAACAGTATTAGCGTTAATGGCATGGATATAATTGCAGCCAGGGAAGAATACCGAGTGGAAAAAAAGATCGACAACCATAAAACTCCAGCAAGACAACCCAGCTGCCAGTTATAGGCAAAAAATATTCCAAATAAACATGCTACCCCTTTACCACCTTTAAATTTCAACCATATAGGAAACATGTGACCGAACATCAGGAACAAACAAATTATTGGCGTATAAATCATAAGTGCCCATTCGCCAAAAATTGGCTGTATTGCACCATTTTGATGAGTGATTCGACTATCCCAAAACCACTCATACCAAAGCAAATCTTCAAAAAAATATGAGAGGAGTATTAATGGCACAAACGTCTTTGAGAAATCCAACAGCAAGGTGGCCAGTGCAAGTTTTTTACTCCCGGTACGCAGTACGTTTGTAGCGCCGATATTGCCGGATCCGATCTTGCGGACATCGCCAAGTCCGGCCCATTTGGTCAGCAGCAGCCCGAAAGGAATGGAACCGATCAAATAAGCCAGAAGGGCAATGATTAACAATATTTCCATTTCTTTGCCCTAATCGATTTCGATCAGCGCGTCCAGCAGGCTCTGCAGAAAAACACTCGCGGCGACTTTGTCGATTTTGTCTTTGCGTGACGTGCGCGACAAATCGGCTTCCAACATGGCATCGTTCGCCGCAGTAGAGGAAAATCGCTCATCCCACAGCAGCATCGGCAGATCGATATGCTGTTCCAGATTGCGCACGAAGGCGCGTACCGACTGACAGCGCGAACCTTCGGACCCGTCGAGATTCAGCGGATAGCCGATGACCAGCCCGCAGACGGCATGTTCGGCGAGGATGCGTTGTAACTGCTCCAGATCGGCGGAAAATTTCTTTTTGCGGATGATATCGAGCGGCGAGGCGATCGATCGTTCGACATCGCTGATCGCCAGCCCGATGGTCTTGCTGCCGTGATCCAGCGCGAGCAGGCGGCCTCGCGGCGGCAGGGCGGCAGTGAAATATGTGATGTCTTTAGTTTTTGTCATTCCACGAATTTTGTCAGTAGACAAAATTATAGGGGGTAAGCAAGAAAATAAAACATCCGGTGAATGTTTTATCTTGCGAACCAAGTTAAAAATGCCAGGACGCATTTTTGACATCGTTTGTCTCCTGACAAACGAGTCGTGGATCCCCCGGTCGATTCGCCTTCCGCCGTCGCTGCTCTGCAGCTTTGGCGAGACAAGCCTTGCGAATCGCCCGAGGATGACAAAGTAAGGAGTACTTGCCATGCCACTCAAAAGCCTCTATGACAGACGCCTCGATAGGGAAAGAGGAGGACAGGATGTCCGACTCAGCCTTGAGCGCGCTTTATTGCGGAGGTCAGGAGACCGAAGCAGGAAGCAAAGGAGAAAACCATGTCCCTGACACAGGATGATACGAAAAAAATTGCGCGGCTGGCACGCATCCGCCTGAATGATGATGAGGTGGAGCATTATACCGGCGAGCTGGATAATATCCTGCAATGGGTTGAGCAGTTGCAGTCGGTCGATACCGAAGGGGTGGAGCAGATGACGTCGGTCGCCGATATGCGCCTGCCGATGCGCAAAGACGAGGTCACCGACGGCAATATCCAGGAGGCGGTGCTGAAGAATGCGCCGGCCTCGGAATATGGTTGCTTCGCCGTGCCCAAGGTGATTGAGTAATATTAAGAATTGTCACCCCGCACTTGTTGCGGGGTCTACTGCACTGAAGAACGATAGAAAAATGTTATTACGTTTATATTCTTACCAATGCTTATCATACGGTGTTCTACACAGGCGTGACATCGGACTTGATGAAGCGTATATGGGAGCACCGGGAAAAGAAAATAGATGGATTTACAAAAAAATATAATGTGTGGAAGTTAGTCTATTTTGAAGAAACCACCGATGTAAATGCAGCGATACACAAAGAGAAGCTGATTAAAAAATGGAAACGGGTATATAAGTTTGATGCGATAGAGAAAATGAATCCGGAGTGGAGAGATTTGTATGAGGACTGGATACAGCCAGTTGCGGGAGACCCCGCAACAAGTGCGGGGTGACAGAATATGATGAACGAACTGACCAGCCTGAGCCTTGCCGATATGCGCGACAAGCTGCGCGCGAAGGAGATATCGTCTGTGGAACTGGTCAAGGCGCATCTCGATGCGATTGCTGCGCAGAATGATGCGCTGAATGCGTTTACTGAAGTGACCTCCGAGATCGCGCTTGAGCGTGCCGGACAATCGGATGATAAGCTCGGCAAGGGGAAAGGCGGTGTTCTCGAAGGCATTCCGGTCGGGATCAAGGAACTGTTCTGTACCAAAGGCGTGCGATCGACCGCAAGCTCGCATATTCTCGACGGGTTTGTTCCCGAGTATGAATCGACGGTCACGCAGTATCTCATGAATGCCGGCGGAGTGATGCTCGGTAAGACCAATATGGATGAATTCGCCATGGGTTCCTCGAATGAGACCAGCTATGATGGGCCGTGCAAAAATCCGTGGAAACGTGCAAGTGATAATGCCGATGTGGTACCGGGCGGGTCTTCCGGTGGTTCGGCGTCAGCAGTGGCGGCGCGGTTATGTCCGCTGTCGCTGGGATCGGATACCGGCGGCTCGATTCGCCAGCCCGCGAGCTTCTGCGGCATTGTCGGTGTCAAACCGACCTATGGTCGGTGCTCGCGCTGGGGCATGATTGCCTTTGCCTCCTCGCTCGATCAGGCCGGACCGTTTGCACGCAGCGTGCGCGATGCGGCGATCGGGTTGCAGGCCATCGTCGGACATGACGCGAAGGATTCCACTTCGGCACCGGTAGAGATTCCCGAGCTTGAATCGGCATTGGAGAACCGTGATGTCAAAGGGCTACGTGTCGGTGTGCCTGCCGAATACCGCGTCGAAGGTATCAATGACGAAATCGCCAAACTGTGGGACAAGGGGGCGGAGCTACTTAAAAGCCAGGGAGCGGAGATTGTACCGATCCACCTGCCGCATACGCAATATGCCCTGCCGACCTATTATATTATCGCGCCGGCGGAGGCGTCGTCCAACCTCGCGCGCTATGACGGGGTGCGTTATGGCCTGCGCGTGTGCGAGGAAGGCGACAGTCTGAATGACATGTATGAAAAAACCCGTGCCGCCGGGTTCGGTGCCGAAGTCAAACGCCGTGTTATGATCGGCACCTATGTGTTGTCTGCCGGATACTATGATGCCTATTACAAAAAGGCGCAGAAAATCCGTACCCTCATCGCCGATGATTTCAGGGCTGCTTATGAACAATGCGATGTCATCCTTACGCCGACCGCACCGTCGGCCGCCTTTGCCTTTGGCGAGAAATCGGACGATCCGGTGGCGAT
>JANQJY010000082.1 GCA_028281385.1 Rickettsiales bacterium | reverse complement strand
TGATCATATCACTGCTTGCCGGCGGCGCCTGGCTGATCGATCATCCCAAGGGTATCGGCTATTACCCGTATTTTCTGCCGCGCTGTATCGGGCTGGGCGTTGGCGGTGCGTTGCTGATCTACGGGCTGATTGCTCTGGAAGCAAACGGCAGACTTGCCAGAATTCCGCCACTGCTTACCCGTCTGGGCGATGCGTCTTATGTGCTCTATCTCGCGCATGATCTGTTTTACCATTGTTTCGGATTTGCCGTGGCGTGTCTGGCGTTGCTGGATCTGGCTGATCCGTTCACCAGAAGCTATGTCTTTGTGCCAATCTGCTTTGCATTGATGGTGATTGTCTCTATACAGATCAGCGAGCGGATCGAACAACCGCTGATCCGCCGGTTAAGAAGGACAAAGGGATAATGGACAGCGCAGCGAATATGATCGGGCTTATCGGCGTCGGGCTGATTGTTGTAGCTTACGGCCTGATCAGTACAGAGAAACTAAGTCACCGTGATAAAACCTATCACATCCTAAATCTGATCGGCGCGGTGCTGATTCTGCTGTCACTGCTGGTGCACTGGAATTTGCCGTCATTTGTCATCGAATGCGTATGGATCGCTATCAGTATCTATGGCATCTGGCGGGCGGTGAAACGGAAAAATCGAGAAAATTAGGCTGTTGTCATCCCGTGGCGCGTATTTTTGTATGCAAAAATCGTGAGCACGGAATCCTGTTCCTGCACGGCAAGCGGCACGAGATCCCGGCCTGCGCCGGGATGACGGGTTCGTAGACTCACTTTGTTCGCCAACTCAAACCCGTCATTCTTCATCAAATTGTCACATCCGGCGATTTTTCAGACTGATATGATGAAAGGATGGTAGACCGTGGCCCAACAGATCAGAATCCGGTAGACAGGCTGGTAGAGGTTCTCAGCCGTAAATTTGATGCGGTGGAACATCGCCACGGCCCTGTCGCAGAACTGGCAAAAGCACGTGCGCAGGAGTTGGGGCTGAAAACACCGCGTGTATTGCTGGTAGATTCTCCGATCTCAAACGCAGCTTGTGTTCCGGTAGAGCCTCCGATTTTATTAATCTCTAAAACTGAAACCGAACTATTCAGAGTTGCGAGAGGTACGGCATTTGACGCAACATTAGTTCATGAGTTCTCGCATGCAAAGGATGGCATAAAATTTATGCTGGGCGCACGTATGCTGCCTTTTATCGCTCCGGTGGTGACGGTGGTGGCATGGCATCTGATTTCATCGCAAAAGAATAAGAAACACATGTCAGCAGAAGAACTGAAGAAAGATGACATATTTTTTGCCCATAATGGCCTTGGCATCTCACAGAAAGATGTCCAACAGTCACCTTTCTGGAAAGAGGTGAAAAGTCTGTCTCAAGATGTGGCTGCTGCGGCAGCTGGTGCCGGGCTGGGGATGATCGGTACACGCCAGTTGTTGCTGCGTGCCGAATATCGTGCCGATAAGCTGGCGGCAGAACTCGTATCGCCGGATGCCATGAAAGAAGCATTGGCAGTACCAAAGTTATGTAATCGCCAGGTCATAGACGGAATGAGTGAAACGGAAAAGAAGGCAGATCCGTTTTTGAGAGAAATCGGTGCTGCCGACAAGTCTGTTTGGGAACGGTATTATAATGCGTATATCACTCATGCCCACCCTGCGACGGAACAGCGCATCGCCCGGCTGGACGCGATGAAACATGAAAAGGCAGCAAAAGAAACAGCTTCTTTATTTCCCGAAACGCGTATCGCAATTCACGATATCGGTGTGAATGAACGGATGGTGCTGGATCTTGTCACGCAGGCTATGAAGATAAAAGTGTAATCCTGTTTTACGGTATTAACCTTCCCTTAACCTTTTCATGCCATACTCGCGAAAAAACAAAGGGGGAGTGTGTGATGCGAATCTCATCCATTATGATGCTATGTCTGCTGTTGCCGGCCTGTGCAACAGTATTGCCACCCGGCCATCCGGATGATCCTCACCTGTCCTGCGCGCAGATGGAGGAAGACATCGCGCTGGTCGAACATATCCACTATGATGCGCGTGATCGTTATTACTTCAATCGCAAGGATGCCATGACCGCGAGCATGCTGCGTTATGAGCGGCTCGTCGGGCTGTATACCGCCAAGGCCTGCGGCAGCGAGCTGCATGCGATCAACGGCCGCCACCGCCATATGATCAGGCTGAAACCGTTCAGCCGTGATCCGCAGGCGGGAATACCGACATATACGAGTGCACCGCCCATTATCGGCGAAGCCGATGAGCGTCAGTATATAAAAAAGCAGTGGTTAACGGTGCCTGAACCAGGAGCGGTAACGTTAGGTCCTGCTCAATCGGTGCCCGGTCATCCGCAGCCAGTCTATACGACGGTGGAGTATAACCATCCGGAATTCGTGCAGGCGATGATCGGCTGGTTTGAGTAATTCTCAGGCCAGACGCCCGTGACATTGTTTGAATTTTTTGCCTGAACCGCAGGGGCAGGGTTCGTTGCGTCCGACACGTCCCCATGTGTTCGGATCATTTGGATTGCGTTCCTCGGCGGCGATGCGGGTATGCACGGTTTCCACCGGCATCCGGTTTTGTGGCTGAGACTGTCCCGCCAATGCCGGATCCTGCCGTGTTTCATGCATTTTCTGCTGTTCCATGCGCATCAACTCTTCCGGATTCTCGACGCGAATCTGCAGGCGCGACATGCGCGTCGTCACCACTTCGCGCAGCTGGTGCAGCATATGCTCGAACAGGGTAAAGGCTTCCTGCTTGTATTCATTGAGCGGATCGCGCTGACCATAGGCGCGCAGCCCGATGCCCTGGCGCAGATGATCGAGCGACAACAGGTGATCCTTCCACAGCTGATCAAGCGTTTGCAGCAAAATGCGCTTTTCGGCATATTGAAACAGTTTCGGATAATGCTCGTCACGCTTGGTTGTCATCAGCTCGTCGGTTTCTCTGGTCAGCCGCTCGGCGATTTCCTCATCGGCAATGCCTTCTTCTTTCGCCCAGTCCTGAATCGGCAGTTCCAGTCCGAAAATGCGGTACACTTCCTTTTCCAGTGTTTCGGCGTCCCATTGCTCGGCGTAGGATTTCGGCGGGATATGGGTTTGGATCAAATCCTCGATCACATCGTCGCGCATCTCGTCGACGGTGTCGGACATCTCCTCCGCTTCCATCAATTCGTGGCGCTGTTCATAAATCACCTTGCGCTGATCATTCATCACATCGTCGAATTTCAGCAGGTTTTTACGAATCTCGTAATTACGCTGCTCGACCTTGTTTTGCGCGCGCTCGATCGCCTTGTTCATCCACGGGTGATAGATTGCTTCGCCCTCTTCCAGCCCCAGGCGCTGCAACATGCCGTCGATGCGTTCCGAGCCAAAAATGCGCATCAGATCATCTTCGAGCGAGATAAAGAATTTCGACGCGCCCGGATCGCCCTGACGGCCGGAGCGGCCGCGCAGCTGATTGTCGATACGCCGGCTTTCATGACGTTCGGTACCGATGACATACAGCCCGCCCGCTTCGATGACGATCTGTTTGTCTTTGGCCACCTCATCCCTGATCTTGGCGGCCTTGACGTCGTTGGTCTGGTCTTTGAGTTCGTCGCTTAATCGCATATCGAGATTGCCGCCGAGCTGGATATCGGTACCGCGTCCGGCCATGTTGGTGGCGATGGTCACCGCACCCGGACGACCGGCTTGGGCGATGATATGCGCCTCCTTGTCGTGATGGCGCGCATTCAACACATTATGCGGGATGCGGGCTTTTTTGAGTTTTTTCGAAAAGGCTTCGGAACTTTCGATGCTCACCGTACCGACGAGCACGGGCTGATTGCGTTCGTGACATTCCCGGATCAGTTCAGTCACCGCATGGTCGCGTTCGTCACTGGTGCGGTAGATTTCATCATCAAAGTCCCGGCGCGCAATGGGGACATTGGTCGGAATTTCCACCACCTCGAGCTTGTAGATGTCGTTGAACTCGGCAGCTTCGGTCATGGCGGTACCGGTCATGCCGGCGAGTTTGGGATAGAGCCGGAAATAATTCTGGAAGGTAATGGAAGCGAGCGTCTGGTTTTCATTCTGAATATGAACATTCTCTTTCGCTTCCAGCGCCTGATGCAGCCCTTCGGAATAGCGTCGCCCCTCCATCATGCGCCCGGTGAATTCGTCGATGATCACCACCGCATTGTCCTTGACGATGTAATCCTTGTCGCGCGTGAACATCAGATGCGCGCGCAGCGCCTGATTGACATGATGCACCACCGACACATTGTCGATGTCATACAGGCTCGAGCCTTCGACCAGCAAATCTTCCGCCGCCAGCAATGCCTCCATTTCCGCTACGCCGTCCTCGGTCAGCGTCACGGCCTTGGATTTTTCCTCGATCTCGTAATGTTCTTCCTGTAATTGCGGAATCAGGCGGTTGATCTGGGTGTAAAGCGCCGAATTATCTTCGGTCGGGCCGGAGATGATCAGCGGCGTGCGCGCCTCGTCGATGAGGATGGAATCGACCTCATCGACAATCGCGTAATGGAACGGGCGCTGCACCATCTCGTCATAGCTGTATTTCATATTGTCGCGCAGATAGTCGAAGCCGAGTTCGTTATTGGTGGCGTAAGTAATATCGCAACCATACGCCGTGTGGCGTGCTTCATCGCTCATATCATGCTGGATGGTACCGACGCTCAGACCCAGAAATTCATAGATTTTACCCATCCATGCCGCGTCACGTCCGGCGAGATAGTCATTGACGGTGACGATATGCACTCCTTTTCCCGACAACGCATTCAAATAAGCGGGAAGGGTGGCGACCAGGGTTTTTCCCTCACCGGTTTTCATTTCGGAGATCATGCCGCGATGCAGCACCATGCCGCCGACCAGCTGCACATCGAAATGGCGCATGCCGAGTGTGCGTTTGGAGGCTTCGCGCACCAAGGCAAAGGCTTCATGCAGCAGGTGATTTTCGGATTCGCCGTCTTTCAGCCGTTGTCTGAATGCGTCGGTTTTGGCGCGCAACTCATCGTCGGACAATTTCTCAAACGCCTCTTCATAGGCATTGATTTTGCCGATATCCTTCGCAAATCCGCGTACCAGTCGCTCATTGGCGCTGCCGAAGAGCTTTTTTGCCAATCCTTCCAGCATTCTCATTCCTTATATTATACCTATCAAGCCTAGAGATAAGAAGGGTTGGCGGGAATGTCAATCGAATCACTTGAAAGCCGGGGGGAACTATGCCATAAGCGTCATGACATTAATCGGGGAGCTAAGTATGACATACCGTATTGCATTGATTGCCTGTGTATTTGCCATGTTTGCAGGCCGGGTGGCCGTGGCGGATGATTATGTGATTTTGGAACTGGGCGACAAAAAGATCAAAAAGTCGGAAGTGGAGACGATCTGGAACAATCTGTTTCCCGGCAAAAATGCGCCGGCGTTTGATACGGTCGATGAGCCGATCAAGCAGAATATCCTGCGCGGGGTGATCAGCGAGTATCTGATTTATGACGAAGCCGTTGCCGCCGGGCTGGATAAGAAACCCGAGCTTGTCAAACAGGTCGAAGACGCCAAACGCAAGCTGATCGTCCGGCATTTCCTCGATAGCAAAGGGGCGGAACTGGTCAGTGATAAGGACATACGCAGGGAATATGATGATTACATCAAAAAACATCGCGATGATGAAGAGGTGCGTGCGCGTCATATTCTGGTCAAGACCGAGGACGAGGCCAAAGACATCAAAAAGCAGATCGATGACGGCGAGGATTTTGAAGCGCTGGCGAAGGAGCATTCCAAGGATCCGGGCAGCGGAGCGCAGGGCGGTGATCTCGGTTATTTCGCCGAGGGCAAGATGGTCAAACCCTTTTCCGATGCGGCCTTTGCTCTGAAAAAAGGTGAGATTTCCGATCCGGTCGAATCGCAGTTCGGCTGGCAT
>JANQJY010000066.1 GCA_028281385.1 Rickettsiales bacterium | reverse complement strand
GGTGTCGTGCTGATGGTAGCGGGTGGATTCCTGTTATTTGCCTATGGGCGTAGCACTGTGAAAACCGTGGATGGCTATAATATCACTGCGCGTTTCAATGATATCAGCGGCATTAGTGTCGGCAGTGAAGTGCGAATCAGCGGGCTGAAGGTCGGCGTAGTGGATGATCTGATACTGAATGCGGGGACTTATCAGGCCGATGCCTCTCTGATGATCAAGGAAGATATCAAGCTACCCAAGGATACTTCGGCGGCGATTGTCAGCACGGGATTGCTGGGGGATAAATATATCAAGCTTGATCCGGGCGGCGATAATGCGATGTTGAAACAGGGCGATGAAATCCGCTTCACGCAATCTTCGATCAGTTTTGAGGAGTTGATTGGAAAATTCATGTTCAGTGGTGGCGGAGTCGAAGAGATACCGGAATCGGATGACGGTCTTGTTCCGGAAACGGAGAACCCTTTCAGCCTTGAGCTCGAGCTTGAATAATTCATGTTGTTTCGTTGTGCCGCCTGTCTGTTAACTGCCTGTATTCTACTATCTGCCTCTTCGGCCTGTGCTGTGGAAAAAAAAGCAAAGCAAGTGATCTTACAGGGGTTGAATAAAATCACTGCGCATGTGTCGGAGTTAAAAGGCGCCGTGGGAGAAGAGATGCATTTCGGGAAGCTGACGGTGGTGGCCAAATCCTGCTGGACAGCACCGAAAAGCCGGCGTCCCGAGCATGCGGCGTTGCTGGAAGTGACGGAATATAAAAACAGGGACATGCCCGAGAAAATCTTTTCCGGCTGGATGTTTGCCTCATCTCCTGCGCTTTCGGCACTGGAACATCCTGTATATGACTTGAAAGTATTACGGTGTCATTAGGCTGTATCAATGCAACCTAACTTGCTTTCTTTTTATTGCTGCCAAGCTTCCGGTAAAGGGTAGACTGACCAATACCTAAGATGACTGCCGCTTCGGAAACGTTGTGCTGGCAATGCTCCATGGTATAGCGGATGATATCGTCATAGAGTTCATCCATATTCTTTGGTGAGCCGTCAGAACGCATCAGTGAGATCTGATGATCATTGCCGGAAATGGCAAAATCTGTCTCTTTGACCGGTTGTTCAATGAGAAACTTCAGATCATCTTTTTTAATATCCTGTCCTTCGCTGAGCAGAGCGGCGCGCGACAGGGTATTTTCCAGTTCGCGGACATTGCCTGGCCAGTCGTAAGATACTGCCCATTCAACCGCTTCTTCGGATAAATGTTTCTGTGGCTGGTGCTCTGTAATAGCCGTTTGTTCCAGGAAGTGCTGTGCCAGCATGACGATATCGTCCTTGCGTTTTCTTAAAGGAGGGATAGTCAGTGGCAGTACATTCAGGCGGTAAAACAAGTCTTCTCTGAAGGCGCCTTCCTTTACCTGTTCGGACAGGTTGCGATTGGTAGCGGAGATAATGCGTACGTCAACTTTCACAGGCGATGCCAGCCCAACCGGTTCGATCTCTTTCTGTTGCAGGACGCGCAAAAGCTTAACCTGCGTATCAAGCGGCAGTTCACCGATTTCATCAAGGAATAATGTGCCGCCATTTGCTTCACGAAATTTACCGAGTGATTTGTTAATCGCACCGGTGAAGGAGCCTTTTTCATGTCCGAACAGCGTGCTTTCTGTCAGGTTTTTTGGAATGGCGCCGCAATTGACGGCAATGAACGGTTTGCCAGCACGCCGGCTTTCGCCATGAATTGCTCTGGCAAAGACTTCTTTTCCCACACCGCTTTCGCCGAGGATCAGGACAGGCAATTCAGACTGGGCGATTTTCCGACTCATCGTCACCGTTTCGGTTAATCCGGCAGCGTGGCCGATCAGATCATCAAAACAGAACGTTCCTTTCTCTTTTCGGCGTAACCTTCCGACCTCCTCGCGCAGTCCTTCGATTTTAATGGCATTGCGGATAGACACGGTAAGCCGCTCTTCCTGCACCGGTTTGGTCATGAAATCAATGGCGCCAAGCTGCATCATTTTTACGGCATCCTGTGCCTGATCGCTGGTCGTGACGACGATTACCGGAATATGCGGATATTCTTCATGCAGGACGCGCATCAGCTCATGTCCATCCATTTCCGGCATGAACAGATCGGTAATAATAAGATCGATGGGTGTTTCATCTTGTTTCTTCAGATAAAATAACGCTTCCTGACCATTGGCAGCCTGAATGGCCTTATAGCTGCAGTTCTCGCATAAGGCGGCCAGTGACAAACGTTGTGATGTTTCGTCTTCTACGATGAGAACGGTGTGCATGCCTTCCCCGCATCTTTTTAATGATGATGACGGGACCGCACTGAAAATGCAACTTCAAATAGAAAAGTTTATGCTTCCAAACCGGCACGTTTTGCCAGATGTTCGGGCAGCCAGCCCCTATCGGTTGCCGGGGTTTTAACGTCCCGTTTGACCGAGTTGTTGTTGGTAATGAAGGAATGGTAAGGCAGCTTGCGTACATGCTGGAACAGTACCAGTGCGCCGAGGACAAAGCTGCTCGCGGCGGAGAGGAAGTAGCCATAGCCGTAATACTCGAAACCGAAATACAGCATCACAATTAAGGTGAAGATGGCATTGGATAGAAAGAAATACAGATATACCCACATGATGGCCTTCCGGCAGTCGAAATATTGCAGAATAATTGTGCCAAAAAGAAGCAGTCCGTGGAAAAAGGCGCCCAAGGTACCCAGACGGAAAATCCCCAGCTGCAGGAAGAAAATATCGAGCATTTCAAAAATCTGCGGTGCGAGAAGAATCGCGAGCAGACAGATAGCGCCCTGCATGAAGATCAGATTGCGTGAACCTTCGACGATGCTTTCGCCGATGAGATTATGAAAGTGGCGGATACGACGCAGTGAGGCGTGATCGAGAATATTCTGATAAAAACGCCGGTAATGGTGAAAGAACTGCGTTTCAACGTTAAACACGAATAGGGCAAAAGACGGTACCATGGTCAGATAGGCCAGGAACATGGCTGAATCGTAATCCGGATAAAAACGCAGATTGCTCGGCAGGATGATGGATTCCGGTGCAAACCACATGATCCACTTATCGACCCAGATCGCAGCGTTATAAAAGATACCGGCAAAAATCAGTTCCCAGTATTTTTTGAAATAAGGCTTGAGTGAGAAGCGGGTGGTCAGTTTGTAGGGATATTCGGCAAAAATACGTGCGCACAGCCAGAAGACGATGATGACCAACCCGATATTGAAGCCGGTGAGCATACCGGCTGCGCCATGATGATCCAGGCTCCAAGCGGCGACGATGGCGATGATCATGCCGATCAGAAACGCCCAGGTTACGGCGATATAGTCTTTAAGTGCGGTCAGGAACACGGCTAGCAGCCAGGTCGAGCCGATCAGGAACATATTGGCAAATCCGGTCAGCAGCAGCCCGACACTCATCTCGAAATAATAGCCGTAAAAAAATAGCCCGACCGGCAAATGCAGCAGATACAGAATCAACAGACTTTCCAGCATGACGGTCGGGGTAGCGGTGACGTCTTTCACGTGAATCTGGTCAGCAAGATGACGCGTTAATACCAGGAAGATGGAGGCGGAAATCACCAGCGTGAAAGAGAAATTATAGACGATCACGCCGCGAAAATTCATCAGCTCTAGATTGTCGCCTTCGCCGCCATAGAGATAGGTGATGATCGCCAGCGCAATTACGGTGAATACCCATGGGCCGGCGGTGGCCATGGCGGAATGGAAATACGCACCGACAATGCCCATAATGTCGTTGCGCGTTGCGAGTCGGTTCAGTTCAAAGCCAATGCCAGCCATAATGGGTTTCTAACCTCGTCCTACCAGTGATCCATAGAGTGTTTCATATTCCGCATGCAACGTTTTCTGATCGTAATATTTGGCAATGCGCTGCTTGATGACGTTGCTGCATTGCGAATAGAGGTCTTCGTTCGACAGCAGGGTCAAAATCGCCTCGGCCGTGGCTGCCGGACTGGCCAGTGGGGTAACGATGCCGCCTGTGCCAAGTTTCGGTTCTTCATCTGTTGCACCGTAAATGATTTCCTTGCACGCCCCAACATCAGTGGCGACGGTCGGAATGCCGCAGGCGCCGGCCTCCAGTATCACCAGCGGCTGTGCCTCGCTGAGCGAGGTTAATACCAGGACATCGATATGATCGAGATAATTATCGACATCGACACGGCCGGTGAAGACAATGTTATTTTCCAGCCCCAGCAGCTTGGTCATATTGATACATTCATTGAAGTATTTTTTATTCTCATCCGTCGGACCGAGTACGTAGGCCTTGATATCGGGCGCATATTGCTTGAGCAGGCTGCAGGTGCGGATATAGGTTTTCACATCTTTAATCGGCACCACCCGGCCGATCAGCGCAATCGTCGGTGCGCCGTGACGTTTGCGGGCAATAGTACCGAAACGGTTGAGGTCGATGCCGTTATGGATGACTTTCATTTTGGCCGGATCGGCGCCGTCTTCAAGCTGGTGGACCTGATTGCCTTTGAACAGGGTGATGACACTGTCGCAGGCCTGATAGCAAACATGTGAGAAGTTCAGAATCGAATCGATCCATAAATCGCGCAGGTCGCGACGCGGCTTGTCGACGGTAAGCGCTCTGGAGGCGGTGGAATCCAGCCAGTCGGCGGCGACGACTTCGATGCGGCGCTCGTTGGTGTAAATACCATGTTCGGTGACCATGACCGGTTTGTTGGTTTCGATTTTGGCGCGGGCCGCCATCAGCCCGGCATAGCCGGTGCTCATGGCATGATATAGATCGGCTTTGGGTAAATCCGTCAGCAGGATGGAATAAATACTGCTGGCAATGGCGCGATACGACCAGAAGAAATCGAGGAAAGAGTGATCGTTGAACGAGTCTTCATACAGTTCGATCAGCTGCTCCCAGGCTTCTTCGCGATCGAGCAGAATGTTGGAACCAAGCGAGACAGTCGTGCTGCGCAACGCATCGATCATTTTTCTCAGCTCATCCAGCTCTAGCGGTTGTTCACTGGTAGTGCTTTTGATCGGACCGGCCAGGGCGCTGTGAATACGTCTGGCCATCAGGGACGTGCATTTTCCACCTTCCGGCAATCGTCCCAGGCGAATGGTTTTCAGGCTTTTGACATTAGAAGGAAGCTGATATTTTAGCTCCAGTTCGGCATCATAAGGAACGATGCTGAGCAGGTGAAAGGACGTATCCTTATGCTCTTCGATCAGCTCATGCGCCCAGTTGGAAACACCACCTGTCACATACGGATAGGTGCCTTCCAGAATCAGACAGATATCGGCATTGATACTCATGCGGTGGCTCCTTCCTTGCGCGCCCAGACAGTGACGGCATCACGTATTTCGGGAGGGAGCGTTTCGCTTTCGGCAATGACATGTCCATGTTCGGACGCGACATTACGCAGCATCTGGTAATCGCCGGTACGATATAGGCATTCGAGATACCACAGGATGATCGACTGACTCTTCCAGCCGCGATCCATCGCCTGTTTGAACCAGTTGGCGGCATCGCTCCATTTCTCGCTGCGGAACAGCAGGCGACCAATGGCGGCCCAGGCATCGGCATTGCTCGGATCATGCTGCAGATAGGCCTGATAGGTTTCAACGGCTTTCTCACGGTTGAGAATTTCACGTTCGCGGTCAAGAATGCCGGTATAGGCGTAATCATCGTAATAACGGGCCAGTGCGTAGAGAATATAAAGATTATTCGGATCTTTGGCACGGGCCTTTTCAATTTTCTCCAGCTTTTTCATGAACTCATTTTCGATCTTGGCAACCGATGTTGCTGCCTGCACGCGAATGGCGTTACTGTCATCTTTTAGTGCGCGGCGGAAGGCAGGAGACAGGCGTGGATGAAAGTTTACCGTCATCCGGCTCAAGGCACGGCGCTTTTGTTCTTCCGAGCCCATTTCCATCACATCGATAAAGGGCATGACGTTATATTGTGTCGGATTCTCATCGCGTCCCACAACGATTTTATTATAAACATCTTCCGGTTCGCTTACCCTGTCGGTCGGGAAAATCAGCTCAAACCATTCTTCAAAGGTATGGTTGGCCTGACGGAATACCGCTGTCAGCAATACGCATAAGAAGATACCGGCTGCACCGAAGATACCAGTCACCGCGACAGCAATGGCAGCCAGCACCATAAAAGGTGCGTCCATATTGGCTTTATATTGCGTATAGGCGATCACGACGGTAATGGCACTGATCAACAGATGAATCAGGATACAGATGGCGACATTCCATCCGGCAAACACGGCAAGGTAGGCGTTCACCCCATGCACGACGGTAAGGATGATGCCAACGACAATATAAAGCAGCGTATTACCAAGCCGCGCCAGATTGACTTCATGAATATCTTCGGGCTGCAACAGCTCGTCGATATATTCGTAATGATCTATGCTGGGATCGATTGACATGTAACGGTATCCTTACGCTGCCTCATGGACGGCCTGTACGATATAGGAGAAGTTGGCATTTTGTTTTTGCGTCAGATTTTTCGCCAGATCGGAGGAAATTTTCTCGCGGACAATGTTGGCTCCGTCCTGCGACGTTGCGGGCAGCAGGATGGAATATTCCTCACCATCGGTCTGGTATTCGAATGCCAGATCGACATTGCGCAATACGTTTTTCACGGATTGCGACAGTTGGCGTGCGACGCTTAAACGCTCTGTTTCATCGATTTTTTGCGGATCGGTGATGCGTACCACAATCATGCTGACATCGAATCCGACGCGCTTGGCAAGGTGCAGCAGGTAATTACTCTGGCGCTGGAAGAAGTTGTAGGTCATCAGATTATGATCCGGATTAATGACTGTATCGGCCTTGACTACCTGGTAATTTTCAGCATTGACCAGCGAACTGGCAATCCATTCGCACAGCGCTTTGAATGTCTCGATATTATTCAGACTCAGATTGACGAAGTCCATCTGTTCGATTTTGAGCATCCCCATCACGCGTTTGGTGTTCGGGTCGATAATCGGGCCGGCCAACACACCCTGACGGTCCAGTGTGATTTCATGATCGCTGTTGACGATACACAGCGTTTGCTGATTGCCGATGACCTGCTGGTAAATCGGTGTGTGTGATCCGAACTCGGCGTGATACCGTCCTTCCTGTCCCCAGCCATGCATGATGCTGGCGGTCAGTTTATCGTCATGTAACAGATAGACCGAAAAGCTTTGCGGTGAGAGAATCGCCCCGATGAGATCTTCGACGCCTTTCAATACATCGTGCGGATTGAGTTTTTCAATCGCCTTAGCAGCGCGGTAAGCCTGTACGGAAGAAGTCAGCTTGCCGGAAATCTGCACTTCTAGCTCTTCCTTGCGGTCACGCACATAGGTATAGGATTCGCTAATCTTCTCCTCACGCTCCTGTGATTGCTGCAATTCATGTTCCAGCCGCGTAATGGTGCGCAGATGGCGTTCGGTAAACACACCGGCGAGCAGGCCGATACTGAACCACAGGATCGGGTTGATCAGAATGTCGTAATAATAGGTGAAAATATCGACATCTTCAGCACGTGCCGGCAGACCGCCGATGAGAAACACCAACGTGCTGAGCGCGGCGGCGAGCAGGGCTTCATTTGCGCCATATTGCGCGGCGACAAGAATCACAATCAGCCAGAAGGGATGCGGATTCACATCATAATACATGTCACCGTCACCGAAGATCAGATCGATCAATACCAGCACGATCAACCCGATGATGATCTCAAAAATGGCAGAAAGGCGAAGGCCGAAAATGCGCTGTTGTCTATTCATGGTCCTGTCTCTTTTTCCTCGTTAGAATTTATATCGTAAATGACCGCCCAGAATGGTGACGTTATTGTCGGTTTCGTTGGTTTGCAGACCGTAACGTCCACGAATTTGTGCTTCGAACTTGTCAGTGATTTCCTGGGTAATGCGTCCTTCGACCTGCGGGCCGTGGCCGCCGAGGCGATCGTAAGCGTAGCCCGCGACTAATTGCCCGCGCGTGGTTTTCGTGAAGTCCTGCTCGAAAATACCGGAGACGAAGTGAATCTCACGTGAGGTCAACGGGAAAGGACTGTAGATGTCGCCGCTGCCATCCTGAATGAAGCGATGTTCCTTGTCGATGATATATTCACCGTCAAACCCGTAGCCGACAGCGACGTAAGGAGCTTCATCACGAATACGGTGTACGATATTGGCCTGGATATGCGCCGAGTCGGCGACTTTATCATCATCTTTGATATTATACTGATTATAGGCGACCTCCGCACCGACAGAAGTATCAGGACGCAGATTGGTGAAATGCTTGACGCCGAGGCGGTTGCGGGTGGCATGTTCGGTAACAGCTTCGACAAAATGCCAATACGGCTTGCGATATTCACCAAAGATCTCACTGCGGCCCAGCGGGTTGGTAAAGGCGTAATACAGCCCACCGCCTGCTTCATCATTATTAGCGAACCCTGCAACCTTCATACGGCTGCCATTGTCGAAATAATAGGCGGCATAGATTTCACCCTTCTGGCGGGTAACGTCGAAATCCTGAATAATGCCGGTGCCGGCACGGCGGAGTTGTGAGGCATCCACCGCATTATTTTTCACATCAAAGCCGACTTCGAAGTGATCCGTCAGGCGTGCGACACCCATCACAGAGGTAATCTGTTCATCGCTGTCACCAATGCGCCGCCATTCATGATCAAGCGTGATATGCGGTGCATTGTATTTTTTGATATCTTCACTCAGCAACATGTAATCTTCGTTATAGGGTGCCATGCTTTGCGCCTGTTCGAGCAGGGAGAGCGCACGATTCCAGTTGCCAGCATAATTCTCGGCATTGGCGGTGTAACCCAATACCTGCGGATCGGCCGGATAGTGATCCTCCAGCGTATACAGACGGTTCAGCGCTTTGTTTTCACGTCCGGTTTCCAGTTCAAGCCGCGCATATAACAGTTGCAAACGCAAATCTTCCCGTGCGTCCAGGGCCTGTTCCGGCGTGACAACATCGGGCAGCGGAACGATCTCGACTGTGTGATTCGCCATCGGTGCGAAATGGAGCCTGTAGCCAGGCTTGGCGGCGACATGCAGTGAATCATAGCTCACCTGCTGCGTTTCCAGCCATGGGAATTGCTGTGGATTGACATAGGGTTTCTCTCCAATCGGCTGAGAGAATTGCAGTTGCATTTCACGCCCGCCTTCAAAAGTGCGAACATTCGATACATAAGGCGATTCAATCGTCATCGGTTGCGGGTTATGGTGTGCATAATAGCGTTTCGACTGGTCATAGCTATTCGCCACGACAGTGGCTTCGTCATAATATTTATATTCCAGCAAGGCACTTAGGAAATCTGCCAGCAATGACTTATCTTCCGGATAGGCGTTCAGCAGGGTATAGAACCCGCGCTTGGCGGTATCATGGTATCCGGCGTTAAACAGGCTAGTATAATACATCGATTGCTTGTCGATGGTTTTGGCGTAGGACGGCCCCAGCTTGATCACTTCCTGAAAATGTTTGCGTGCGGCCAGTTCGTTTCCGCTACGTTGTAACAGAGATGCCATATAGAAATGCGGTTCGAAATCCGGTGTGCGGGTATTGGCAATCTGGTTACGCATCTGGAAATAGCGGCGCAAATATTTGGCCGACTCGGAATAATCTCCCTGATTATAGGTATGAATGCCAAGGTCGCGAATGATCACTTCCTGTCCTGGCACCAGGTGATCCAGGCGACGAAGAGCGTGCACGGCCGCATCATTCATGCTGAAGCTTTTAGCGACATGAAAATAGTCGCGTATGGCGTTGGTATCGGTAGAGGCATTGACCCAGTGACGCATACCCTCGTCGAATTCATCAAGTGAGCCATGGCTGGCCAGTGCACGGAAATAACGGTCACGAACGGCTTTATCGGATAGCGTTTGTGGGCGCAACGAGACAAAACGCATCAGCGCGTAATCATCGGCCATGGCAACGATATGTTCCATCCACTTGTTGCGGGTCATGCCGGTTGATTTATCAGCACGGCTTGCAAGCCAGGCGATCTGTGCTTCATTCAGGCGCGGGCCCCATAAATAGAGCAGGTCCTTCACTTCCTGACTAGACGGTCCTTTGTTTTCGGCAAGATATTCAAAGACCAGTACCGCATCCTGACGATAACCGGCATCGAGCAGGCCAAAGGCGATATTGCGGCGTGTATCTTCGCTGGTGTTCGGATCGAATGCCATACGCATGCGGATATGGCGTGGCAGGTCGCCGACGGTGCTGGCGGTATCCGGATTAATGTATTTGGCCTGAACAATAGCATTAGCTATTGGTCCGGGTTCATAGGTCAGATAGTGCATCAGCACGGCCGGATCGGTATGCACGGCGATATGCTCCACCCAGGCGGTGCGTGCGGCACCTTTGGTCGCTTCGGCGCGGGTCAGTAACCAGCCCATCTCCGTCTGATCGAGCGGAGGCTTCCACATGAAAAGCAGGTCTTTGACTTCTTGGGAATTAGGCCCTTTATTCCGGGCGATGAGCTCAAAGACTGATGTCGCCTCGCTGACAAACCCGTCATCCTTTAAACTAAAAGCAATGAAACGACGCATCTCGTCATCGGTGCCGGGATCGAAGGCCAGTTGCATGCGTTTTTCCACGGGCAGATCTTCCAGTGCAGGCTGGTTAGGCCCGTAATAGACTGGCGCTGTCAAGCCACTACCCGGCGGACGGGACGCGAAGTTAGCGGTATGAATACCGGTTAAACCGGTGGCGCCACCTCCCGCGCGGGCCACCGTTGTTCCGCCGCCGGAGCTGCGGCGCTTTCCACCGCCACGGCTGGCACGCAGCTGACGTTTCATCTTTTTCCATTCACCGCCTTCGGTTTCGGCATATTCATTGATATAAGGCATGGCCTTGTCTTTATGCCCGGCATTGATCAGCATGAAAACATATTGCAGGCGACGCTCTTTTTCCAACCCTTCATTATTCAGCTGCGAGACGACGTGATCGACCAACTCATCATTCAACTCCTCGTCTTTTTTGGCGAGCTTATTGAGTGCCAGCAGATAATTATCTTCGTCGTTGCGCGAGTTGAAACGTTTCTCACGCAAATAGGGCAGGGCTTTTTCATATTCACCGGCGGTCATATAGGCGGTCAGCAGAATTTTGCGGT
Organism: Rickettsiales bacterium; assembly: GCA_028281385.1. GTDB lineage: Bacteria > Pseudomonadota > Alphaproteobacteria > Rickettsiales > UBA3002 > JANQJY01. Next base: position 631 of record JANQJY010000066.1, on the reverse strand, counting down.
GACGCTCGCTGTCTTTGCGATCGATCAGCATTTCGGCATAGAGGATGCCCAGCTGTTCATGACGGCGTTCATTGGCAATATAGAAGAGCTGCGAAAGATCCTGTGCCGTCAGGCAGAGCTCGGGACGATTGATCCACGCCATGATTTCTTCGCGCTGGTTAAGCGCCGTGGCCAGTTTGGCCCAAGCCACCCCGATCTTCTCTTTAGGATCATTTTCATACAGTTCGGTGATATCGTCATAAATCTCGGCCGGACGATCGACCTCGATATAGACCATGATAATCTCGTTCAGTTCACGCGGCGACTGCTCCTCAAACGGGCGCCAGCGCCGTGCCAGCGTATCGAAGCAGCGTGCCTTGCCGGCGCGATCACAAGCGGCAGCCAGACGCAATTCCTGATAACGCGTTAACTCGTCATGATCGAGCGCAACCTGCACCTTGTCGTCTTCATCTTCATCGCGACGGATCAGGGCGATGATCGCATCCAGCGCCGGTTTATCGGCCAGATAGATATCCCGGTCAAACCGTTTGATGAGTTTTTCCAGCACGATGTCATATTCCGCACCAATGACGGTGAGGAATATGACATCGTGCTGGAAAAACTCATCAAACGGTTTGACCGGGATATCTAT
>JANQJY010000044.1 GCA_028281385.1 Rickettsiales bacterium | reverse complement strand
GTTACAAAGTCTATATCATCGACGAAGTGCATATGCTCTCCAAACATGCGTTCAATGCCCTGCTCAAAACGCTCGAAGAACCGCCGGCGCATGTGAAATTCATTTTCGCCACGACTGAGTTGCGCAAGATTCCCGTAACGATTCTGTCGCGCTGCCAGCGCTTCGATCTGCGTCGTATTGAACTGGATACACTCACCGACCATCTGGCAAATATCTGCAAGAAAGAGTCTGTGAGGGCCGATGAAGAAACACTGAAGTTGATTGCCATGGCGGCGGAAGGCTCGGTGCGTGATTCACTGTCACTGCTCGACCAAGCGATTGCATTGGGTACGGAAGCCGACGGTGAAGTACAATTTTCCTGCGAACAGGTGCGCGACATGCTGGGCATTGCTGACAAGACCAGCCTGTTCGCCCTGATGGAACATATTTTCTCCGGCCAGCCGAAAGACGCACTGGAGGAGATGAAACGCCTTTATGACAATGGTGCCGATCCGGTGTTTGTGCTGGGCGACATGCTGGCACTGACGCATTTCATCACGCGTATCAAACTGGTACCGGCACTGGCAGACAATGCTACCTATTCCGACATCGAACAGAAAAAGGCCACCACCCTCGCCGACAAGCTCGACATGCCGTCGCTGACACGCATGTGGCAAATGCTGCTTAAAGGTATTGATGAAACCAAACAGGCCGCCAACCCCATGAGCGCAGCAGAAATGATCATCATCCGCCTGTGCTATGCCTCCTCGCTGCCGACACCAGAAGAACTGGTGCGCACACTCGATAAACAGACCAGCGGTTCCGCATCCACTCAGAACAGCACACCCTCCATACCTCAGGGTAACACCGCTTCCTCGCCATCCCTGTTCACCACCGCTCAGGTCGGCCAATCAGTGGGATCGGCAGCACCGGCAGAAACCGCACCGGTGATGACACACGGTAACCTGGCACTGGCCACCCAGCAAACACCGGAGCTAACGCCTGCCCCAACGCCCGCCGTTCAGGAAGACGCTTTACCAGATATCGAGTCCTTCATTGACGCCGCTGAACTATTCAAACAGCACAAGGAAATCATCCTCTACAGTCATCTGTATAACGATGTCGGGCTGATATCCTTCGCCAAAGGCATGATTACCCTGAAACCGCTGACGCATTTATCGTCCGACATTCCGGCGCGCCTCGGCCGCCATTTGAGCGATTGGACAGGTAAACGCTGGATCGTGCGCCTTTCCGAAGAGACCGGTGAGCCGAGCCTGGCCGAACAGAACAAACAGAAACAGGAACAGCATCTGGCATATGTGAAGGCGCATCCGAAACTCCAGCCATTGCTTACCGCCTTTCCGGGTGCCGAAGTTACTGATATTACACATAGAAACGAACCAGGAGATAAGTCATGAATCTTCAGAAAATGATGAAACAGGCCCAGCAGATGCAGGAAAAAATGCAGCAGATGCAAACCGAAATGGAAGAAAAGGAATTTGAAGGCAAGTCCGGCGGCGGCATGGTCACCGTGACACTCACCGGCAAAGGGCTGATGAAAAAAATCGCGCTTGATGAGTCGCTGATCGACAAGGAAGAAAAAGAAATGTTCGAAGATCTGATTGTCGCAGCTCATAACGACGCCAAACAGAAAGCCGAAGACGCAATGAGCGATGCGATGAGCGACCTGACCGGTGGATTGAATCTGCCTGCAGGGATGAAACTGCCTTTTTAGAGTCCAGAGTTCGGAGTTCAGAGTCCGGTATACACACTGAACTCCGAACTCCGACCACCGAACTCTGTCATGCCTAATCCCTCTATAGACACTTTAATCACCGCTTTCGCAAAATTGCCCGGCATCGGGCCGCGCTCAGCACGGCGGATTGTGTTGCAGCTTATCCGCAAAAAAGAACAGCTGATGATCCCGCTGATCGAGGTGATGCAGCATTCGCTCGAAACGATTACCACCTGCAGCCGGTGCGGCAATATCGACACCGCTGATCCGTGCCATATCTGTACCGACCCGAAACGCGACGACAGTCAGATCTGCGTGGTCGAAGATCTGGCCGATCTGTGGGCGATCGAACGCAGCACCATGTATCACGGACGCTATCATGTATTGGGCGGGACCTTGTCCGCACTCGATGGCCGCGGACCGGACGCGATTAATCTGACGTCGTTGCTACCACGTGCGCAGGAAGAGGCGGTAAAGGAAATTATTCTCGCTACCAATGCCACGGTTGACGGTCAGACCACCGCGCATTATATCACCGAATTATTGGGCGAAGCCGATGTCACCATCACCCGCCTGGCACAGGGTATTCCCATGGGCGGTGAGCTGGATTATCTCGATGAAGGTACGCTCGGCGCAGCGCTTAAGGCAAGGAAGGCGTTTTAAAACCGTCATACTGTCATATTAATTGACGGTCATGTAAGCAACTATCCGACCAGTCCTTTGGCAAATGCTGCCGCATCAAAGGGTTGTAAATCCTCGATCCCCTCACCAACGCCAATGGCATGAATCGGCAGTTTGAACTGATCAGCCAGCGCGACAACAATCCCCGCTTTGGCCGTACCGTCAAGTTTGGTCACGACCAACCCGGTGACATTCACCAGCTCTTTAAATGCTTTTACCTGACTGATCGCATTTTGTCCTGTCGTGCCGTCCAACACCTGAATCACCGCATGTGGTGCCGTATCATCAAGTTTCTGCAACACACGTTCTATCTTTTTCAGCTCTTCCATCAGATTAGCTTTGTTCTGCAACCGTCCGGCGGTATCGATCATCAGCACATCGATGTGTTTGGCCTTCGCCTCTTCCAGCGCGCGATTGGCCACCGATGCCGGATCGGCATTCGCTTCACCAGTGACCACGTGGCACCCCACACGCTCACCCCAGACTGTCAGCTGTTCCACCGCCGCAGCACGGAAGGTATCAGCCGCCGCAAGCATCACCGCATGGCCCTGCGATGTTAGTTC
>JANQJY010000010.1 GCA_028281385.1 Rickettsiales bacterium | reverse complement strand
GAAAGTTCGACTAGACTGAACGCCTGTTTAGTGGGGGGGGGGGGGGGTAACCTATGGTGTTCATGGACATACCATTTTTCCTCACTGCATAGTGATACGCTAATACTATTCTAGCCTATCAGCCAAAGGTAAAGGAAATATTAAGAAATAAAGAGATATTACGAGCGAGACTGGTGAATTGCGAGGATCGTCGAACCGGTCAGAGTGGAAAGTCCCCCTTTTGTGTCATCTGTCCACTGATCTAACTCTTCTTCGCCATACATATCGAGAATTTCAGCAAAACGGCGTTCTGTCGGGGTGACAGCTTTTGACGCACGCACGGGCTGTAATCTGTGCGATTGGCGTGACCAGTTGCGCGGCTCGGATGCCACTATTTGAGTAGTAGTTTCCATAAACACTCACCAAGCTTGTTTTTATTGCGCGTCAGTACTAGTCAGATTTTCTTATGGAAGTCAAGCAATAATCATTATTGTCCCCGAAATAATTAAATGAATGTTCCATTAATGAAAAGCGGTGGAATAAGGCCCCTATTGAACGGAAGTTTAATTGAGCGAGAATCCAAGGTTTCACATAACTTTCATACTGTCGGGTAATCAGCTGTTTTATACTGAGACTGTCATAAAATAACCATGGGACAGGTGTGTCAATGGCGAAGGAAATAACACTGAGCGATCTGCTGGCAGCGCATAAGGACTGCTGTGATATATGGCTGGAGCCGCGTTTCAGTGCCAATGGTTCCGGGGAAGTATATGATGGTGTCGTCTATTTTTATGATACATCTGTTGCTGAGGCGTTTAAGCCGGTATTACGCAATAAGGGAAAGATCGACCAAGGCGTCGATGCTTCTGGAAAGCTATGCTGGAAAGGCTATCTTCACAGGGATGTATTCAATAAGTATTGTCAGGATAATCCAGGATTTACTGGAGAGTTAACCGAACAGGGTAAAAAAGGCATACAGTTTTTATCGGTCCCGCATGACGAACGCTATATTCGCATGGCGGTGGCGCCGTGTGTTGAGCATAGAGAAGAAGGTAAAGCTTTCGCACTTATTTTGCGGCAAAAGGTGCGATCTGGAAAAAAACCTTCATCTCAGGAAGCCAAAACGGTGCTCGATGATGCCGGTCTGAGCGGCCTTCCTTTTGATGAAAGAAAACGGATTGATGACGATGCCTACACGGTGACTCTGCCGATTGCCGGGGAAATAGCCAATGCTATTGTTGCCTGTACAAGCAATCAGTGTGCAGACTGGCGCAAAGAAAAAGCGCTGGGAGAGACGACGGTAGGTGCGTTGGAAGAGCTGGCGTGCACTGATGAGCATTTGAATGCAATGATGGGGGATGAAAGACTACCGAATCTGGCCGAATCACGCTGGTGCGATAAGCTTATCACAGAGATTGAAAGTGGCCGTTTAATGAAAATACATCCCGGGGGTTCCTCCTCCGAGGGAGTGAAGCGTGTCACGATCGCGGCCAATGATACGGGTTTGATCGGAAAAGTAAGTACATCAGGTGAAGACCGTATTGTTGTTCGCGACCCGTTACAATTAAAGTCAACGGGACATATAAAGGGACCGAATGAACAGCAATTGTCTCTCTATGAAATGTCGATAGAGGAATACCGCAGACTATGTAAGGTGGTTCAATCGGAACTGCCGGATATGCCGGTGGAAGAGCAATTACCGCAACTGAACAGCCGGCGTGAAGAGTTGCTGGAAGAGATAAGGAATGACCGCCTCGCCCGCACGCAGATGGTGATGATGAATGGCACGAAGCAACCTGTACTGGTCGTGCAAAATGAGAAGTTGATACATGAACTCAGCACCATGAATCGTAAACCGGTTATTCAAGACCCTTTGTCTCTCGGCTATCTCGGTAATACCACCGCGTTTGGTAACGGCACATCTTATACACTCTATTCGATCAGGGAAGAAGAACTGGAACGGTTATGTAAGGCGGCGCATGTTAGTCACATACCAGAAAAATCCGATCTGCCGACCAAAATACCCAATAATCTGTTCGGCGAACGCTACGCCGGAGATGCCGGGCGCCAGATGCCCGTCACAGCCGCCATACTTCATGAGGCCGATGGCCGGTATATACTCTATGCCGTATCGGATTCCGCGAGTCGGTTGAGCAAATTATACGACCAGTTTGGACTGGCGAAAGAGGCCGGGCGCTGGGTGACACAATCGGACGACACTCCCTCCATCATGGCCATTATCCTTCCCAAAGTGGCATATGACACGCTTGTCAGGGCGAAAGCAGACGGAGTGAAAGACGTGTCCTCCGTTAAGATGCTGGATAAAGTGCTTACGCCGGAGCAGTTGGCATCCATAGGCTCTGCAGACGCATTGGAAGCAGCCTTGAAGGAACGATATGGCTCTGTGTCAAAAGCGGAAAAGGCACAGGAAGCATCGGTAAACACGGGTGGCGGCCTGCCGCAGATGGGTGAAGAGGAGGGTAGGGCGCATTTAAAGGCAATCTTGCAAAGCGTGTTGAAACAAACGGTGGAAAACTCCGATGACGTGCCGGAATCAAATCAACCGCCAGGCATTCCCAAATGTGCTGCGGTATTAACCAAGGTGCATTTGCAATCAAAAAGAGAGCCGGAAGGCTATACCGCCTGCCGCATTTACCTGTATGGCACCAACGACGATCTCCGGGCATTGGTAGGTACGCTGAAAAAACCAACAGTTGATGGAACAAAAAAGCAGGGATGGTTAACCAAAAAAGAGATACGAGTAGAAACAGATAAAGGTAAAGAAGGCAGCCTGCCGGGGATGTATTCCATCGTTGTGCCTGAAACGTTATGGAAGGAATTATCCGAGGAACTGCCGGATGGCTTGCCTGTTATGTCACCGGAAATGTTGGGGCAACCGCCGGCATCAGGCAAGCCCGGCACTTTTGCGGACGCAAAAAAGGCCAAAGATGCCATGATAGATTATTTTGCTTCCCGGGGAAGGCATTCTGGCCGTTATGTATTGCCTGAAGAAGAGTTGCTGGACCATCTGAAAGGTAAAATGATCAGAAAAGTGACACTGACGGAACCGGATAAACAAATGGTGGCAGCGCTCGATACGCAAATACAGGAAATAGGCAAGGCGCTTGAGCATGTGAATGCATTAATTGCCGGACTTGAAGCCTATAAGGAAACACTCGATTTTAATACACCGGACGCAAGCAGCAGAAAAGATCGCGCGAACCGTAAACAAGCCAGACAGACTGATGGTGTCCCCGGGATTATCAGGAGCGGTCTTGATACTCTTGAATACGCCATGCCGGTGCAGAAAAGAGTGCTCAGCCAGTTGCGAAATTATGGGGTGCGCCTACAGAAACAGCAAACCGTCTATCAACAACAAGGTGATCATGAGGAGCTGATCATTCTGGATCCAGATGACAGGACGATGGAACTTCTGCGTAGAGCAAATATGGCACATCAGTTGCAATCGATACCGGGCGCGGATGCCATACGGTTTATGCCTGGCCCGGGATTATTAAATGATATGAATAATCGAGGGATGGGAGCAGCCTCGTCAGGGAGAATTCCAGAGGGTGAGTTAAGCCGGACAGTCAAACGGTGGAAGAGGCAACAGGATCAACCGACATCTCGCATATCGGAGGTCGGAACTGAGACGGTGCCAGGCATAACAGCGAAGCCGAAAACGGATAGCTTGATCGAACGATATGCGAGGAAGATTCGTCCCATTTTATATTATGAAAAGCCGGGGCTACCGGATAATTTTACCGATGAGTCGGCCGATGCGGTGCCTGTATTGGTATTGCCGCTTGAGAATGACGATATGGCAGCATCTGCGATTAAACTATGCGAACACCTGACTAAAGAACGCGAAGGACGGGGCGAATGGATTACCGGCCCGCCAAGTTACAGGCTAAGCGGGGGTGACGCGCCTGCGACCGATACGCAACAGGAACATGACGTATCGGCATCCGAGGAGGCTGACAATGCCTTAAGCCATTTTGAAGGGTTGATTAGTGATTTCAAATTTCATTTGAAGAAGATTGTAGAAGGCAAGGGTACAGACTCTGATTACGAAAGCGTGTCACGCTATGTGAATCGTCTGAAGGAATGGCGTGAGAACAATGGGACATCGGAGCATATATCGGTGAAAGCTTTTGCCGAAGATGTTTCGCAGATTATTGCCATCTGTGATCAGCAGGCAGAAGTTTTCCGAATATTGGAGGGTGAGCCGAAAACATCGCAGCAGTATGCAGACGCTTTCCAACCATTGCGGGGTATGCCGGGAACGCTGGAGACACTTGAGGGAGAAGTGAGAAGAAAAAGGAGGCAATTAACGTTGCAGGCATCAGGGTCGCCTCTGTGGTCGGTTCATGATGATGAGGAGGAGGAAGAAAGAACGCTATTGCCGCCGGATTATGGCGAAAGAAAACCTTACCCGCTCGATGCAACAGGTGACACCAATTACACATTCGGCGGGTTAGTAGAATATGGAAGAGAACTGCGGGAAAAGCATGATCCTCAGAACAATCCTCCGGCGGCAGTGAAGATTTATTTGTCACCGGAAGCAGAACAGCATTTACTGTCTAACCTTGAGCATTACGGCATAACGCGATTCAATGACAGTAGGAAACCGTTGAATCCCACCAGGGGGGAATCAATCTCCTCCCGCATGTCTCACGCATTACAGGAAAGATCCCGATCTCAGGCTCAGGCGGGAAGGCGCGACAGATAGCTCTTAGTCTTGTACGGTTTTCGCTAAATGCCTGCCCCCGAAAAAATGCCCCTTTGTCATCATATTGTCATATGGATGTGTTAAATTAACTTAATAAATAAAATTGTAGATATTCTACAGGGAGTTTAACACAGAAATGGTAACGTTAGCGCAGGCAGTAAACGAGGCCGTTGGAATGGTGGGCTTACGCGAACGAGGCAATGATGAACATCACCCGCATCACGATCACACTGATACAACCGCATAACGGGCAGGTGGCCTTTGCCAGTCTGGTGCTGAATGATAAATTAAGGGATTGCAATCAAATATGATTACTATTAATCATGTTTGACTATGAAATTACCTATTGTTGAAATTCAATCTGCTAAAGAACCAAAATCATTGGGAGTGCATGAGTTCGAGTGTCTTCCCTCCTCTGGCGATCATATAGTTTTGCCTCCTGTTGGAACAGGCGACTTAATTAGAATGCGGGTATTGTACGTAGAGCATATGCCTGTCCCTGAAGAATTGAGAACACTGAAAGCGTGGAAAGATTCTATACCACATATGACTATATACGTAGAATTTGTAGGATTTGCCTAACTATCCGTTAAATTACGAACGCATCATCACGCCGGAATTGTTCGAACGCTGTCAGGAAGTCCGGCTCGGCTATCATAAAAAGCCGTTCAAATACGGTGCCAAACCGTTTCTGTTTCGCGGCCTTCTACATTGCGCTGAATGTGGCTGTGCGTTCTCCGCCGAACGTAAGAAACAGAAATACACCTATCTGCGCCCGACCAAAACCAAAGGCCTGTGCGATTGCGCTACATTGCGCGAGGAAGTGATTACCGAGCAGTTGGAAGGCGCATTCAAATCGCTGCACGTATCAGAACCCCTGCTGGCAAAACTCAAGGATCATCTGAAACAAAGTGCCTCGGCAGAGCAGGATTTTCACACCGCTGCCATCGCACAGTTGCAGAAAGACTATAACACCGTCAGCACCAAACTGCATAATGCGCTCGATATGCGCCTTGAAGGGAGTATTACTAAGGAAGAATACGACGCAATCGTGCCGGAATTACGTGCTCATCAGGAAGATTTGAACCGGCGGCTGCAGCGCCATACGAAAGCGGATGAACAGTTTGCCATGACCGTCAACCGCCTGCTGGAATTGGCCTCCAGAGCATATGACCTGTTCCTGAGTTCGGAAATGGATGAAAAACGGCAGTTGATCGGGTTTGTCTTTTCGAACTTGCAAATCAGAGGAAAAAACCTTGAATATTCAATGCGCAAGCCCTTCGATGCCATGGCAAATGCACGCACCTATCCGGAATGGCTCTCGGGAGGGATTGACGTCGCTTCGCTCCGCCTCGTCTCGCGCTGTTGCGCTCGGCGTCGAACTAAAGTTCTCATCCCAAAATAACTATCATTCATTTTAAGGGGCGCTTGTTAGCGCATATCCCTTAAACTAAATGATGGCTCCTCGGGAGGGATTCGAACCCCCGACCGATCGGTTAACAGCCGATTGCTCTACCGCTGAGCTACCGAGGAACAGCCGTCATCAGGAGGGCATGTTTAGCGAATGGCTTATGTAAATGCAAGAAGAGAGTAAAGGGCAGGGGGGAAGAGGTTGGTTTCCAGTCTTTATTAACCTTTTTTTAATAAAACACCGTTAAAATGTAAGATAAATCAGAATAATCCGCATTCAGGGAGTGAAGAGGTTATGACCGAGCGCAATGATTACTGGCGATCTTACATTTATATTGATGCCGACGATGATGTCACGACAGTAGCAGAGGTGCCTACGGTTCCCGGAGCCATTACAAATGTCGATTCTGACAATGCCGCATATGGTGATTATTTCATTGATGGTACGGATACGGCAGATCAAATCACATTAAATAATGACAGCGGCGATCTGAACTATGTTTTTGGTAATGACGGTGCAGATTATTTCGATATCGAAGAAATCAGTGAAGGATATATTATTTTCGGTGGTGATGGTGCCGATACCATCCATCTTTCTGCCACTTATGCAGCCCAGGTAGAGTCTGAGGGAGATGTATTAAGTATCTATGACTTTGAAGTTGGGACCGACAAGATTGATTTATCGGCCATAGGCTATCACAGTACCAGCCAGATTAGCCTGAGCACATCCAGCACGCTGCCGACCAGCCTGACGCATGCGGAACTTGGAGATGAACCCGCGGACGGTTATGTCATTACAACGGTGAGTCTGGACAATCTGATATCGTTTGATGCAGACAATCTGACACTTTATGTGATTCATGACGAAGATGAAACGCTGCCTCAAGGCAGCTTTATTTTTGGTGCTACCGATAACAGCACCTTGCGTGGACGTTACGAGCTGTCGGACGATGTGCCCTCGGAAGTGACCACCTCCACATATGATGGTGATAAACTCGTCATTGACGGTACCGATGGTGCTGACAGCGTGGTCTATGGTGATGGAAAGGCGTCGGCCATTCTTCTTAATGGTGGCAGTGACACACTGACGATTAAAAGCGTTGGTCCGAGCAATCAGTTGATTGTCTATGGCGGTACCGGCAGCGATACGTTTCTCCTGAGCGATGTGCTGGATGATGCGGTGACCGACGGCACCATCTACCAGATTTTTATCAAAGACTTTAGTGGTGATGTGATCGATGTGTCCAACGCCGGTTATGAATCCTTTGACGACGTTCATGTCGAAACCACGGGCAGTGATGCGCTGACCTATATTACCTTCAGTGATATTGACGGGTTCAAAGGTTCGGAAGTTCGTCTCGTACTCGAGAATGACACAGATGTCGGTACGGTCGATGAAAATGATTTCGTGTTCGCCGACCCGTTGCCTGTAGCAACCACCGAAGGCGGCGATGGTGACGATTCGGTGACAGGCAGCGGCGAATTAAAAGGCGGGGATGGAAGCGATACGATCATTGGCAGTGACGGAGCGGATACGCTTTATGGGGGCGAAGACGTCTCGGATACCGATGACAGCGCCGATACATTGACGGCCGGAGCAGGGGATGATCTGGCGTTCGGTAACTCGGGTAGCGATGTCATCACTATGGGTGATGGTGCTGATAATGCCTATGGTGGACTTGGTAATGATACGATCGATGGTGGTGAAGGACATGATCTGCTGGCTGGTGGTGGCGGCATTAAACATCCCGAGGATGAAGCGGATAGTATCGATGGTGGCAATGGCGACGATATTATTCTCGGCAACGGCGATAACGACACGTTGAACGGGGGTAGCGGTGGCGACTGGATACTGGGCGGTCTCGGCGATGACAGTATTTCCGGAGATGACGGCGATGATACCGTGACCGGACAGACCGACAATGATACGCTTTCCGGCGGCAGTGGCGACGATGTCTTCCTGTTCTGGGACGATAATGGTGACGATGTGATTGCTGATTTCGACGTAGACGAAGATATCATTGCGATTTGGGATGGTCTATCCAGCGGAGTGGATACCGTGGCAGAGCTGAACGCTTTTGAAGTAAGCGGCAATGTTATTGTAAGCTTGGGCAATGACAATACAATCACCGTCAACAACAGCACGGTTGAGGATGTCGAGAGTAAGATCATATTCGGTGATGTCTTTACCGACTATTTCGCGGTGTTCCTTACAGCATATGATGCCGCGGCGATGGATTATAACTAGAGTTCGGAGTTCAGAGTTCAGAGTTCAGTGAATATTGTCATTGCGAGACGTGCGTTAAGCACGGCGAAGCAATCCATGCGGATATGCCGCTTGGACTCGCCGCGCTAGCGCTGGCGCAGCGGGTCGCCGCGTCAT
>JANQJY010000006.1 GCA_028281385.1 Rickettsiales bacterium | reverse complement strand
GTTTCATCAATGATCAGGTGGTCAGCCTGTCGGCACTAAAGCAGATGGGCGACGGACTGGTCGAAGTACACAGCCAGCATGATCAGAAAGGATTGCTCGATCCGACATCGCAACGCGAGCTGCTTGACCGTTACGGTAAGCTGGATTCGCTGTGCGCCGATACGTCTTATGCGTACCGTGCATGGAAAGACGCCGCCCGAAAACTGGAAACCCTGCAGCAACAAATTCAGCAGGCCGCACGCGAGCGCGACTATCTCGAACATATGCGCAGCGAGCTGGAAGCCCTCGCTCCCACAGCCGGTGAGGAAGAAACGCTGTCTACACTGCGCAGCCGGATGATGCAGAGCGAGAAGTTGAAAGACGCGTTGCAGAGCGTGTTTGATACGCTGGAAGGTGATGAAACGATCCATTACCGCCTGCAGCAGGCGCAACGGCAACTGACCCGCCTGCCCGACTCCTTTTCCTGCGAGCCGGTGATCGAAGCACTGGACCGCGCACAGATCGAGATTCAGGACGCGATAGACCATCTGCGCCAGATGATGGGTGATGCCGATTATGATCCGTCAAAACTGGAAGAAGTGGAAGAGCGCCTGTTTGCGCTCAAAGGTGCGGCACGAAAATACCATTGCTCTGTCGATGAACTGCCTTCCATGGTGAAGGATGTGACAGCCAAACTCGATGCGCTGGATAACCAGCATTTCGCCCAGCGCGATCTGGAAAAGCAGGTCGATGAAACTTACACTCACTATAAGACAACCGCCGAAGCATTGTCGCAGGCACGGACCAAAACTGCCAAAAAACTTCAGCAGCAACTGGTAAAAGAACTGGTGCCGCTGAAAATGGGCCAGACCAAATTCAAAGTCGTGCAGGAGCTGTTGCCCGAATCACAATGGGCCGAGCATGGAATGGAGCATGTCTGTTTCGAAGTCGCCACCAATACCGGACAGGAGTTAGCTCCCCTGCACAAGGTCGCTTCGGGCGGGGAACTGTCGCGCTTCATGCTGGCGCTGAAGGTGGTGCTCAGCCCGGTCAACGCCATACGTACCTATATCTTCGATGAAATCGATACCGGTACCGGCGGTGCGATTGCCGATGCGATCGGCGCACGGCTGGCCCTGCTCGCCGAGCAGCATCAGGTACTGGTGGTCACGCATCTGCCACAGGTGGCCGCACGCGGCAATCACCATCTGTTCATCAGCAAGGAAGTCTATAAGAACCAGACCTTCACCCACGTCAACCTGCTCGATGCCAATGAACGTAAGGAAGAGTTGGCGCGCATGCTGGCCGGTGCGGACGTGACTGACGAAGCGCGGGGAGCGGCGGGGCGCCTGATCCAGATGGCCGGGTAATGCGCGTTGAATGAGTTATTACAGACCACACTTCTGCCGGATTCAAATAAGGAAGAGGCCACACGCAAACATGCCGAACTGGCGGAAGAAATCCGCTATCATGACCGGCTGTATTATCAGCAGGACGCGCCGGAAATTTCCGATGCCGAGTATGATGCATTACGCCAACAACTCGAAGCGCTCGAAGCACAGCATCCCGAACTAATCACCCCCGACAGCCCGACGCAAACCGTCGGTGCCGCTCCAGCCAAGGGGTTCAAAAAGGTAAAACACACCGTGCCGATGCTGTCACTTGGTAATGTATTCACAGCAGAAGAAGTAGAAGAATTTATCAACCGCATTAAACGCTTCTTCAAACCGCCACTAACAGAAATAGAAATAATCTGTGAACCAAAAGTCGATGGGCTCTCATTCTCAGCACGTTATGAAAAAGGAAAACTAAAATATGTAACTACTCGTGGAGATGGCGAAATTGGGGAAGATGTGACTGAAAATATGGCATCTGTAAAAGCAGCTGATGGTGGAAAATTATTTCCCCAAGAGTTCAAGAAACTAGATTCGCTGAATTATGTCCCTGATGTGCTGGAAGTTCGGGGCGAAGTGTTCATGTTGATTGATGACTTTCTACAATTAAATGCAAAACAAGAAGTAAATGGCGAAAAGATATTTGCCAATCCCAGGAACGCCGCCGCAGGAAGTTTGAGGCAATTAAATCCTGAAATAACTAAAACAAGGCCATTGAGATATGCGGTATATGGCTGGGGTGACATTTCAAATGACTTTTTTAAGAAAGAAAATGTGCAGTCACACTCGGATGCAATCGCAATATTCGTCAATAAATATGGATTTAGTTATTTCTCGAAGACACTTTGGAGGATTGCTGAGAGTAAAGATTTGTTGCCCACCATGTTGGATCTATACACTCAAATATATCAAATGAGAAGTGATGGAAGTTTGCGCTTTGATGTAGATGGAATTGTGTACAAAGTGAACGATCTGGAACTACAGAAACGCCTTGGCACAGTGGCACGCGCACCGCGCTGGGCGATTGCGCATAAGTTCCCGGCCGAGAAGGCCGTCACCATATTGGAAGCGATCGATATTCAGGTCGGACGCACCGGCGCGCTGACACCGGTGGCACGCCTAAAACCCGTCACCGTCGGCGGCGTGGTCGTCAGCAATGCCACGCTGCATAACGAAGACGAAATCATCCGCAAGGATATTCGTATCGGCGATACGGTGGTCATCCAGCGCGCCGGCGATGTGATTCCGCAAGTCGTCGAAGTGCAGAAAGACAAACGCCCCAAAGATTCACAGCCTTATCCGTTTCCACGTCACTGCCCGGTCTGCGGCAGCCATGTGTCGCGCCAGGAAGACGAAGTCGTCTGGCGCTGTATGGGCGGGCTGACCTGCAAGGCCCAGGCCGTCGAACGATTGAAACATTTTGTCAGCCGCAACGCCTTTGATATTGAAGGTCTTGGCGCCAGGCAGATTGAAACCTTCTGGCAGGACGGGCTGATCAAGGAACCGGCGGATATTTTTACGCTCGCCGAACGTGATAAGGCGTCGCTGACACCATTGAAAAACAAGGAAGGCTGGGGCGAAAAGTCAGCGGACAATCTGTTCGCTGCGATCGAAAAGGCACGCACCGTTGCACTGGCACGGTTTATCTATGCACTCGGCATTCGTTTTATCGGGCTGGAAACCGCCAAATTGCTGGCACGGCATTATGGCAGCCATGCGCAGTGGAAAGCATCGATGATTGCCGCCGCGTCGGACAGTGAAAGTGACGCCATGCAGCAGTTACTTTCCATCGATGGTATCGGCGAAAAAGCCGCGATGTCGGTAACCGGTTTTTTTCTCGAACCTCATAATATAGAGGCACTGGAAAAACTCGAAACGAAATTGACGATTGAAGATGCTGAACAGATAAGCAGTGACTCTTCCATCGCAGGAAAAACGATTGTGTTCACCGGTACGTTGGAAAAAATGACGCGCAGCGAGGCCAAAGCGCAGGCGGAAACGCTCGGCGCCAAAGTCACCGGCAGCGTCTCGGCCAGTACCGATTATGTCATCGCCGGCGAAGCTGCTGGCAGCAAACGTAAAAAAGCCGAAGACCTTGGCGTCACCATCTTAAGTGAAGATGAGTGGCTGGCACTTTTAAGCGAGTCGTAACATGGATCAGGCCGTCAACCCCTTCTCTCAAGCCAGACAGAATTTTCAGCTGCATATTGAAACCGCTGCAGCGCATGTGCCTTACATAGAAACCATATTTGAAGATCAGGCGCTCTCCATTTCCAGTTTTGAAGTCGATGAGGCAACACAGCAATGGCGAATCGACATGCTGTTTGATCACGATCCAACCGTCCTGGTAACCAGCAAGTCGCAATTATTGCAATCGCTGCATGATATTACACTGGAGGAAGTAAGCATTGTGCCGCTTCATAACAAGGACTGGGTGGGTGAGGCGCAAAAAAGTTTCGTACCGATTCGCGCCGGTCGTTTTTTCGTGCATGGCACGCATTACGACGATTCTGTTCCGGCAAACGCAATCCCTCTCATACTGGATGCCGGTGCAGCATTCGGCACGGGAGAACATCAGACAACGAAAGGCTGCCTGGAAGCAATTGATATGCTGGCACGCATGCATCAACCTAAGCATCTGCTCGATATGGGCTGCGGCTCAGGCATTCTGGCAATCGCCATGGCAAAAATATGGCACACATCGGTGCTGGCAGTCGATATTGATGAAGTATCGGTTTCCGTAGCACATGAAAACGTAAAACAGAATGACGTGCATTACCTTGTCGCCTGCCGGGTCAGTGACGGTTATCGATCACCACATGTGAAAGGCCCGTATGAAGTGATTACCGCCAATATTCTGGCAAAACCACTTATTTCAATGGCCTCCGATCTGCGCAAACACCTGGCTGATCACGGCTATGTCATTCTCTCCGGATTATTGAAAAAACAGGAGCAGATGGTATTGCAGGCCCACAAAAAACACGGGCTTCATCTATTCAAACGCATTGAGCATGATGAATGGCCAACATTGATATTGAAGACAGTCTGATATTATATCTGTGCCACCTGCTCTGGCGCCGGAGCACGGGCTGGAGTCTGAGACGGAGAAATTTCCTGCGGCATCCGATCGCCTGGCAATGGTAGTTCCTCAACCCCATTCTCATGTAATCGTTTACCTTCATATTGCGCTTCTTCACGTGAATGAGGTTTCAACCTGGCTTCCAGTTCCTGCAATTTAGGATCCATCGAGGCGACACCCATCGTTGTCGGTCGGGTTGTCGCAGAAAATTGTCTTTCCGCATGCTGAGCACCCGCTTGTCCGATAGCTGGCTCAGCGTTTCGTCCTACTGTTCGCTCCGCATTTTGTTCGACCACCCGTTCCGCATCTGCCCCCCTTGTCTGATCGTGCTCTACAGCTCTGGTCTGGTCACGCTCAACGGCCTTGGTCGGATCGCGCTCTATGGCTTTTTCGGTATCAAGCATCTGGCGCTGCATATCACGTGACTGCTCAGTCTTCAGTTCCACAGTCTCCTGCTTTGTCAGCTTCTCATCCGCTACCCGCTGCTGCCCCTCTGCACGTTCAGGCTCTGCTTTCTCCATCTTATCTTTTTGCGGCTGCTTTTCAGCACCCTTCGCTGTCACCTCTTTCTCCTGAGGCGTCAGACTGTCCCGGGCATTAGCCAGTTGTTCCTCACGCTTCTTATCCGGCAGGTCCGCTTCGCGGCCTTTGTCCTTGGGCTTCTCTGGCTGGTCCTGTACGGCATGGCGTGTCGGATCTTCCATTTCCGCCTCTGCCTTACGCGATTGTTCTTCATTCGCGCGGCGCATCTCCTCTTTTGACAGGTTTTCGGTTTTCGTCACCTCTTCACGAACTTCCTGCGTATCCCGCAGCCCCTCGCGCTGTACCTCCTGACGCGCTTCATTGCTGCGCGTTAATTCATCGGTTTTATCATGAGAAATTTCACGGTCACGTAACGCTTCGGCTTCTTTCGCCGCCAGCATTTCTCTTTCCCGCTGTTCTTCCAACGCATGATCGACATCATGCATGTCATGGCGAATATCCTCTTCTATCGCCGACAATTTCGTTTCCTGTTCTTCATTCCCTCCGGAATAGACATCACCGCTATTGGTTGAGACCAGAGTATTCAGTGTTCGCAAGGTTGCCGGACCGGCAATCCCGTCAATACTCAAACCGTATTTCGCCTGAAACGCTTTCACCGCTCTGGTGGTAATACCATCGTAAAATCCGGTGACTTCCGACTCCGTCATCAGATGATGCGAACTCAGACGCCGCTGCATCTCGGCAACAAAATCACCGCTATCACCCGGTTTTAACGTGATGCTACTCGGTAAATACATACGCCTGTTTACAACTCCCTGATTATCCGGTTTGGGTATCCTAACTATGTAGACTACTTATATTTTATAAAGTTTAGGTTAATTTTGTGTTAATGCAGAACAAACAAATTAACGCTTTGAACCTCATTCATCACTCTATATTATCCATGACTTTCAGCAGTTTATATATACCGCTAGCGGCATGGCAAGTGTTATCATTCCGGATCGTATTGTCCAACTGACTGGTTCTTACCCCGCCGATTGCCTTTTGCGGATTGGGCATATAATAACTGTTCAATCTGTCGATCTGCCCCTGGAGTACATGACGTGCACCACGCAATAATGCGTATCTGTAATGTTTCATACGCCGCTCGTCACCACTTAATTTCGCCACTTCATAGGCATGCGCCAATCCTTCAATGCGCACACCGGTTGCGATGAAGGCAGGACTGGCCCGTCGGCAGTCCAAATAATTGAATGCCCCCGCATCAAGGCTGAATCCTGCATCGCTCCCCTGACACCTCACCGTATAATCCGCCACGGCAAAGGTCGCATCGCGATAGCTATCCTGAGGGTCTGAACGGTACAGCGCCGCATAGCCCATCATATGCCAAGGCGCCGCATATAAATTGGGATTCCCTTTCCAGTAATTATCGTAATAATAATGAAAGAGGCGCTTTAACGTTTCCGGGTCCGTTTGCATGATGTTGCGTATATTCGCTTCGGCCAGCGGGACAAAGGATACGCCGGCGGCAAAATTACGATCATGCCGTCTGGCATTCGGACTACGCTCCAGATATACCATCGTGTTAAATGTACTATCTGTGATGCGGCTTTGAATCGTACGGACATACTCCATGAAGACATCCTTATAATCGTCTACATATTCCGGCAGCGCAAGTAACGCATGTGCAGCCGACGATACGGGCGAAAGGTGCCCGCTGTTTTTGTAGCTGACATAGGTTAGTCCTTCAGGAGTTTTACTGTTATAATGGCGGATGTTGTAATCGGCATTAAGGCGATAGAGCCCTTTTAATGCTGCATCATCAAAATATTCGGCAATCTCACCGAGGTTCCTCGTACATAACCACTGCCTGACCAACTGGTTGGCAGTGGAGGAGAGATCATAGGACGGCTCATACATATAGGTGAGCTTGCCTTCCTCACTCAGATTGTGCTTAAACCATTCACCGGCCAGCCGCAAAAATGATTCCAGATTCCCCCTGGTAACTTCTTTCGGTGTGATGACCCGGTCTCCACTTAACCATATTTCCGTGTCATCAGCAGCGCCCGGTTTAACATACTGTACTGCTGAGAACTTCGCCATGACCGCATTTCCCGCATCAAAATCCAACATGTCACATCCCACCTGTGCCAGCGCTGCTGTAAAAAACTGCCAGCCGGTTTCGGTCTGGTTTTCCACCCACCTGCTCACCGGGGCGATATAGTGACGATTCTTGCAGGCCACCCACACCGCATGGTATCCGGGTATGAAAAAATCATCCATGGCACGCTTTATGTTCCCTGAAAGCGGATCATATTCCTTCGGGTCAAAATACACATGCAGTATCGTAAACACCTCTTCAGGCATACCATAAACACTCAGATTATCCCTGCCGTTGTTATCCATATGCTGCTGCAATTCCCGGCGCATGTCGGCAATGCTGCCACCCGTACTGAATGTGGTAAGAAACGGTCTGTTCTCATACCATACTTCCAATGATAACGGATAGGCTGCCAGCGCCGTCAGCGAGTCATTCTCCTCCATGTCCTGCTGCGGATTCGCCAGAGACTGTTTGATGGATTCAATGACAGGAGACAGCGCTTCAGGCCGAACGTCAGGCGGTGTCCTCATCGTCGCATAGCTCAGCGATACGATCTCTTCCTCTGTGATAAGGCCGTAACCTGTCACACCAGCAACCGAGAGCATCGACACACATAATACGATATTGATGAGCTTAAGGTACGGCACCGCCCAGGCGAGTATCGGCGCGGAGGTCATGACGCCTCCTTTTTCTTCTGCAACCGGGACTGAAGAATAAGCGCCGCACTGACAATCAGCATCGGCTCCAGCGGCTTACGGTATCGCCCCTCGAGCACCGAGGTAAATTGTATGGACAGCGCCAGCATCAACAGCATGGTTGCCAATATGAATCCGTAATGCAATACATCCTGTTTACGCCGGTAGCATAAAGACCCGGCTATCACAAATATGCCCAGCGGTGCCCATATAAAGCGCAGCCATTTATTGACATGGCTTTCCGCAGTGCTGGCTTTCTCTTCATTCCAGCGTTCCGGCCAGGAATCCGGCCAGGACGGACCAAAAAACAGAAAGATCACATTGTTCTTTATCTGACGCAAATAGCCTTCCACGGTCACCGGGTATTTTGCCAATGCCCTCTCCCAAGCGTCTTTTCCTTCCTGTTTTTCTAACTCTATATAGACAGGCCGCTTGATATCGCTGATCCGCCACTGGCTGAACGGTGCCATCGGTTTTTCAGACAACGAGGGAGAACGGAACCATTTGGTATAGTGATCATGAATAATCTGCAACCGCGAGGCCTGCGAGCGCGCCAGAATCGCATTCATCTCCGGCACACCGAAGGGCGCATAAAAACCAATCGAACGGTAACCATGCCAAGCCGACAGGTAAAGCATCCCGCACACGGGAACCGCCAGTATCAAAGCATGTAATACAGGCCTGTTCATCCTGAACAGCAACAGCACGATGCAAATCACTCCCAGCGGCATGGCCACATAGCGGGTCAGTGCTGCTAACGTCCAGAAAATGCCTGCTGCCAGAAACCAGAACAGAGACGGTTTAAAAAAACAGCGTGCGGTAAAAAAAACTGCCAGCCCCATGAGCGGCAATAACAGGGTTTCACTGATGAAATAGCCATAGATGGTCAGAAAGGACGGGCAGATCGCGATCACCACGCCAACGGCGATGGCCCAGTATTTCGGCAGCAGTTCCCGGCAGAACAACCACCAGGAGACAGGCATCAGCGCACATAATATGGCCGCACTCGCCTGCAGGAGCAGTGAATGGTCATCTGTCAGATCACGCCAGAGATACAACCAGAACTGAAACAGGAAGGAATCCACGCCCTGCATGAAACCGGGCTCCCAAAAATTTCCTGCCTGCCGCCATTGTCTGCCCGGCATGCCTGTCATTTCGGTCAGAATATCGGAAAAAAAAGGGTAACAGAATCTGGCAACTATAAGGATAAAGAATAACGCAAATGGAAGTAATGCCGCTATCTTTTTATAGTAAACCACCATGGGCGTAACATGCCACAGTCAACTCGCAAAGTATAATAAAAATGCAGCCGTTTGTGAAACGACAGGACCGTAAAACCGTCTATTGTACCAAGCGCAATTGATAGAATGAGGAAGCGATGGTTTTGTAGGTCAGTTCAATATCATCCTCCGAGTCCACCTCAAAGTAATATTGCTCGTTCGTCGCACAGTTTCTGAAAATATTGCGTATGGAATCGGCACCGACCTGAATATCAGCAAGCCCATACACCACTGAGAAAACCACAATACCCTGCTCTTTCATCAAGTTACAGATGCCGCCATGAGCATACACTTCTTGCCCCGGATCCCACAGATATTTATCGTCCGGATCGTAACGATACATATAAGCACGATCATAATCACCATTAATGTTACTCCAGCAGCAGCTGACATTCGTGCCATCCGTCATGAGAATGACTGCCTTGTCTACCCCCAGCGGATTATATTCCCGTGGCAACTCAGGGCGGTCATGCGTGAAATATTGCTTATTATCCGGATCAACCATCAGCCATGACGTATGTGCCCCCAGATTTACACGCGTCCATCCTCGACCGTAAGGTGAAATGTTAATCGCATCAATTGCATTCAGCAATGTCTGCTCATCGGAGGTTAATGACACAATTCCAGGCAATGGAGCATCTTCTGTACCGGCATCATCAAAGTTTGAATAATACTCTGCTCCGGTCTGCTCGCCCCAGATCGGAATATTATTCCATGCTGGCACTTCACTCGCCAAAATAGTCGGCGGAATGTTATTTACATCAGGGAACCTCACTTTGTGGTTGAACGGCACAATCCCAATGCTCAAATTCTGCACCGCGATGTTATCGAACATATCTTCAACAAACAAACGCATAGCATCTTTCATCGCCATGAACTTCGCACAGCTTTCATCAATTTCAAATATTAGATCCGACCCGCCTTCAGCATTAAGATTTCGCACACACATAGAGGGTGATACATCCATCATCATCGCGACTTCGACATTGACATTGACGTCACGAATCACCCGTGCCGCATGATTCACCTTCAAAGTCTCAACACCAAAGAGTCTGGCAAACTGGGTTTGCAACTCTATATTCGCCTCTGCTCCTACTGTCAGCCCATTGGTATTATTTACGATCACGCGAATGGCATTGTCACCCGTGCCATGAATAACGATTGCTCCCAGATATTCCTCCGGAAAATTCGCCATAAAAAACTCATTGACCACCTGTTCAATATCAACATTTTGCTGGTCGACTTCCGGTTTTGCGGCGCCTGCCAGCAACGCGGCATCCAGTGCCGTGCGCAATTTGGATTTGATAATCAGATAACGACTCATATCAATCGCCATACCGACAACCACGACAAGCAGTGATAATGCCCCAACAAAGAGAAACATGGTAGCACCCGACTGGTCTTTAAATAAACGGTACATAAATCGTCTCCTTGTCCTTATTGCATTGCATCCACATCAACAAAATTATTGGTATAATCTTGTGCGGTCATATCCAGAACCAGTTTACCATTTGAATAGTAAGTGCGGTCACCATCAACGACCAGATGCTCGACTTCTACGCGGTCTGCCATCTCAACAGCGTCAATCGATTCAACCACTTCAAATCCGCCGCTGAACCGTTTAATCGGGTCACCTACCTTCAATTGACCAATCCTAAGGTTAGGATAACGCTTGCGGGCAGCTTCAGCATCCAGCGCTTTCCAACCATCCATTGTCATAAAGAGTTGATCTCCCGGAGTGAACGCAACATCTCCATTCAATGAATAAAGTGAAGAAGCATTGACACGATAACGCTTCACCACCCGGTTTACCGCATCATAACCTCTTACCAGATCGCCAGCATGCAAACCTTCCAGAGAACGCACCGCACCGCTGGCCGTTATGATATTGATATTATAACGATAGCTGACACCGTCGCCGTCACCGTCGCCGTCACCATCGCCATCACCGGAATCAGCTGGTGAATCGCCACTATCAGAATCAGAATCCCCCGACTGACATTCCGGCAAATCTGGGTCCACCACACATGGATCACAGTCACAGCGAATCACCGCATCGCCAATATCAGGTTGTATCACAGCACAATAAGGTAAGATGTCCGGACCGCACGGCGTATCACAACAACGCAACGCCTGAACAATGCTAATATTCGCACCGATATCAATAATGACGCCCTGCAGGTCACGTAACGTCAGCTTGCTTATACAATCCTCCCCCCCTACCTGTGCGCCTTGGCAGTTTTCAACCAATGCCGCCAGTTCTAATAATTTTTCCTGATCTACATTCTCGGGTCCCGGGTTAAACGCCGTACCCCACTGTGCATCCGTCGGACAATAACCCTCAGGAGGACAATGACAGGGATGACTTTGATCACGCTGCGTTCTCTTGGGCAGGCATGCCGGATTCAAATTGGGAATTTCCACATCGGGAATTTCAGGACAGGGAATGATAACCGTTGTACACTGCTCCTCTCCATTAACGATTTGGCATACGATTTTTTCGCAGTCACCTTGCTCCGTTGCATCGGCGGAATCACCAAATGATAATGAAAATACTGCCGCTGCAGCCAGGATAATCGCCCCATAAATAGCTCTCATTATCATTCTCCCTGTTTCAATACATTAACCGGTAAAGAAAAGCTCATCATACCCTACACCATTTTTCGCAAAATTACGCTCTTTCTTTACTTAAATATAAAGTATATTTAAATATAAAGCAACTTTGTTAACAAAAAGTTAAAGACTATTAAACAAATGAAAATAATGAGGCGGTTTTCTTCCAGCCAATCAGCATGAAAACACTAAAGAACGTTTATGAAGATGCCACTACTGTACCAGGCGCAACTGATAAAATGATGAGGCAATGGTTTTGTAGGTCAGTTCAATATCATCCTCCGAGTTCACCTCAAAGTAATATTGCTCATTGGTCGCACAGTTCCTGAAGATATTACGAATCGCATCTCCCCCTACATCAATAGTGTCCGCTCCATAAAGCACGCTGAATACTACCACGCCCTGTTCTTTCATCAAGTTACAGATACCGCCATGAGCATACACTTCCCGTGCCGGATCCCACAGATATTTATCGTCCGGATCATAGCGATACATATAACTACGATCATAGTCACCGTTAATGTTACTCCAGCAGCAGCTCACATTCGCTCCATCCGTCATGAGAATCACCGCCTTATCCACTCCCAGCGGATTATATTCTCGCGGTAACTCAGGACGGTCATGCGCGAAATATTGCTTATTATCCGGATCAACCATCAGCCATGCCGTATGCGCACCCAAATTGGAACGTGTCCACCCCGGACTATACGGCGAAATGTCAATCATATCAATCACATCCAGCAATGTCTGCTCATCGGAGGTTAATGACACAATAGCAGGCAACGGAGCATCTTCCGTACCCACATCGTCAAAGGTTGCATAATACTCTGCTGCAGTCTGCTCGCCCCAGATCGGAATATTATTCCACGCCGGCACCTCATTCGCCAAAATGCTGGGCGGCACATTGTTCGGATCAGGGAATCTCACTTTATGATTGAACGGCACAATCCCAATGCTCAAATTCTGCACTGCGATGTTATCAAACATATCTTCAATAAACAGACGCATGGCATCTTTCATCGCCTTATATTTTGCACAGCTTTCATCAATCTCATACGCCCCCCCTTCCTGCGTGAAATCTGAGGCGCTTTGACACATAGACGCAGATATATCCATCATCATTGCCACTTCGACATTGACATTGACATCACGCACCACCCGCGCCGCATGATTCACCTTCAGAGTCTCAATACCGAAGATTCTGGCAAACTGGGTTTGCAACTCTATATTCACCTCTGCTCCTACTGTCAGCCCGTTCGTGTTGTTCACAATCACATTAATCACCTGGTCACCTGTCCCATAAAAAATAGTGGCACCCAGATATTCATCCGGAAAATTGGCCAGAAAGAAATCATTGACCACCTTTGCGATATCAACATTTTGCTGGTCGATCTCCGGTTTTGCAGCCCCTGCCAGCAACGCGGCATCCAGTGCCGTACGCAATTTGGATTTGACAATCAGATAACGACTCATATCAATCGCCATACCGGCAACCAAGATAAGCATGGATAACGCTCCTGCAAACAGGAATATGGCCGCACCCGACTGGTCTTTAAATAAACGGTACATAAATCGTCTCCTTGTCACTATTGCGTTGCATCCGTCTCGACAAAGTCATTCGTGTAATCTTCCGCACTGTTATCCAACACCAGATTACCGTCAGAATAATAGGTTCTGTCACCGTCTACAATAAGGCTATGGGTAATCGTTTCCGTCATCATTGTTAACTGCTCGAGGGACCTTACCTTTATACTTCCACTGAAGGTAACAATCTCATCTCCTAAACTGAGTTGCTTCACACCTAATTTAGGATACCCCCTTCGACCTCTCTCGCCATCCAGAGTACGCCAGCCATCTTTGGTCAGGATAGGATGCCCACCCGTGACAAAACTGGTGCTGCCGTTGATGGAATACAGCTCCACACCTCCTTTTTGCCTCGTCGTTTTAATATCCACAACCTTATTAATACCGGTTTTTCCTTTCACCAGATCGCCAACACGAATACTTTCAATGGGGAGTAGCGAGCCATTCGCCATGATCACTTCCGATCCACTGGTAAAGCACTGATCACCATCGCCACTAAGAGTATGACCATCACTGGAGTCAGATGAATCTGGTGAGTCCTCCGCCTGACATTCTGGCAGATCCGGATCTGCTTCACACGGATCGCAGGCACAGCGAACCATCGCATCACTAAGACCCGATTCATTGGTCACAACACAATAGGGCATAATATCCGGACCGCACGGTGTTTCACAACAACGCAATGCCTGCGTAACGGTAATATTCGCACCGATATCAAGGATGACGTCCTGCAGGTCACGCAACGTCAACTTATCCGTACACCCCTCTCCCGTAGTTACATTGCATTCCGAAATCGCATCCGCCAGATCGAACAATGCGTCCTCATCTATATTCTCCGGACCCGGGTTAAATGCCGTATCCCACTGTGTATCCGTCGGACAATAACTCTCAGGAGGACAATGGCAGGGATGGCCGTCATCACGCTGTGTTCTCCGGGGCAAGCAGGCTGCATTCACATTGGGAATTTCTACATCGGAAACCTCCGGACAGGGAATGGCAACCGTCTTACATTGCTCTTCTCCATCAACGATCTGGCATACGACTTTTTCGCAATCACCTTGTGCTTCTGCACCAGCAGTGCCAGCAAACGATAATGAAAACACTGCCGCTGCAGCCAGGATAATCGCCCCATAAATAGCTTTCATTATCATTCTCCCTGTTTCAATGCATTAACCGATAAAGAGACGGTCTTAACGATTACATCATTTTTCGCAAAATTATGCTTTCCCCGTATTTAAATGTAAAATAACTTTATTAACAAAAAGTTAATTTTAAGAAATTTCTATGTTCTTTTGGCATAAATTGTATTGAGTTAATCAATTTTTAACCAACATCAGATATAGATTATATATGTCATAATAAGTATATTGTTAATAATGCAAAAAAAGAGAAATCAATTTAGGGAGATGAATTAATAAAGCCATGGAACGTCGTTCTTTTCTTATCGGAGCTGCAGGCATTGCTGCCGGAGTGGCAGGTACGAAGCTTTTGGAGCAGACCACCAACCCACTCACATCTCAGGCATCTACTGCCAATGATGGCGTAGACAATAACATACTCTACAGCGTAGGGCCGGATGGCCAGCGCCACAAGGATGTAGTGCTCGGTAATATTCCTTC
>JANQJY010000050.1 GCA_028281385.1 Rickettsiales bacterium | reverse complement strand
AAAATCACGCAGCCTGAAGGAGATCGGGCAGGGGATTCCTATCACTTACGTTCCGGCGCGCAATACTATTTTCCTGTCTTATGCGCTGGCCTGGGCGGAATTACTGCAAGCTTACGATATTTTTATCGGCGTGAATGCGCTGGACTATAGCGGCTATCCCGATTGCCGGCTAGAATTTATTCGCGCCTTTGAAACCATGGCAAATCTGGCAACGGCCTATGCGATTCAGAATGACCGGGAAATCAAACTGCGCACACCGTTGGTACATCTCACCAAAGCACAGATTATCAAGGAAGGATTAAAGCGTCATGTTGACTACAGTGTCACGCTGAGTTGCTATGATCCGTCACCGGAGGGCAAAGCCTGTGGTCAATGTGATTCCTGTTTGCTGCGCCTGAAAGGCTTCAGTGAAAACGGTATGGAAGATCCAGCCGAATATGTGGATGGGGCAGCGTAAGCGATGACAACTGATGTCAGCGAATTAACCCAGCTTGGCAATGACACGGTTGCGATTCCCGCCTCACCGGACGAGGCGCTGCTGGAAAAAGTATCCAACCCACACAGCAATGTCGATTATCATATCCGTTTTACCTGCCCGGAATTTACCTCGCTATGCCCGATGACCGGTCAGCCCGATTTTGCACATCTCGTCATCGATTATATCCCGCGGTTGCATATTCTTGAGAGCAAATCGCTGAAACTCTATCTCTGTTCTTTCCGCAACCATGGTGCCTTTCATGAGGATTGCACCATCGCCATCGCCAAGCGCATCGCCGAAGCGATTGAGCCGACCTGGTTACGGATTGGCGGCTTCTGGTATCCGCGCGGCGGTATTCCCATCGACATTTTCTATCAAACGACCGATAAACCGGATCATATCTGGGTACCGCCAATGGAAGTCACACCTTACCGGGGGCGAGGGTAGGTTTCTAATTAAACCAGTAGCGCATATTGGCGCGCATCGAAGCGAGATCGAGGAAAGTAAAACGGTCGCGGGTGAGATGCGCAACGGTAATCGCATGTTCAAACCGATCCTTATGCCAGGCCAGCTGGTCATATTGCGTGTAACAATGCGTTTGGCGCAGGATGACATCCAATCTAGATGGTTTGATTATCACTGCCTGCAACTGTTCTTTCATTTGCGGCCATTCACTTTCCAGCTTCTCATTCAATGCTTCGGCCTTTTCCTTGCTGATGGCCTTTTTACTGAATTGTTCGAACAGCGGTTCTCCGATGAGTTTGCCGAATTTTCTGGTAAAATGTTCGACGGGTTTTTCCGTAGCTTTGATAACGGGTTTGGTGGTAAGAATTTTATCCTGCAACCGAGCCATCGCCAGGGTGGTGACGGCAATATCCTCGCCATGATAATTTTCACGCAACTCATTGCCATAAAGCATTTCCATCGTATGCGCGATCATGTGCTCGCCCTGGCTGGCCGGCATGCTTGAGCCGTGCTCATACATGGTCTGGCCGGAAAGCAGCAGTAAATCCATCAGCAGTTTGATGATGGCGGGATCATTTTTAGTGATCTTGTCGCAATGCTCGACAAGTTCGGTTTCGAGCGCGATGAGCGGCTCAAAAAGACGTTCATCATAATCGATTCCCATGAGCAAATGTGCCAATAGCCAGT
Source organism: Rickettsiales bacterium (assembly GCA_028281385.1). Classification (GTDB taxonomy): domain Bacteria; phylum Pseudomonadota; class Alphaproteobacteria; order Rickettsiales; family UBA3002; genus JANQJY01. The sequence continues at coordinate 15,431 of JANQJY010000050.1, read as the reverse complement.
CGGCCTGTATGGTGGCACGGCAGATCGAGTCGCCGAACCCGGCGCGGATCAGGCGTTTCGGTGCACTCATCAACGTTTGCATATCGCAGAAGACAGCCTGCGGTTGTCGGGCTTCAACCGAGCTTTTCTGCCGACCGGTAATCAGGGAAGCAGTGGATGAGATATAACCATTCATCGACGGTGCGGTAGGAAATACGACATAAGGAATATCATGGCGAAAGGCGACGTATTTACACAGATCATTGATCGTACCGCTACCGACAGCAATGATGGCACTGGCCTGCGCAGTCTGGCGGCGTAGATGCTCTGCGGTGTCGATACGCGGTTTGGGTTTAGAACCTAAATTGACGACATAACATTGACCGGAATCAATCAGGGTCATGGTCAACTTTTCAGCAAAGGCATCGTAGGTATGATGATCGCACACAATCGCCCAGGCGCTATCGGGCAAATGCGCTTTGCACCAACTGATTGCATCATCTATGATATCGTCTTGAAAGAGTATTTCAGGCATTTAGCCATCATAATCCGACTATTTACGGGATGTAAATGTTATCCACGCGGATGGGGATGGCGTTTGCCAGCAGGGTGTGTGAAAGCTATAGTGGGCGCCATGAAAATGCGTCTGCTTCTATCAGTTTGTCTTGTTGTTCTGTTGCCTGTTCTCGGATATGCGCTGGAAGATTATGCGATGAATAGCAAGCCATTCGGCCTGTGGGTACAGGAATTTAAGACCGAAGCAGGAGAAAAGGGGATTGATGAACAATTGCTGAATCTGGCGTTTCATCGCCTTGAGCCGAATAACCGTATCATAGAGCTTGACCGCAAACAGCCGGAAGGCACCAAGACCTTTACGCAATATCTGCGCGATGTATTGCCTCAGTCGCGGATCGATAAAGGCAGGGCGCTCTATCGCCAACACAAGCCATTGCTCGATAAGATTGCCGGAGAATATGGTGTACAGCCGCGCTTTATCGTCGCATTATGGGGAATTGAAACCAATTACGGCGGTTATACCGGTAATTTCTCGATTATTGAAGCGCTGGCAACCCTGGCCTATGACGGGCGGCGCAGCGAATTTTTCCGCAGTGAATTATTAAAAGCATTACAGATTGTCCAGGACGGGCATATTTCACTTGATGATATGACCGGTTCTTGGGCAGGAGCGATGGGACAGTGCCAGTTCATGCCGTCCAGCTTTCTTAATTTTGCCGTGGATTATAACGGGGACGGCAGGAAAGATATCTGGAACGATCTGGAAGATACCTTTGCTTCGATTGCGAATTACCTGTCGCAATCCGGTTGGAATGATGAGCTAACCTGGGGGCGGCCGGTACAATTGCCGGAAAAATTCAATTACGCGCTTGCCGACGGTAAGAGTTGGGAACAGTTGAGCAGCTGGCAGGCGATCGGCGTGCGGCGCATCGATGGAAGCGATCTGCCGGATGTGCCAGTTGAAGCGGCGCTGACACTACCTGGCGAAAAGGATGAAACCGCTTATCTGATCTATCGGAATTACGATGTGATTTTGAAATGGAACCGTTCACGCTATTTCGCCACAGCCGTAGGCACGCTTTCCAATAAAATTGGAGGGTTGATGTAGCGGTTGCTATGAACAGGGTATTTGAAGGTAACCATAAAATCACAAAAGGGAGAGTATCCATGCTGGCTTCCATATCTTTTGTTGCGATGTTTGTCTGCGCCTGTGCTTCTTATGAACGCGTACCTTATGATGCGCCGGGATATGTTGACGGTAAGGCGATTCATCCGACGATTAAGATCGGCAAAGGCTATCGGGTGAACGGGCGCAAATATTATCCGGAATATGATCCGGACTATGAAGAAACTGGTATGGCGTCATGGTACGGGCCGAATTTTCATGGCAAAAAAACCGCCAATGGCGAGCGTTACAACCAATATGCCATGACGGCGGCACACCGTACTTTGCCATTACCATCCGTGGTAAAAGTCACGCGGCAGGAAACTGGAAAATCAATCATTGTCCGTGTCAATGACCGCGGGCCGTTTCACGATAACCGTATCATTGATCTATCGCGGGCAGCGGCAGAAGAGCTGGACATGATCGGTGCAGGAGTGGCCAAAGTAAGGGTAGAGTACATACCGGAACTGACTGAACGCTATATCGCCAAACTTGGGCTGGAAAAACCGGATGAGTGGAAAGCCACGGACTATGCACTGCGTCAGCAGCGGCATTACCAGCCGGCCATTGCCAAAGCACAGCATGTAGAAGAGGTCATGCCGCGCTATAGTTATGAAGTAGCGAGTACAGAGGCTATTGCCGTCAGCGATCCGGTACCGTTAATGAATGACATGCCTGTGATGGCTGCGGCAAATACGGAAACGACATTAAATGAACGCGGCATTGTCATGGAAGAAATCGGCTATGCGGAAGCGCCATTCAGCGTATTGGACCAGGAAGTGTTTGATACTCCCGCCAGTGAACTGGCCTATGACATGCCCGATAACACTAAAGTACAAAGCTACAGCTATGTCGCACGGGATATGGCATCGCTTGAACCGGCAGCGGTTACTTTGCTGAAATCTGCGCCGGAACCTATCTACAGTCATACGAAATCACCGCTCTTTGTACAGGTCGCATCCTACCGCGAGCTGGGCAATGCAGAACGTATGGCGAAGAAGTTGTCATCGCTGTCGGCTGTGGATATTCAGGAAGTCTCTGTCAAAGGCAGTAACTGGCATCGTGTACGGCTTGGGCCGATTCACAATCAGGCGGTGGCAGACGAACTGTTGGTACGCGTCGAAGAATATGGCGTTCGGGATGCGCGTATTGTCCGCGAATAGAATAATGCTATGAAACAATTACGATATATGGCCTTTGCTATATGGGCGTTGGTGCCGGTTGCCGTACAGGCAATGAGCAGTGATGCAAAACAACTGCTGTTATATGACGCGGCAAGCAATATGGTGCTGTATGAAAGAGCAGCGGGTGAACGCATGCACCCGTCTTCCATGAGCAAGTTGATGACGCTCTATGTCCTGTTCCAGCGTATTAAAGATGGTGTCTATTCGTTGGAAGACAGCTTTCCTGTTAGCGAAAAAGCCTGGCGAAAGGGTGGTTCAAAAATGTTCGTCGAGGTTGGAAAGAACGCCAGAATTGAGGATCTGATTCGTGGGATTATCGTCCAATCGGGCAATGATGCCTGTATCGTCTTAGCCGAAGGTATTTCCGGCAGTGAAGACGCCTTTGCCGAAGAGATGAATGCTGCCGCAAAAACGCTGGGACTGACAGGTAGCCATTTCACCAATGCAACCGGTTGGCCGGATGAGAATCATTATATGACGGCCAGAGATCTGTTACGATTAAGCCACCATATTGTCCGCGATTTCCCGGAGTTTTATCATTACTTCGCTGAACGCAGCTTTACCTATGGCGGCATTCGCCAACCTAACCGCAATTTACTGCTGGATGGCGAACTGGGCGTAGATGGTTTGAAAACCGGTCATACGGAAGCAGCGGGGTATGGTATTATATTATCCGCCTATGATGAAGCACAAAAACGACGTATCTATCTATTGCTCAATGGTTTGGACAGTGAAAAACAGCGCAAGATCGAAGGACAAAACCTGTTGCGTTACGGGTTTAAAGAGTTTTCACTTGCGTCACTTTCACGGCAGCAGGGTGTTTACGGCACGGTTCCCGTATGGTTAGGAAGTGAAGATAACGTGGCTGTCATGGTTGCACCTCATACCAGTATCAGCGTTCCAAAATCTAAACGTGATCAGGTCAAAGTGGCGATCCGACACGCCAGGGCAGTGCCAGCCCCTATTGCCGAGGGCGATCACATTGCCGATCTGGTGATTACTTTACCCGATGTATCCACTGCACAAACCGTTCCTCTTTATGCGGCAGGACCAGTAGATGAGATCGGATTTTTTGGGCATGTCTTCCATGCGACCCGTGCCTTGTTTGGCGGATAGAATCATGCGGGGGACATTCGTAACCTTTGAAGGCGGGGAAGGAGCCGGCAAAACCACACAGATAGATAAACTCTGTGCATTTCTGAGCGAACATAAAATCGATTATGTGAAAACGCGGGAACCAGGCGGGACCGATGCTGCCGAGGCGATTCGCGAACTGATTGTGACCGGTGATGCGGAGCGTTGGGATGCGGTCTCGGAAACATTGCTGATCATGACCGCACGTTATCATCATCTGCAACATCGAATTTTGCCTGCATTGCAGGAAGGTAAATGGGTTATCTGTGACCGGTTTCTCGATTCAACGAAGGTCTATCAGGGTACGGCCAAAGGAGTTGATTCTGCATGGATCGAGCAGTTATACCGTTTAACCTGTGGCAATGTTGAACCGGATATCACATTCGCGCTCGATATCGATCCGGCAGAAGGGCTGAAACGCACTACTGTCCGCGACACAAAGGAAACGCGTTTCGAATCGATGGATATGTCATTCCATATCTCCGTGCGTGAAGGGTTTTTAACGCTGGCGCATGCTTGTCCCAAACGCTATGTAGTAATAAATGCTGCTCAGGATATGGAAGAGATACATAAGAAGATCTGTTGCATGATAGAAGAACATTTTTTAACCGGTAAGGATCAGTAATGCTGCAGCCGAGAGAAAACCCAGCCGTATATGGTTTCGAAGAGATGGAGCAGCGAATGATTGCCGGATGGCAGTCCGGCAAGTTACCGCATGCCATGCTGCTGACAGGCCCGAAGGGAATCGGCAAAGCGACCTTTGCTTATCGGCTGGCCTGTTTCATCCTGGCCGGAGGAGCCGGTAACGATGCGCTGTTCGGTCCGCAAGAGCTATCGCTGGATGAAGAACATCCGGTTTTCAAACGAGTGACCGCAGGCAGTCACGGCAATCTATTTGTTTTGACGCCGGAACATGGCAGCGCAACACAACAGATTAAAGTGGAACAAATTCGTAGTCTGAATGAATCACTGGCCCTGACTGTCGGTGACGGTGACTGGCGAGTTATTATCATCGATAGCGCCGATGAGATGAACCTTAATGCCGCGAATGCGTTGTTGAAGAATCTAGAAGAACCACCTGAAAAAACACTCTTCCTGTTGATATCCCATAACAGTGGGAAATTACTGCCTACCATTGAATCACGCTGCCGGAAATGGCGAATGAAACCGCATGATATAACCGTCTTTAATAAGATTGTTCATTCTATTATTCCGGATATCGAAGAGATTACATTACAAAAACTACACCTGCTTTCCGACGGATCTCCTGGTTTTGCTTGCGAGTTGTATGAAGCAAATACGATAGAGCTGTATCAGCAGTTGACCGGATTGATGGCTCAGCTGCCGACGATATCACAGACATCACTAGTCTCACTTGTCGGACAACTACGTGATAAAAAGCAGATTAATCTGTGGCAGCATTTTCTGCATTGCCTGGATCTGTTTTTTCAACGCACACATCGCCAGAGCTTTGGCGGTCATGACGATGATACGCTTTGCGAAGAAGAACGGGCGGCGCAGCAGGTGCTTTTCGCTCTGCATCCGCCCGAACGCCTGTTGTCGCTGCACCGACAGTCGCTTGCGTGGCTGAGCAGGGGGGATGCACTCAATAATGATCGACAGCAACTGATGACTAGTGTATTGCATGCGCTGAATAATCAGGTACGGCTGACGTGACACAGGATCCTTACTATATTACGACCCCCATTTATTATGTGAATGACAAGCCGCATATCGGCCATGCCTATACCTCGGTGGCGTGCGATGTACTGGCGCGTTTCATGCGGTTGGCGGGAAGGGAGGTGATGTTCCTCACCGGCACTGACGAGCATGGCCAGAAAGTTGAAAAATCCGCTGCCGCAGCCGGTATTCCGCCGCAAGCCTTTGTCGATGAAGTGTCTGAGCATTTTCGTGCACTGACGGACACGTTGAATCTCAGTAATGATGATTTTATTCGCACCACTCAGGACCGCCATATCGCATCTGCGCAAGCCATCTGGAACAAGATCGTAGAAAATGGCGATATCTATCTCGATAGCTATGCCGGATGGTATTCGGTACGCGATGAGGCGTTTTATGCCGAGAGCGAACTGGTGGACGGCAAGGCGCCGACGGGTGCCGAGGTGGAGTGGGTCGAAGAGCCCAGTTATTTCTTCAGACTATCTGCCTGGCAAGATCGGTTATTGGCATTCTATGAGGAAAATCCCGATTTTATTTTGCCCGAATCGCGTCGTAACGAAGTAATCAGCTTTGTCAAAAGCGGCCTGCGTGATCTATCGGTATCGCGTACGACCTTTACATGGGGCGTGCCGGTACCGAATGATGAGGCGCATGTCATGTATGTCTGGCTGGATGCGCTGACCAACTATATCACAGCGGTTGGTCATCCGGATACGGCATCAGATCGTTTCAAGACCTTCTGGCCGGCAAACCTGCATATGGTAGGGAAGGATATTCTACGCTTTCATGCCGTCTATTGGCCAGCCTTTCTGATGTCGGCCGGACTGGAACCGCCCCAGCGTGTGTTTGCACATGGCTGGTGGACGATCGAAGGCGAGAAAATGTCGAAATCACTGGGTAATGTAGTCGCACCAGATCATCTGGTAGAAAAATACGGGCTGGATCAGACCCGTTATTTCCTGATGCGCGAAGTGCCGTTCGGCAATGACGGCAATTTTTCGCGCAGTGCACTGGTGGAGCGGATCAATAGTGATCTGGCCAATAATATCGGCAATCTGGCGCAGCGTACGTTGAGCATGATCCAGAAAAACTGTGACGGCAAAGTGCCGGACCCGTCCCAGGCGGGTGAACGTCCGCAAGATAAAGAGATATGCGAACTGGCACAAATCACCATGCCGGAAACACCCGCCAGAGTAATGGACATGATGGAACGTTGTAAGTTCAGCGAGGTACTGGCGGATATTGTCGGGATGGCCTCTTTTGCCAATGAATATATCGATCGTGAAGCGCCATGGACGCAAAAGAAGGAAGCGCCGGAGCAGATGGCTGCCACTCTGTATCATCTGGCTGAAGCGATACGATGTATTGCTATTATGATCCAGCCATTTGTTCCGGACTCTTCAAGTAGAATATTAGATCAACTTGTCATCCCACAGGAACAGCGGACATTTGCGCATCTAACGCCGGACTATGCGTTGAAACCAGGAACGCCGCTGCCGAAACCGGAAGGTGTTTTTCCACGTTTCCAGCTTGAGGAAGCAGCATAAATCACCTATATCATCCCGTATGCTCGTTGATTCACATTGCCATTTGAATTACCCGGAATTTACCGATCTCGATGCAACCGTTAAACAGGCCGAAGCGGCCGATGTGCGGATCATGCAAACGATCAGCACCAAGCGCAGCGATTTTGACGAAGTTGTCCGCATTGCCGAACAATATGACACTATCTATTGTTCCATCGGCATTCATCCGCATGAAGCACAGCACCATGCTGATATTACAGTGGAAGAGCTAGTCGATAGGGCGTCGCATCCCAAAGTCATCGGCATCGGAGAAACCGGGCTGGATTACTATTATGAACACAGCTCGCGCGATATTCAGCAAACCTTGTTCCTAAGGCATATTGAAGCAGCCAGACAAACCGGCCTGCCGTTGATTGTCCATACGCGCGATGCAGATGAGGACACAATCCGGATATTGCACGAAGCCTATGATAAAGCTCCCTTCAAAGGATTAATTCATTGCTTTAGCTCTTCAAAAGAATTAGCTGATAAGTCTATAGAAATAGGGCTTAGTGTTTCCATATCAGGCATCATTACCTTTAAAAAATCGGAGGCGTTGCGTGAGGTAGTAAAAGCATTGCCTCTTGAATCGCTGCTAGTAGAAACGGACGCACCTTATCTGGCACCGGCACCGTATCGCGGTAAACCGAATCAGCCGGCTTATACACGCCATACCGCAGAAGCATTGGCTGAGCTCAAGGGCCTATCCTACGAAGAACTGGCTGAAATCACGACGGACAATTTCTTTTCCTTGTTCAGCAAAGCGAAGTGGCCTGCATGAGCCTGAACGTGACCATACTCGGATGCGGCTCGTCGGCAGGGGTGCCGCTGATCGGTTGTGACTGCGCAGTCTGCGTCTCTGACAACCCTAAAAACAAGCGGAGCAGGGTGTCTGTTCTGCTTGAACAGGGGGATACCAAACTACTGGTCGATACCTCTCCTGATCTAAAGCAGCAGGCATTACGGCATCATATCACAACGGTCGACGCGATCATTTATACCCATGCGCATGCTGATCACTGCCATGGCATCGATGATGTACGGTCTTTTAATTTCCATAAGAATCAAACCATTAAATGCTATTCTGATCATGCAACCATTGCAGAGATCAAACAGCGATTTGACTATGTCTTCAGACCTCCCATACCCGAATATGGATGGTTTAAGGCTTCATTAGAACCTATTGAATGTTCATTGGATTCTCATGATCCTATCACCATAGGCGATATGGACATCATTTTGTTCCGCCAGGAGCATGGTACGCATTCCACTGTAGGCATTAAAACCGGCCATACGGTTTATTCGACCGATGTGAATAACTTTCCGAAAGAATCGCATTATCTCCTTGAAAATCTTGATCTTTGGGTTGTGGATTGTTTACGTTACAATCCTGCACCGACACATGCACATCTGGAGCTAACACTTTCCTGGATAAAAGAATTCAAGCCTAAGAGGGCGATACTAACCCATATGAGTCATGCGCTGGACTATGATACGCTAATGAAGGAAACGCCAGCGCATGTCGAACCTGCCTATGACGGGATGGTAATCCATTTATAAAGAGATTTGACCAACCTTTTCATTGTTCACCTTATTATATTTTCCATAATAACTATTATAACATCAGCATATGTGGGCGATGAGCGATTCCCCTGCGGGTATATCAACCGCTGTGGCGTATCAAATACCCCGATACTATGACGGATAACGGTACGCTGAACAGTACATAGCCTATCAGTCCTAACCACCCGGCAACATTGGCATCTGCCGTAGCGGATATGCCAAAGATCAATACAGGGCACATGAATGGCAGTGTCAGCAATAGCAATATAGATGACGCCTGATGGCTACCCATCAACAAGACCGACATGATATGCCCAATCGCCGTCAGAGTGACCGCCCCCAATATGAGTCCGGCCATCAGCGGAACGATGACCTCCTGCTCCATATTGAGCAGTATGGCGATTACAGGAACTGTAATAATGGTCGCGCTGAGAGTCATCAGCCAGAACGCGATCAGCTTTGCCATGATAACTACGGTGATGCCGCATGGCAGCATCACCCATTGCTGCAAGCGCCCTTCCCGCTGATCCTCACGATAAAAATGCGCTAGCGCCAGCATGGTTGAGAGCAGCAGATTGATCCATAATATATGAATGGAGATGGATGACAGTGTTTCGCTACGATCTATCAGTGTCAAGGCATAAAAGACAATGGTAATAATAAAAAAACTATATATATAAATAAGTTCTTTTATATTCTTAAAGTATAAACTTAAGTTATGCTGAATAAGTGTAAGCATCATTATCGAACTCACTGATATTCAATATATTGACATGTTCGGATGAGACATGGCCATGCAGACTCATCACAATAATGCCGCCCTGCTCGCGACGCGTGGCGATGAGTGATTCCAGCAATGCAATGCCTTCTTCATCCAGATGACTGACAGGCTCATCCAGCAACCAGACATTGGCCGGACAGCAAATCAATTTTGCCAGGGCTGTGCGCTGTTTCCATCCAGCGGATAATGTTTGCACCTGCATGGAGGCATAAGCGGTTAAATCAAAATAATGCAATGCGGCATCGAGTAATGACAGATCACCACGTATTTTTGCCCAGAAATGCAGATTCTCACAGATGCTTAGTTCCGGATGTAATCCCGATAAATGCCCATGATATAAACATAGTGCCTTATAGTCGCGGTTATTGGTAATCGCCTGCCCCTCATAGAGAATTTTTCCTTCATCCGGTGTCAATATACCGGCCAGAAGCTGTAGCAATGTTGTTTTTCCTGAACCATTGTTCCCTTTTACAACAGTTAATTCTCCGGATACAAATTCGCTGATAACTCGATGAAAAATATATCTTTCATCTCGTTTAAAGCTGATATTATCGCAAAAAAGCCGGTGATTGGGCGGCATGCATTAACCATCTGTTAATAACTTCATATTATAACAAGGAACCACCTTGTCATTTCTGTGGTGATTCACTACAAGAAATAGTAAAAGAATACAATGATCAATGGGAGACAGATCAATGCAAACGCTGAGCCAGGATTCACTCAAGACCAAATCACAACTCGAGGTAGCGGGAACCCGCTATACTTATTACAGCATCCCCAAAGCGGCCGATGCACTGGGAACGGATTTAGCGCGCCTTCCCTATTCCATCAAAGTGCTGCTTGAAAATTTGCTGCGCTATGAAGATGGCAGTTCGGTCAAAAAAGAGGATGTGGGTGCCTTTGTCACCTGGCTTAACAACAAAAAGAATCCGCAGGAAATTGCCTATCGCCCCGCTCGTGTGTTGATGCAGGATTTTACCGGTGTGCCTGCCGTAGTCGATCTCGCAGCCATGCGCGAAGCGGTGAAACAGATGGGCGGCGATCCGAAGAAAATCAATCCACTGTCACCGGTCGATCTAGTGATCGATCACTCGGTGATGGTTGATAAATATGCCAGTGACAGTGCCTTCAAGGAGAATGTCGATCTGGAAATGCAGCGTAATAAAGAGCGCTATGCCTTTTTGCGTTGGGGACAGAAAGCCTTTGATAATTTCCGCGTGGTTCCTCCCGGTACAGGGATTTGCCACCAGGTCAATCTCGAATATCTGGCACAGGTGGCGTGGACGAAGGAAGTAGACGGTGAAGCAATCGTGTTTCCGGATACGCTGGTCGGTACTGACAGCCATACGACGATGATCAACGGTCTTGGCGTATTGGGCTGGGGTGTCGGCGGCATTGAAGCCGAAGCTGCCATGCTTGGTCAGCCGATTTCAATGCTGATTCCAGAAGTAATCGGCTTTAAACTGACAGGCGCCATGGCTGAAGGCACCACCGCAACCGATCTGGTACTAACCGTGGTACAGATGCTGCGTGAAAAAGGCGTGGTCGGAAAATTTGTCGAGTTTTACGGCGAAGGGCTGGATCACCTCAGTCTCGCAGATCGTGCCACCATCGCCAATATGGCACCGGAATATGGTGCGACTTGCGGTATTTTTCCGATTGATCAGGAAACATTAAACTATCTGGAACTGAGTGGTCGCGATGAAGATCGCATCGCGTTAGTCGAAGCCTATGCGAAAGCGCAAGGCATGTGGCGTGATGAAAATTATGGCGAGCCAGTCTTTACCGACACGCTGGAGCTGGATATGGCAAGCGTGGTCCCTTCTCTCGCCGGACCGAAACGCCCGCAGGACCGTGTATTGCTCACCGAAGCCGCTCCGGCCTTTCAGAAGGAAATTGGCAATCTGAATACCGGTTCCGTGGCTGAAGGTGAACGTAAAGCCGTGGCTGGTAAGGATTTTGACCTCAGCCATGGCGATGTCGTCATTGCGGCCATCACCAGCTGTACCAACACGTCCAACCCCAGTGTCATGCTGGGCGCTGGACTGGTCGCGCGTAAAGCGCTGGAAAAAGGACTGACCGTCAAGCCATGGGTGAAAACATCGTTGGCACCAGGCTCGAAAGTCGTCACAGAATATCTTGAAAAAGCCAATCTGCAGGATGATCTCGATGCGCTCGGTTTCAATCTGGTCGGCTATGGCTGTACGACATGCATCGGGAATTCCGGACCACTGATGCCAGAAATCGAAGAGGCGATTAAAGACAATCAACTGGTCGTCACATCTGTCCTTTCAGGCAACCGAAATTTTGAAGGCCGTGTACATCAGCATGTGAAAGCGAATTACCTCGCCTCGCCTCCACTGGTCGTGGCTTATGCGATTGCCGGCTCGATGTTGATCGATATTACCAAAGACCCACTGGGACAGGATAAAGACGGCAAAGACGTCTTTCTCAAGGATATCTGGCCAAGCAATCAGGAAATTGCCGAGGTGGTGGCCTCTTGTGTGACGCGTGAAATGTTCATCGAAAAATATGCCGATGTCTTCAGCGGCGAACCTTCCTGGCAGGCAATCGAAACCTCGGAAGGGCTGACATATGGGTGGGATGACAGCAGCACCTATGTCCAGAATCCACCCTATTTCGAAGGCATGCAGCCGAAAGCTGGTGATGGTGTTATTGCCGATATCGAAAGTGCGAATATTCTCGCCCTGCTCGGCGATTCGATCACGACAGACCATATCTCTCCTGCCGGCAACATTGCCAAAGATGGTCCTGCCGCCAAATATCTGCAGGACAATAAGGTCGTGCCGGCTGACTTTAATTCTTTCGGTTCACGCCGTGGCAATCATGAAGTGATGATGCGCGGCACCTTCGCCAATATCCGTATTAAAAACGAAATGGTGCCGGGCACCGAAGGCGGGTTGACGAAATATATCCCCAATGATGACGTGATGCCGATCTATGATGCCGCTATGAAATACAAGGCCGATGGCACGCCGCTGGTGGTGATTGCCGGAAAGGAATATGGCACCGGTTCATCACGTGACTGGGCGGCTAAAGGAACCAATCTGTTGGGTGTAAAGGCGGTAATTGCCGAAAGCTTTGAGCGCATCCACCGTTCCAATCTGGTTGGTATGGGTGTCATTCCGCTGATGTTTAAAGATGGTATCTCACGTCAGAGCCTGAAGCTGGATGGCAGTGAAACCGTCAGCATCAAAGGTCTGTCTGCCGGGATTACTCCACGTATGGACGTTGTGGCAACAATCACACGGAGCGATGGCACACAAGAGGAATTTTCCCTGCTGGTTCGCATCGATACAGAAGACGAGTTGGCATATATTCAAAATGGTGGTATCCTCCAGTATGTTATGCGCAATCTCCTGAGTGCAACATAAGAAACAAGACAAGGAAAGGGAAACGCTATGACCAAGGAACCCCAGGCTGATGACAAGTACGATCCGGATAATATTTCACGGATTATCATGCTGGTATATGGCGTATTGGAAAGCGGCGGGCCGTTCTGGTGCTATGCGGCGGTAAAACCGTCTCAGTTCGATGCCTTCAAGGAAGCCGAAGCAGCCGGTAAATTGGATCTGTATAATTTCGAGGAATTCGGCGAAGTGATCGTCTCCGGCGAAGGTGAGCGTCCGCCGGAGGAAGTCACACATAAAGTCGCGCAGATGTATAATACTGACCCGTCATCCTTCTTCCAACCTATTGATCCAAAGAAAGAAATTGCCAACAAAATCGATGAGTTGAAAAAGGCCGAAGAAACATCCGAAGACAATAAATAATCAAACTTCACCAAAACGTCACATTTTCATACGCATTCCTGTGCTAGCTTAGAGCTAGTGATTTTTACTAGTGTGTTTTTGAGGAGTGAGTGACATGAGTATTACCGTAGGTGGTGTATTAAAAGGAGCCGCAAAAATCATTGGCGTTACCGTAGCAGCCGCTGCGGTGGTGACGGCAGCAGCATTTGGTCTGGAAGCATTTGAGACAACAGCCAATGATGTCAGTGGATGGATCGTGGATAAAGCAACCGAAGGATGGAAAGCGCTTGAAAGTTTCTTTAGTAACAGTGCTAATGCAACAACCGTCGGCGTAGCAACAGGTGCTGCGGCGGTCACAGGTGGTGTTGGCTATTGGACCGGTAAGAGCGGAGGCGTTAACAAGGGCCGCAAGGAAGGCTTTGCCAAAGCGATTCAGCTGGAAGACGCCGGTTTCGACCCCCGCCAGTTCAGCGTATAATTCCTTTGAAGTGTCATTCCACGGATTTTGTCAGTAGACAAAATCATAGTGGAATCTAAGTTAAAAATGCCAGTAGGCATTTTTGACATCGTTCGTCTCCTGACAAACGAGTCATGGATCCCCGGGTCCAAAATTCTCCTGAATTTTGCCCCGAGGATGACAGAAAACCCCTCGTAACACAACCGACACATAACATTCACCGAACTGTCACACACAACTCACCCGCTGCATGGTACAACAATACTATAGATAAATAACTTGTTGAGTGAGGAGACAAGAACAATGAACAGCATGGCATATCCACCACAGGGCTATACCGATGAAATGGGCAACCACTGGGGCCCTCCTCCCCGTGAAGAGAAAAAAGGCTTTAGCATTGGGAAAGTGTTGACGTCCGTTCTGGTCACGGTTGCATTTGGTGCAGCAATTGCTATGGGACTTTCATATTTTGATGTGTTTGGGGGAAGTGCCTGGGGCGAGTGGCTGCTTGATAAAACCGGCGTTCCAGTCGAGGCAAGCGAACAGGTAGCCACAACCGCGACCATTGCGGCCGGCATCAGTAGTGCAAGTCAATTGGGAATTACTGATTCTGTGGCAGATTATATCGCTGACTTAGTATCATCGGGCGATAATCAGGATGTATTTAAAGCGGTTGATATTCTTTCAAAGCATGAAAGCATCTCTGAAGAACAAGCATGGGCGCTTATCCAGAGTGAGAAAATTGATCCATCACATCTGGTTGGGTTAAATGATGGAGTAGACAGCAATGGGGTACGCACCTATGTCGCCGAGGGCGGTGGTACAATAACCCCCGATCAAGATATGAAGGTAAATAAAGCAGCCGGAATGGTTGAAAGTTTGGATGAAGATTTAGTGGGTTCATTTGAAGAGAGTCTGCCGTTCCTTAATTTAATCGAAAAAAATCCCGAGGTATTAAACGTTCTTGAAAAACTTGGACCAGACGCTGCAAAAGCCGGTATTGGACCACATCATCTTCTGGCAGCGATGGATGGAACAACCCCTGTGATTGATGCTGCTGAGATACGACAAATTATCAATGACAAAGCAAATGTTGCGGAGATTCTTAAGCAAATAAATGTCACAGAGCTGGATGCTGCGGCCAAAACGTTTGAACCTGGTCTTGCAGCGGCAGCGGCAAAGCCAAGTTGGCTCTCCGGCGTCCTGGATACGGTGCAAACAAGAGCAGGCGATATGTGGGATGATCTTCGTAGAACCATTTTCGGAACAAATCTTGCTGACTTACCGATTGTTAATCCTGCAGCTGATGGAGGTGCGGTGACAGTGGTTTCCGAGATGCTCGGTACAGCTGAAACACCTGGCGCTTTCAGTGCAGAAGTTGATAAAGCAGTTACAACCCTGGAGGATACGATCAAGAGCTTGAAAGAGGCTGGCGTTAATGAACGTGATACCGCCATTCGCCATCTTGAGGCTAAATTTGGGGCGTTTCAAAAGCTGGATGACTTGATTAAAAGCAGTGCAGGTGGGTTAGAGAGTGAACAAGCCGCTCATACATTCCTGACCAGAGCAAAAGATATCCTTGGGCCATTGAAAGATGCACCGAACGTAACGGTAGAACATCTGAAAGAGGTTCT
>JANQJY010000096.1 GCA_028281385.1 Rickettsiales bacterium | reverse complement strand
ATATCACGGATCGTCACCTGGCCCGAAACACGATAGCCGTCGCCAAACGGCATGATATCGCCAATGCGCAGCGTATCATGCTCATCATCGATATCACCGACGATTTCCTCGATAATATCTTCCAGCGTGACAATCCCCTGCCAGGCGCCATATTCATCGACCACGCAGCAGAAATGTTTACGCTCCCTGCGAAAGGCCAGCAACTGGTCATCAAGCAGGGTTGTTTCGGGCACAAACCAGGGTTTGCTGGCGATGCGGCGAATCATCTCACGCGTAATGCCGGTTTTCCGGCTCATCACCAGTTTCAGTACATCCTTCACATGCAGCACACCGACAATATTATCCGGATCATCCTTCCACAGCGGAATCCGGCTATGAACCGAGCTGACGGCCTGATCGACAATCTCACCCGGTTCGTCGGCCAGGTTGATCGAATAGACATTGGTGCGGTGAATCATTACCTCATCGATTTCACGCTCGCCCAGATCGAGAATGCCACCGAGCATATCCTTGTCTTCCTTTTCCATTTCACCTTCGCTATGGTGCATTTCGATCGTACCGCGGATCACGTCAGTCGCTGAAATCAGCGATGTGTTTTTACTGTGATCGATCCCCACCATATTCAGCACGCCGTTGATGAAGCTCTGGACGATATGGGTGACGGGAGCAAAAATCCGCACGAAGAAAGAAAGCGGCCGCGATACCAGCAATGACACACGCTCAGCATGGTTGATCGCCACGGTCTTGGGCAGCACTTCGGCAAAAACCAGCACCACCAGCGTCATTACAATCGTCGCATAAATCGGGCCATACTCCTCGCCGAAATGCTTCACCGCCAGCGTCGTTGCCAGCGAGGCGGCGGCAATATTCACCATGTTATTGCCCAGCAGGATGGTGCCGATCAGCGCTTCCTTGTTTTCACGCAGTTTGACAACACGTTTCGCGCCGGAATGCTCATCCTGCAGAAGCGTATATAATCTGGCCCTGGAAATCGCGGTCAGTGCCGTCTCGGATCCGGAGAAAAAACCGGAAAACAGGATCAGCACAACAATGATCAGCAAATATGCGAGTAAGGCGCCTTCCATTACATAAATTCTTGTATGACTTCCCTGACCATATCCATCTCGACATCACGGACAAATACCGGCCGACCCACAGCCTGCAGCAGAATGAAGGTCAGGCTGCCATTTTCGACTTTCTTATCCGACGCCAGATGGTCGCAAATGGAATCAACATCCCATTCATGCGTAATATCCTTCAGCGATACCGGCAGTTTGATCTGTTTTAAATGGCGTTCCACCCGATTTCCGGTATCTTCTTCGAGCATCCCCAGCTTGGTCGATAGGCGGCAGGCCATGACAATCCCCAACGCTACCGCTTCGCCATGCAGTAGCGTATCACTGAACCCGGTTTCCGCTTCCAGCGCATGGCCAAAGGTATGGCCGAGATTCAATACCATACGCAGGCCCGTTTCATGTTCATCGCGCGCAACAATTTCCGCCTTGGCTTCGCAACTGGTCTTAATCGCATGCAGCAGCGCATAGCTTTTCAGCGCCATCACATCATTGCGATGCCCTTCCAGCCAATGGAAAAAGTCTTCATCCTTGATCAGCCCGTATTTCACCACCTCCGCATAGCCGGCACGTACGTCGCGGGCGGACAAAGTCTGCAACGTTCTCGTATCAATCAACACACGGCGGGGCTGATGGAAACTGCCGACCATGTTTTTTCCGGTTTTGGCGTTGATACCGGTCTTACCACCGACTGAACTGTCAACCTGCGACAGCAGGGTGGTCGGAATCTGAACATAATCGATCCCACGCAGAATGATACTGGCGGCAAAGCCGGTCAGATCACCGACGACACCACCTCCCAGCGCAACCAGCATGGTTTTGCGATCGGGACGATACTCTAATATCTGATTACATACCGACTCCAGCGTTGAAAAGGACTTACTCCCCTCTCCCGGAGGAATCGTCACCCAGTCATGCTCGATGGCATGAAAATCCAGCGCATTTTTCATCGGACCCTGATAATGGGCGGCAACATTGTCATCGGTCACGACAATCACCCGCGGGTGATGCAGCACCTGCGCCATATAGCTGCCGACCTGCTCCAGTACCCCCTCACCGATAATAATGTCATAGGAGCGCTCTCCCAGCGATACGCTCAGATGTTCGATCCCTTCCTGCATTATGTCTGTCTACCCCCTTGTGTCCTGCATCGTGTCTTTCATATAGTCTTGCATCGCGGCAATAATGTTGCGCACCACCAGTTCATGCACACCATCGTCACTGTCGACCACCAGCTTGGCTTTAGCATAAATCGGATAACGTTCATCCATTAATTTCTGCAGAATCGCTTTTTTATCGCCCTGTTCAAGCAATGGCCGGTGATTGCGACGCGACACTCTGTCGAGCAGAACCGGCAGTTCCGCCCGCAACCAGACAGACAGCGCCTTGTCATTAATTTCCTCGCGCAATGCCGGCTGCATCCATGCGCCGCCACCGGTCGCCAGTACCAGTTGTTTGTTCTCTTCGAGCAGACGATGAATCACCCGTTGCTCCAGGTCGCGAAAAATGGACTCCCCATGAATGGCGAATATGTCCGAAATACTGCATCCGGCCGCTTGTTCGATTTCGACATCGGAATCAACGAAATCACGCTTTAACAGATGCGCCAGTCGGCGGCCGACGGTGGTCTTTCCCGCACCCATCAGACCAATCAGCACAATCGGCTGCGACAAGCCGCTGACACGCTGCGACACCTCCGCCTGTTCCCCATCATATGCTTCACCGACTGCTGACATGTTGATATCTACCATAGATTTGCTACATATTGTGACATATAGAGGTTCAGTCAACCACGTAACAAGGAATATCAACACATCATGTCCAAATTATCTCTTATCGCCGCCGGAGTCTCCGTTATTCTGCTGATTTCCGCTATTATATTTCTGGGAAGCACGGAATTACCGCCACCCGAAGGTAATGTAGAACGCGACATCCCGCTTGATGCCATCCTGACGCCTGTTGAGGCAAACGAATAATGCCCATTCTGTCTACATTCTTATATCTTTCCTTTACTGTAAGCACCTTTGGCACACAGGCCAATGAGCCGATCGGCACGCTGGACAGTTCGCATAGGCTGACATTACCGCCCGCCCCTGCGGAGGAATCCGGCTTTCTGATCCCCGAACCACCTGCAGAAGAGGTGGATGTGCCAGACAGCAATAGCATCGCCATCAGCGAGAACCGTTCTTTCATTGACGATCTCGGGCTGAAGTCCGACGGGCTGGATGATCAGCTCTGGCGCTATCTGACCCGCAAAGAAGTAGACACACTACTGAGCCTGCTTCCTCAACATCCGCCCGAGTCAGCACTGAAATATTTTTTAATTACCATGCTGCATCACAAGGCCGCCGCCCCCAGACACAATACGGACGGCTGGCTGGAAACGCGCGTGAACGCCTTAGTGCATCTCGGTGCCTTCTCGGACGCAACCGCACTGATCGAAGCCGTGCCCGCCTCGCTAAGGCCCGCACCGCTAAAGCGGATGTATGCCGAACTGCTTTTCAAAACCGGTCGTGGCGAAGAGGCATGTCACCTGTATCGCACCTTATTCGAAACAACGGAAAACCCTTCTCCCGCCATGCAACGCATGGTGATCTTCTGTCTGGCCCGGCTTGAACATGGCGATCAGGCTGAACTGGCACGCTCTATCCTGCGCGAAAAAAGTGATGCGATGCCCGCCTGGTTCGACAGTATCATGGATGATTTCCGTTATGAAAATATCAAGATTACTCCGCCCGAATCACCTTTGACCAACATGTCAGACCGGCTCGTCTGGTTTGACCGGGCAGGCAAAGCACTGGATGCCGACAGTCGCTTAGAAACACGCACTGCCGACTATCTGCTGATCGTCGCACATAATCCGCACTATGAACTTTCAGTGCGTACCACCTTTATGGAACAGGCCGTGAATAGGGGAATGGCCCCCATAGAGGCATTATTACCGCTTTACGATCAGTTGCGTCAGACAAAGCGAAAAGGCCGCATTCAGGAAGTACATCGACGCGCTACACTTTATCATAAATTACAGAACAAGCTGATCGCAACGGCCAATCAAAAACCCTCGGTCTATACCACCGGCGTATTGCTCGCATCCTTCGAAAAAGAAGGGCTGCATTATACGGCACATCGCCTGCTTGAGCCGTTATACCGTACCATCGCCACAGCGTATGAAAACAGCCTTCCCGAAAACCGCTTTGCCGCTCAGGCGCTCGCCGCCCTGACCGGCAACCCCGACAATGCCGCATTAAAACCATGGCTGCGCATGCTGGACCGTTTTTATACCAACGATCCGCTGACCTTTATCGCCTATTCGATTCAGCCCGTGCTGATGCAGACCAATCTGCCCGCCAGTGAAGCCGCCCGTTCGCTACCCAGCTTCACCGTTACCGACAGCTTATCTGACAACGCCGCATTGCAACTGGCACAGTTCTACCATGCGATGCGGGCATTCGGCTATCGGGTGAATGACGACGCCCTGCAAGCCGTATCGCAGGCAAATACGGATACATCGTCAGACGAGAGCAACGATCTGCTTCAGGCCGGCAGGGAAGGCAACCTCGCCAAAGTCATTTTGCTGCTGATGTCCTTTGCGGAGAACGGAAAGCTCAGCACGCTTTCGCCCGCAACGCTGGAGACGGCCATCACCGTGCTGCAGCGTTTCAATCAACATGAACTGGCACGGCAACTTGCCATCGAGGTGATTTTTTCTCATACTCCTTAAGTGTTATGAGTCAGCCCTCCTTATTCATCGAATCCTTCATCGAAATGTTGCTTGCCGAAAAGGGCGCATCGCGCCATACCGCCGAGTCCTATCAGCGCGATCTCATACAATTTCAGCGTTACTGCACTTCCTCTTCGCTGGAGGTGACATCACTTGAGCGCGCAGATGTCGAACGTTACCTCATGCATCTGTCAAAGCAGCATCTCTCGGCAAACAGTATCGCACGTAAACTGTCATCGCTGCGTCAGTTTTTCCGCTTTCTGTATTCGGAGAAACTACGTGCCGACGATCCAACCGTCAATGTCGAAGCGCCAAAAAAACCCCGGTCGCTGCCCAACACACTAAGCCATGACGAGGTGGAACGCCTGCTGCAAACGGCTGAGCAGATGGACGGTATCGCCGGCATACGCATGCATTGCCTGCTGGAGATGCTCTATGCGTCCGGCATGCGCGTGTCGGAACTGGTGGGATTGAAACTCTCACATATTCAGCATAATGCCAAGGGCGGGATCGAACCTTTTCTCATCATCCGCGGCAAAGGCGGCAAGGAGCGGCTGGCGCCATTACATCAGCGTGCCATCCATGCCCTTACAGCCTATCTCGAAATACGCCTTGCCTTCACTGGTGAACAGACCGCCTCGCCCTGGCTGTTTCCGTCTTCGGGAAAGGCCGGGCATCTGACGCGCCAACGTTTCGGACAATTATTAAAAGAGTTGGCACTGGCCGCGAATCTTGACCCGGCACGCCTGTCACCTCATACGCTGCGTCATTCCTTTGCCACACATCTGCTTGAAGGCGGCGCCGATTTGCGCGTCATCCAGGAACTGCTCGGCCACAGCGACATTTCCACCACGCAAATCTATACCCATGTGGCAACCGCCCGCCTGCAGGAGTTGGTAAAGAATAAGCATCCGCTGGCAAACGCCGTATCGGAAGAAAGCTAAGCCACAGATTTACTTTGCATATTCCGGTATGCGCGCTATGGTGCGCGCATGGTAACGGAAAACATCATCATGCCGCTCTTACGCTGGCTCTGGGCACGTCGCAGGCTGGTCATCTCCGCGCTTCGTAAGGGGTGGAGCAACCTCGCATGGCTTTACGGCCTGCTGCCGATGGGCGAGCGCCTGCGCGCCGGTCTGAAAGAACTGACCTATGGCGGCATCGAACATCTGATCGTACAAAGCGATTCCTATCAGCGCTGGCTGGAAGGACGCAGCGGGCTTACACGCCTGCATCATCTCTTTGCACCGCAGGGTGACACAACAAACACACTCCCTCCCCTGCCTACTGCCGAGGCTCCGCCGGAGACTGCCTGGCAGGAACTGACGGCACAGCGCTATCATTCCGACATCGCCGTACATGTCGTCATTCCCGTCTACCGCGGATACGACGAAACGCTGTGTTGTCTTTACTCGGTGTTACGCGCTGAAAACGAGACGGCATTCTGTATAACCGTGATCGACGATGCCAGTCCCGATCCGGCATTACGCACAGCATTAACCCGCCTGCATGAGCAGGGGATGTTCGATCTGATCACCCATGAGCGTAATCAGGGTTTTGTCCGCACCGCCAATGAAGGCATGTACTGCCATGATCATGGCGATGTGATACTGCTTAACAGCGACACAGAGGTTTATGACGGATGGATCGACCGGCTTCGCAACACCGCAACACAACATGACAGCATCGCTTCGGTGACCCCGCTGTCCAACAATGCGGAAATCTGCAGCTATCCCGCAGCATCGCAGGCGAATGATCATGCGCTGGAATGCAGTGGCGAAACGCTGAACGCCCTGACCGCACAGGTCAATCCGCCGGCAGTTGAGATTCCCACCGCCGTCGGCTTTTGCATGTATATGACACGCCAGGCGCTCGATGACATCGGCGGCTTTGACGCCGACAGTTTCGACAAAGGATATGGCGAAGAAAATGACTGGTGCCTGCGCGCTGCAGCCAAAGGTTATGTGCATCTATGCGCTACCAATACTTACGTTCTGCATCGCGGTGGCCGCTCCTTCGGCAAGGAAAAATCGGCACTGGTTAAAAAGCATCTGAAGATTCTCAACCGCCGTTATCCACATTATCGCGAACTGATCCGCGATTTTAAAATCCGTGATCCGTTATTTCCCGCCCGCCGCGCGTTGGATATGGCGCGTCTCGCAGCCGTCAGACAACCGCATTCGATCTTGATGATCTCTCATTGCTCCGGCGGCGGAACGGAAACCCACATCCAGGATCTCTCCGCCAGACTCGGGCAGGAACAGATCAGCACATATCGCCTGTCGCCCGATCAGGACAATCCTGCCGTGCTGCAATTATGGCATCCGGATGTTCAGCCCACACCCAACAACCTGTTTTCACTGGATGACGATCAGGATCAACTGATCGAGGCGCTCTGTGCATTGAACATCCACCACATGCATCTGCATCACCTTCACGGCTTTGCCATTCGTTTTGCCGAATGGCTGCCGCAACTGGCCGAACGGCTGGATGCGCAGTATGACGTCACCATGCATGACTATGCCATGATCTGCCCGAGCATCAACCTGCTTTGCCACGGCGATATCTTTCAGGGCAATCCAAGCGTCAAAGAGTCACAGCATTATGCCGATACCCACCATACCGCCGCCGGGCGCATGCCCGTCTGGCAATGGCAGGCCATCCATAACCGGCTGCTGTCTTCGGCCCGCCATGTGTTTACCCCTTCTCATGATACGGCCGGGCGTGTTCAGCATTATTACCCCGCGCTGGATGTTTATCCCAAACCGCATCCGGAGATCGCCATAGAACATCGGGGCACCTTCCATCCCAGAAAAACAGACGAGGTAATGAAAATCGCCTGTATCGGCGCCCTTACCCGCCATAAGGGCGCGAAAGTCATCCTACAGTTGGCGCAGGATGCACAGTCACGCAATCTGCCCATACGGTTTCATATTTTCGGAGAGGCCGCCCACGAATATGAAACCGATCTGTTGCGTACCGAACGGGTCACCATCCATGGGCGTTATCAGGATGATGACATTTACCATTGGCTGGAACGCACCCCGTGCCATGCCGCATTGTTTGCCTCCATCTGGCCGGAAACCTACAGCTATAGTCTTTCCATTGCGCTGAATGCCTTGCTGTTTCCCATAGCGTTCGATCTGGGTGCACCTGCCGAACGTATCCGCACGCTTAACTGGGGAGAGCTATTGCCCGTCAGCCTGGCCGATCATCCTGCCATGCTCAATGATCAGCTGTTATCTCTATCGATCACGCCACCACCCGAAACACTTAATCAGTGGCGCGAGGCGCACCTCTACCCGTCCATTATGGATGACTATTATCAATTATCGCTGAGTAAACACGCTACGCGCTCTGCAGGGTAGTTGAAACCACTGCCGGTATTGCCTCCGGCAGCTTCTTCGCTTTTTGCCCATAGCTCGAAGTGAGTTCCCGGAACACATAATCGATCACCGATGAAGCCTGCCGGATATGCGCATTGCCCTTTACCAGTAACGACGCCTGTGTCTGTCCGCAGGAGAATTGCTCCGACAGTTCTTCCAGTGACGCACCATATTGCAGTGCCAATGTGACAGCATGCGCTACCCCCGTCACCATCGCCTGCAACTCATGCGATGCACCCGGCAATTCGATCTGCACCTCACCAAGCGAACCATCGTCAAACTCTGCCGTGCGGATAATCACATCCTGCTCATCCACCCACGCCTTTTGCACATATCCTTTGGAGCGTAGCGGCAATGCTCTGCGCCCTGCCACAGGTAAAGGCTGCACAGGGGCGGCAGCGGGTGCGGGCGCAGCAATGGCAACAACCGGCCGGTGAATCGCCAGTTTCGCACTCTCACCCTCCGACATCGCTTCCTGTTCAAAATCTTCCTCTGCGTTGACCAATGTGTGAGGTGCAACATCCCCCGCCGCAAACCGGACGGACTTCAGCCCCGCCTTCCATGCGCGGGTGATATACTGCTCCACTTCCTGATCCGTATCATCCCGTCCCAACGTCACCGCCGAGGCGATTGCTCCCGACACAGACGGCTGCACCGCCGCCATCATCTCCAGCTGCATGGCGGCACTTACCGATGCATGCTGATCCGCCAGCACGGCAAACACCGCTTCATCCTCACAACGGAGGAACGGCGCGCCGCTCAGGCTGCCGGTTCCGCAAATGATCCGGTTGGCGTCTTCCACCGTTTCCACGTCATACCCCAGATGCTCGAGCATGTCGAACGAGGCGTCATGCATATCCTGGTCATTCAGCCCGATGACATGACGACAGAATCCCTCACCCAGCACCCAGGGATCAAACACGTCGCGGATATGTTCCGCATCCTTCAGCGCGGCTTCCAGTGCGGCAATCTGTTCGGCACCGAATCCCTGCACGCGCAGCGCATTCCCGTTGATCACCGACGCATTGTTCAACGAACGTACCCCGCCAATATAGCGTACCATCGCCTCAATCTGCCGCGACGCATAGCCGAGCGCTTCCAGCCCCGCTGTAACCGACGAATGCACCTCGCAACGGCGGCTGCCTTCCACCGTCTGGCGTGTCAGCAGCAGGCTGCGCATCGGCGCAACGCCAACATACTCTCCTTCCATCACCGCATGCACAATCTCATCATCCGCCAACAGGCTGATATGCGCATTGCTGTAGCCATGGGCTTTACCAAGCTCATACGCCACATCCCACACACGATGTAATGCTGCGCTTATGGCATCACTACCCAACGCCGAACCCTGGATGGTAAAGGCGGAAGCATCGATACGCCTTCCATTCGCCACATCACGATGCTGCTCAACCACAGTGCGCATGCTTGCCACATTATCCGAATAGGACTCAAACGCTCCCAATTCCCGTGCCAGTTCAGCCGATGTCGCGTAACCAACCCCGGTCATCAGCGATGCAATGGCGGAGGCAAGCTGCCTGGCTTCTTCACTGTCATACGCATAGCCGAACCGCATCAGCAACGGCGACAGGTTGCACATGCTCAACCCGATCGGACGCAACCGGTAACAATTCATCGCCATCGCTTTGGACGGGTATTGCGCATTTGCCACGGAGATATCGAGCAGAATGGCAGACAGCCTTGTGACATGCTCAAACGCTGCGACATCAAACCCCGATTGCTTATCGGTAAACGACAATAGATTGATATGCGCCATCGGACAGGCGGTATCATCGTGAAAGAAAAACGCTTCTTCCGCACCGGACGTGCGAATGACGCCTTCCCGGGCGCAGCTGTTCCAGGCATGAATCGGATTGGCAAAATGCACCGACAGCAACGCCGAATCACTGCAGCTTTTGCTCAGGCGTTGCAACAGGCGTTCCGCCGAATGCGCACGGCAGACTTCCTTGCCGACGCGGCTTCTCAATTCCCAGGAATGTTTCTGAGCCGCCGCCTGCATGAAATCATCGCTCACACGCACAGCGAATACTGTTTTGTCTTCTTCCGACTCAAACGGCTGCACCAGCGGTTCGCCGGAATGCCCTATCCATTCCTGAATGACGTTGCCCGGAATACCATCATGCTTCGCCGCCGCCGCGGCCTTATGAAGCGATATTCCCTCGCCCGCACCCATGCCTTTGGACGCTGCCTGCCGCACCGTCAATGCATGCGTGAGATACGCCGCTGCGCCGATTGACTGGACGGTCTTCTGCTGTTTACGCCGGACGGGCAACGCAATCACATCGAGAATATCGGGATGATCGACATCAACCGTCGCCAGCTTGCGCGCGTGGATTTCCGTGCCGCCCGGATGGATCGCTCCGGCAATTTTTTCACCGATGGTCAAAAAGGCCAGCAGCCCGCTTGACGTGGCACCGCCTGACAAGCCTTCTCCTGCTCCACGCATGGAAGAGACATTGCTCGCCGTACCGGCGCCATATTTGAATACGCGTGCCTCGCGCGAACACAGATCCATGATACCGCCGTCATTGACCAAACTGTCACTCACACCCTGAATGAAAGAGGCGTGATGCTGCGGCCGTTCGCAGGCACTTTTCGACGCTACCAGTTTGCCACTGACACTATCGACATAATAATGCCCGTGCGTGCGGCTGTCGATCCCATACGCCCAGTGCAGCCCGTCATTGATCCACTGCGGCGCGGCAGGCGCCATCTTCTGCGACGCCAGCAGATAACAGCATTCGTCATAAAAGGCTTTCGCATCGCTTTCAGTATCGAAATAGCCTTCCTTCCAGCCCCAGTAAGTCCAGCTTCCGGCCATGCGATGGAAAATTTGTTTAGTCGAGACTTCATGAGAAAATCGTTCCGCTTCGTCGAGCCTGACCATGGCCTCCATATCGGCCTGTGAGCGCCAGAGCCAGGACGGTACGCCTTCTTCTTTGACCGGTTGTAGCTTTACCGGTACACTAGTCTTACGTAGCAGATTGCGCACCAGCCATTCACACGCATCGTAGGACCAGGACTCGGGCGCTTCAAATCCGGTAATGCAGCATCGCCTGTCCGCATTCCGATGGCATATTTCCACGTCAATATGATGAAAGGTTACCACACCATACGGCCCTGTCGCTTCATCGGTAAATCGGCGTTTTATATGCAAAGAAGACCCCTTTGTGCCATCGCTACAATGATGGCGGCCATGTTGTTTTCCTTGCTTGCCAAAACTCGTGTAATTGGTGTTGTTAGGGGAAAAAGTACCCCTCTCACACTGTGCTTGCAACCGTTACCGGCGAATGTGTGGATAGGAAATGGAAGTATAAAACAAGGCTTGGGCTCTCTTGCTTTTTAGAGCCTAGACTCTGCCCGTTTTTCTTGCTAGACAGCAGCGTGACGTATCCTCAACATCCTATCGCCGCAGCCGGCGGATCTTTGCCTGCCAAAGGACAGATCGGCAGCCTGTGGTACATGTATGATTATCTGCGCCCCTATAAGCTGGCCGTGTTCGGCGCGTGTGTTGCTCTGCTGTTCACCTCTTCCGCCGTACTCGGGCTTGGCGCGGCACTGCGCTATCTGGTCGATGAAGGCATCGCCAAAGGTAATCCGGCGCTGCTGGATAATGCGTTCTGGCTGCTGATGGGTGTGGTGCTGCTGCTCGCCTTTGCCACCTTTGCCCGCTACTATCTGGTCTCCTGGGTTGGGGAACATGTCGTCGCCGATATCCGCAATGATATCTATCAGAAAATGATGTCGATGCATGCCGGTTTTTTCGAAACCACGCGCACTGGTGAACTGCTCTCCAGGCTGACCACCGATACCACGCTGCTACAAACCGTTGTCGGCAGTTCCGTGTCAATTTTTCTGCGCAACAGCATTCTGTTCGTCGGAGGGCTGGTGATGCTGGTGATTACCAGCTGGCATCTGACCGAATATGTCGTCATTTTAGTTCCGCTTGTCGTTGTCCCGATTATCGTCATCGGCAAGCGCGTGCGATTCTTATCCCGCCTGACTCAGAACCGTGTTGCCGATCTGAGTGTACATGCCGAAGAAACCATCGGCGCAATGCGCACCATCCAGGCGATGTCGCTGGAAGACTATGAAGCCTGGCGCTTCGGCATGCTGGTCAACAGGGCCTGCAAAACCTCTCTGCGCCGCATCGCGGTGCGCGCCCTGCTCACCTCCATTGTCATTACACTGGTCTTCGGTGCCATCGTTACCGTCCTGTGGATCGGCGGACGCGATGTGGTCAGCGGCGAGCTGTCTCCCGGCAATCTGTCGGCCTTTATTTTTTACGCGGTGATTACCGCCGGTGCTCTGGCTGCTATCAGCGAAGTGATCGGTGAACTTCAGCGCGCTGCCGGCGCGGCTGAACGGCTGATGGAACTGATGCAGGAAATACCTGACATTGCCACTCCCACTCATCCCAAAGCACTTGATGTGCCGCCGGAAGGGCTCATCTGTTTTAATGATGTTACCTTCCATTATCCGTCCCGTCCGGAAACGGCGGCGCTGGAACAATTCTCACTCACCGTCGAGCCGGGCCGCACCGTGGCGATTGTCGGTCCGTCTGGTGCCGGTAAAACAACGATCTTTCAACTATTACTACGATTTTATGATCCGCAGAAAGGCAATATCTGTATCGACAATATCGCGCTCACCGATCTGGAGCCTCATGTCTTCCGCCGCCATATCGGACTGGTCCCGCAGGATCCGGTGATTTTCTCCGCCAATGTCTGGGACAATATCCGCTGTGGCAACCCGGAAGCCACCGATGACGAGGTCATGGATGCGGCAAAGGCCGCCTCGGCATTCGATTTTATCGATACCCTACCCAAAGGCTTCGACAGTTATCTCGGCGAACGTGGCGTGCGCCTTTCCGGCGGGCAGAAACAACGTATCGCCATTGCCCGCGCCATCATTCGCAACCCGCGCATCCTGCTGCTCGATGAAGCGACCAGCGCATTGGATTCCGAAAATGAGAAATGGGTGCAAAAAGCGCTGGAGATGCTGATGAAAGACCGCACCACGCTGGTGATTGCCCATCGCCTGTCTACCGTGCTTAAAGCCGACAAAATCGTCGTCATGCATGAAGGCAAGATCGACGCGATCGGTACACATAAGCAACTTCTGAAGTCCAGTCCGCTCTATAAACGGCTGGCGGAATTACAGTTTGATCTTGAATTATAACGGTGCCTATTTGGCGAAAATATCCGCCCGTTCGGGATCGCCAGACGGGATTTTATTGCCTTTGGCCTGTACGTTGATCTTCAGGTTACTCACCCCCTTGTCGATCAGATAAGAACGCACTGCCAGCGCCCGTGCCAGAGACACACGCCGTGCAACACTGGCCTGTTCGGGCGATCCGCCCGCATAACCGATAATACTCACTTTCCGTTCTGCCTCTGCGAGCTGCCTCGCCAGTTCAGTCAGCTTGCGCTGTTCGCTTACCGGCAATTCCGATTCGGTCGGAGAAAATTTAATGCTGACAATCAAATCTCCTTCGTCAAACTCGTCCAAATCCAATGCAGCGGCTTCCGACTCCATCGGCAATGCCGCCATTTCGATTTCCGGTAATTCACCTTCTATTTCTTCAGGTGCTGCCTCTTCTGTCTCTCCTTCGCCTTCCAATGGCACAAATGGTGCCGGCGGCTGAAGCCCGGGAGGTAGACTCAGCCCATCCGGCGGAGGCGGAGGAGACAACTCTGCCATCTCTTCCGCAGGCGGTATTGCTTCGGCAGGCCCTGCAGGCAGGGGAGCTGGCGACGGTGTGACACTGGTTAAATCTTCCGCCGTGCTCGGTTCATCGATAATCGGACCAAGGCTTGGCAATCCGTTAGGCATTTCCTGCCTCGGCGTCTCCCCCTCTATCATCGGCATTTCCGCCATCAGTTCATCTTCCCGCGGTGGCGGTGGCGACGAAGGTGGAGGTGGGGCTGCTCCCTCCAGCGGCGGGAAGTCCATGGCATTTTCATTCTCGTCAATGATCGCCTGCTCATTAGAGGCAATATCCGGCAGCGTCGGTGCCATCAAATCGCTCATCACAGGCTGGCTCTGCATCACAGGCGGCATATCAGGCGCTTCCTGCATGATGCCCTCTACGTCCGGACGTTTGCCTGGTATCTCCGGTACCGGTGCCAATTCCGGGAAACCGTCCTGTCCAGTCGCCATCGGTGCCACCGGCGGCATTGGCTGAAATTCCTGGAATTGTTGTACCTCGGGTTGCGGCAATGGTGCTCCACTAGGTGAAGGAGGCGCAGTAAACGGATCCGGCGATGCCTGATGTGCCAGAGGGGCCGGAGGAGTCGGCTGTGATGGAGGCTCAGGCAACGATGCCAACTGTTGCTGCTGTGTCATCTGTTGACGCGTCTTGTGTTTAATTCGCCGCACTTGCTGCATTGCCGGACTTTCAGGAACGCCTACACGCGGCGCACCTTCCGGAATGAGCGCACCGTAGCGATTACGGTCATGGGCCGTATCCATCGCCTGTTTGACCGTCACCGACGGGCGGCTCATCACCGGTGTCGGCGGCGGTGTCATATCCTTAGGCTGATACGTGGCATAAGGCTGTGTCGCGCGATTACCGGTAATGGAATAAGGTGCAGGCAGCGAGCGATTGGGACGTGCCTTGACCGGCTGACCGAATCCGAGATAGTCCAGCACTTCAAGATTGACTTCCACGCTTGGTTTGTCCGGAATAATGTCTCGCCGGGCAGCATGTGCGACTTCCATGTCTGACAGCAGAAGCGTACCCATCGCCACACCACATAACAGCTGGCAACGCTTGCTCCACCTTTTCGGGAAACGCCTGAAATCGTTACATTTATTCATGAACGATGCGGCCCTTTCACAGACTACTTACACACTAGGTCTAATCATCCATTAATATAAGCTTTTATTGCTGGAAAAATCGTTGATTCGCAAGGAGAAACGCGCAGCGCGATGTGGTGCATCGGTCAAGCGTTTCGACATAGCGAGCGACAATTTTTGCCGCAACCCGAAGGGCCATGGCGAATTTTGCCGATAAACTTCAGCAATTTTCTCCACCGTAGATCCTGCTACGCTGTCAAAAATCCCCTTGTTTCTCAGCAAAATTCGTCTCATGGCAAAAGCTTATATTAATGGATGATTAGACCTAAATCCTAAATTACCATAAGAGCGTTATAATCCTACTTCTAGCAAGCACTTCCGCCGGTCTGTGAATGAGCATGTGCATAAGCTGTGCATAGCTCAGGCAGGGCTATAAGATACGGCCAGATTAGGCCGCCTGTTTGGCAATCGCCTTCTGTAATAAGAGATGACAATGGCCGTTAGTCGCCATCACGCTACCGGATGTCATCATATTCTGCTGCCCGTTGATTTCCGTTACCATGCCCCCCGCTTCCGTCACTATCAGCATGCCGGCAGCGATATCCCAGGGTTTGAGCGAATGATACCACAGCCCGTCCAGCCTTGCTGCGGCCAGATTGGCAAAATCCAGTGCGGCAGCGCCAAGGCAGCGCAACGAAATATCAAGCTTGCCGTCCGGGTCGATTGCATCGCACATCTCATCCAGGCTTTTTCCCTTAGGCTTGCGCGATATCGAGGTAACCAGCAATAAATTCTGTTTACGCGGCGACACTTGTAACCGGCGGCCATTCAGAAAGGCACCCTGATGCTTTTCCGCTGTGAACATTTCATCGCGAATCGGGTCGTAAATCACTCCGGCAATAGATTCATACCTGCCGTCCTGATTTCTTTTCTGCAGCGCAATCGAGGTGCAGAAATAGGGAATAGCGTGGATATAATTCGTCGTACCGTCCAGCGGATCCACCACCCAGCGATGCTCGCTGTCCGTCCCTTTGGTCTTCCCCGATTCTTCCATCAGGAAACTATATCCCTTGCGTGCTTTTTCCAGCTCTTCGCGCAACACCTGCTCGGCCTTGACATCGGCGCTGGTGACAAAATTCGCTACGCCCTTACGCGAAATCTGCAACCGGTCAACCTCGCCGAAATCACGCAGCAATCCCTTCGATGCGCTCAGCGCCGCACGCGTCATGACATTTATGATGGCTGACTGCGCCATTACTTCGCCCGCTCGACATAGGTGACCTCATTGGTGTCCACCACAATCATTTCATCCGCAGTAATAAAAGGCGGCACCATGACGCGTGCCCCATTCTCCAGCACCGCCGGCTTGTAAGACGATGCTGCGGTCTGGCCTTTTACCACCGGCTCGGTTTCCACCACTTTCAATGTGACCTTCTCCGGCAGAGACACCCCGATCGGCTTGCCTTCATAACTTTCAATCTGCACCACCATCGAATCCTGCAGAAATTTGATACGGTCCTCATCGAGAAAATCCTTGGCGATATGAATCTGCTCATACGTGTCCACATGCATGAACACCAGTTGATCCCCTTCTTCATAGAGGAACTGATAGTCATACTGATCGAGCCGGACCCGTTCCACCGACTCATCTGAACGGAACCGCTCATTTAGTTTCGTCCCGTCGGTCACGCATTTCATCTCGACCTGGTTGAACGCCCCACCCTTGCCAGGTTTAACATGCTGGGTCTTGGTCACCACCCACAGCTTGCCCTTATGTTCCAGCACATTGCCCGGGCGAATCGATACGCCGTCCATTTTCATGCTCTGCTCCTTCATCACTGAATCCTGCGCCTTCTAGCAGCGAATGTCCACTATCGCAAGGGGTTTGACAGTATGAGTGTTATTTGCTACTCCCTGCGTCTTCGGTGCTCGCACTTGATATTATTTAGAGGGGTGGCTGAGTGGTCGCCAGCCCTGCGGCGCTTGAGCAGTAACGCTTTCGACCTCTGATGAGGAGGTAATTGCTCAAGCGGAGAAAATAAAAAGCACGCCTTGCGGAGGGGTGGCTGAGTGGTCGAAAGCGGCGGTCTTGAAAACCGTTGGGCGTTTGCGCGTCCCGGGGGTTCGAATCCCTCCCCCTCTGCCATTATAATTGGTGTTTCATG
Source organism: Rickettsiales bacterium (assembly GCA_028281385.1). Taxonomy (GTDB): domain Bacteria; phylum Pseudomonadota; class Alphaproteobacteria; order Rickettsiales; family UBA3002; genus JANQJY01. The sequence continues at coordinate 32,260 of JANQJY010000096.1, read as the reverse complement.
ACACAGACCTGTCTTCGCCATGAAAACCCGGCATTTCCGGCGCCTTGCGTCAGGGAATCCCAGTTATAATCACCTGAGAGACTAGCATTTTGGAGAATAAAACCCTGCCAAATGCCCCAGATTCTCCGTTTGCGAATTCCATGGTGTATTTAGGGGTATCAGGCTGATTTAGAATGGTCTTAATTGGCGTTAAGCCCATGAGCACGGACGCCAAGCTTCTGTTTATAAATATTTTCAATATGTACTATCTCACACTGAGGAATATTGCTCGGCAACGTCTGCAATACGCTATACAGAAAGTGGCGATAGCAATCCGCATCCTTATCAGCAAGTGCCCGTAATTCCTTGTTTCCGCCATGGCCGGTAAGCGCGTAATCACTCCAGTGTTGCCAGATACCTTCTTTACCGCAGGCCGCTGACATGGTCGTTAACCGCTATATTATAAGGCGCATCACAGAACACCATCTGTGTCCGCTCATCGCCAAGCAGCTGTTGATAAGTTTCTGCCTTAGTTGAATCCCCGCAGATCAAGCGGTGATTGCCGATGACCCAGATATCACCGGGCCAGGTGACAGCTTGTTCCGGCATGACCCAGAAATTCACACGAAAGGAGAAGCTCGTCACATGCGAAGAGCTATATAAACAGGTATGGGCAACACCCATGACTCAACAGTGAACAAATATCTGTTCATCCGAACAGCATACCAATGCTGTTGTTGAGAAGATGGTAGAAAAGTTTGTGATTTGATTTATATCACCACAATATCACTGGCAGTGATACCAGAAGTGATGCCTTCCAGCGTGACCAGCCCTTCATCAGGGATCGTGATAATCGCATTATTGCTGTGATAGACAATGCTGTTGACGACATCCTGAGCCGTGGCAATGCCGGGAACAGGCGTGAATTCCAGCACATCTTCTCCGATGGTAAAGTCGGTAATGCGATCATTATGAAAGCCTGTCCCAAAGGCAAAGGTGTCTGCACCCGCACCGCCGGTCATGGTGTCGTTACCAGACAGACCGATGACACGATCATCACCCGCCGTACCCACCAATATATCCGCACCGATAGCGCTGCTATCAGCAATGTAATCGACAGTGTTACCACTGCGGCCATAGAACTCCAGTTCACCATCGCCATTTTCGTCAATGAATTGAAAATCATCATAGCCATGATAGCTAGGCAGCTCCTGCCAATGACCTTCGTCATTCATCAGCCACAGCTCTTTCGCCGCTTCGCCAAACAGGATCGCCGTATCCAGTCCACCATCATCGTCATAATCAATGACCTGGAAATCGACGATGCCAGGCAGCCATGCCTGGAACTCCCAGCCGGTTCCCGGATCATGCAGGAACAGATTGTCATCGGTATAATAGCCATACAGCTCGTAAGTACCATCATCATCGGAGTCAATAATCTGGAACTTCTCAGTATTTTCATAACCCCACATGCGCTCCCATCCTCCGGCACCTTCATGGCCCAAACGCCACATCGTTCCATCCGAATAAGTGCCGTAGAACTCGCTGTCCGAGTTGCTATCAACATTTACAAATTGATATTCTATGGCACCATCATAATTTGCGACATAGTTCCAGTTGCTCCCATCATGAACATGGACTTTGTTGTCGCTATCGAGCTTAGTATATTCCAGATCGCCATCACCGTCATAATCGGCGGTCTGGAAATTGACCGCGCCATCATATTCGCTTACCGCCGTCGCAGTCGGTGCCACATATTCTACGCCGGTGATCGTTTGGCCTTGCGAACTAGCAAAAATGAAGTCGGATTCAGCCAAATCTGCTGTATTGTGATTCAATAGATGGATCGTTTGTCCATTACCTAGGTCAATTAGTGTATTGTGCAAATTATACGTTGAGATAGAAATATCATTTATACTTTCAAATTCAAATGCGGACAGGTCAATAACGTCGCTGTCGTTCACACTGTCAAAATCCTCAATCAGCACAGTAGCGTTGTCAGCCTCAGAAATAACAAACTCATCGGCTCCATCCCCACCTCTAAAGGCTGAGGTGCCATTACCGCTAATCAATGTATCATCAAATGTTGAAGCTGATATATGCTCAATGGAAATTAGCGTATCCTGTTCGCCTGAAGTGTTTGACACTGAATTGATCAACAGACTCGCATTTACTGCGTGATTAGAGAAGGCGTAACTTACCTGATCGTTGCCGGAGCCTCCGTTAAGTGTATCATCTCCTGCACCGCCTTCTAGCGTATCATTGTCAGCACCTCCGAATAACGAATCGCTACCACCATTACCCACCAAACGATCTTTGGATTCACCTCCTGTTAGTTGATCCGCGCCTTCTGTGCCGTTTATATATGGGGCTGGATTATCTGTTAATCCTCGGTCATCGTATCCATTATTGTCTGCATCGACAATACTGGCAGTTTCGTATTTCCATACATAGCCAGTTTCCACATAAGTTATCGGCTCCATATATGTATCAGTGTAAGTGAAATAGCCTGTATCGAACCAGTTCGAACCGCCCGATAGGGTGCTTGGTGTAAAATTAGCATCGGTCACAATATCAGTTACTTCATAATAATGGAGTGTTATATCATACGTCCATTCACTCCCTGTCCACGTATCATCAAATGGATTAGACCAATTCCAGTCACTAGGCGACGCATCCTGATTACCTATTGAATCTTTGAGAAAAACCAAGTCACCCACTGTTGCAGTGCCGCCATTCTGAACAACTGTATTATCGCTGCGATATTGATTGTCATTCACATTGGGATTAGATTGAGAGCTTGGGCCATCATATGTTGTAATAAACGAATATTCATATTTTACCCAAGCAGATGCCTGCACAGCCACAGGCTCAGACGGAGTCGAGTCTTCGCCTACATCGCTACTGTCTGCGCCATCATTACTGTTACCACCATCCACTTCTAGGCGGAAAATATCGCTCGCGATGCCGCCGCTGACGGCATCGCTCGCCGTCACCGTGATATAATGTGTGCCTTCCGCCGTCGGCGTGCCCGAAAAGGTGCGCGTGGTACCATCAAAGCTCAACCACCCCGGCATGTTTGATGCGCTGTAGGTGAGTGGGTCATTCTCGGGATCAGAAAACGTATCGGCCGGCACCACAATTGACAACGCCACCCCATCCGTACCGTTCCAGTTCGTGAGCAGATTAGCCAACACAGGCGGCTGGTTGGGCGCAAGCGTAATCCCATAATCACCATCCTGCGTCCAGTCGGTCAATTGGATGCTATTACCAGCCCCATCTTCAATCAACAGCCCGCCGCTTTGCGTGAAGGTGAAGCCGGATTCATCTCCTGTGATCGTATCACCGTCGATAATGATGCTCTCACCTGCAGTAACCGTATCTGAACCGAAGGCGCCTATAAATATTATTTCATCCGTTCCATCGCCACCATTAATGCTATCAGAACCGCCGGTGTCACTGATTTCATCATCGTCCGCACCGCCATTAAGCGTACTGTCATCACCATCGCCTAAAATACGATCATTACCGGACCCACCATAGACAATGCGTTCATCACCGATGACATCAATTGTGTCATTCCCGGTAAAACCATAGATCACTTTGGTATTCGCAGTATCGAGAACATTACCACCACCGCGACTACTACCAACCACCCCATCTGTCGCTTTTAGGAAGTCCGTCGTTGTGGTATCACTTGCTGCAAACCCATTACCATCTGCAATGACTTTGTAGAAGTAGTTATCACTATTATTCTGCAACTCATCATCGCCAATGTTGGTCAGTAAATCCGAAATACCCTCGCCAGCTAGCCCAATATAATTATTCGATGTTCCGGCGGCATTAAAACCTGTGGCTAACAACGGTGCGCTACCGCTATAGCTCTCATCACTGTACAAGATACGGCGATCTTGTCCGTAATATTCAGCCATATATTCATTCGTGAATTGGATTGCTCGTCCCTCTCTATCCTCAAGAGAATCCAGTAAATACGGATCGGTCACATGATAGGATTCATGAACAATCATTCTTTGAAGAGTGTAGTGATTCAACCTTCCGTCAGTTCCGTAGTAACCAGTTGGGCCGATCTGATTCAAGTCGATATACACAGTGTTGTTTAATGGCTCCCAACTAGACCCACCAATGCCTCTCCCCACTTCCAAATTCACCGAATTCAGGTTTACGTCGAGTATTTCTTGCATCAATGCCTGACCGTCAGTCGTTGCCTTTAGCTCTGTTAACGCGGTATGAACTGCGTTTTCTTCTGCCGCCGTCAATCCACTGAAAGAAATATTATAAACATCTGTATAGTTTAGTGTCATATGTCTTCTCCAAAAATCTAACTATGTTAAAAATAGAGTCGGCAAATCATCTCTCATTAATCAATGCTTTGAAATGTTGGAGCCGGTCCATCACCTAACTGTGCAAAACCATAAATGATCATGGCGATTACCACACTCACGCAAAGCCAATAAATTACTGTTTGCTTTCTTGTCATACTACTTCTCCTAATACGAAAAACGGCGCGTTATCATTTGCAGGCGTAATGTCATAATCCTTATCCGCATCCGCTCCATCCCAATCCTCCAGAAAGATGGTATTGTTGGCGTCTTTCTCGATAATCAACCCGCCGGATTGTTCATAGACATCAAACCCATCCAGTTTATGGACGCTGTCTACCGTATCATACGTCGCTTCGCCTGTAATGATCGCATCATCAATCTTAATCACCTCGCCATTTGTCACCGTGTCGTCACCGAAGCTGCCGACAAATTCTATCGTATCCGTGCCGCCGCCTCCGTCCAAAGCATCATTGCCACCTCCTCCATCAAGAGTATCATCCCCTGTACCACCGGCGATAGACTCGGCAATTGAGTGGTCTACGGAGAAAGGGGTATCATAATCAGCAAACAATGTGATGTATTCTGTAATAGGTGTGTTGTTACCGTCAGTGGGGATCGTTGTGCCGCCAGACTCCAAATAATTCTTTAAACCGCCAATACCTACAAGATGTGCACCAGTGAGCATTCCTGAAATAGTAATATGTACACCGTTCAATGTTTGACCTTCATATTTCTCTAAATTGAGATTTTTCGCAAATCCCCACAGAGCATCGAAAAAGTCTCTGACAGCCGCATCCTGTGCTGCAGGATCGTTCAGGAAATCAGATTTACTATTAACGCCATTTTTGCCCGCCCAAGTACCAATCCAGTCGTTTGCGCTTGTGCCGTCGTCGCTGTCATAGTACCCCGCATCATCCAATGCCAGTTCGCCCATTTGGTAGCGCCCAATAAAACCGGCACTGTTTTCTGCTTGATAATTATCGCTAGACTCTCTTACCCCTAAAGCGTCAAAAAGATCATCATATGTTCCACTAGACATTTTTATTCTCCCATCTTTGCACAATTAATAAATTGATAACTCTTGCCATTCCACTGCCATAGACAATGTTCATTTTCTTGGCGACCAGCGAAAAACAGATCACGCATATTGTTCGTAGAATTGTTGGAAACACTTATATTTTCATATGAATTGGATGGTCCGGAAACCTTGATATAATTTTCTTCGTCTGTTTGTAGAAAAAATGCTATAGCACAGCCCGACGACCCGCAGGAATGCTTACTTCTCGTGTAGCTGATAAAATCAATTTTCTTATCTTCATTAAGATCAGTTTTGAAGATACCAATCTCCATACTTTCTTTAGAAATATCTTCTGAGAGGCTGTTTAAATGATGTGCTTCCCAGACAAGTCTTCTATGTTCTTGACAGCAATTGTAATCAAATTTCACTTTTGTTTTCTCTGAAGTTCCTTGACTCGCATGAGGCTTGCAAGCAAGCATCGGTCTCTCATATGTGGTGATATTCATTCTCCAAGTCCCCTCAATATTCTTTTCATTTCTCTTATCACACCAAAACGAAATTTCAACTAATAAATGATAAAAATCAAGTAATTAACCCAAGGTTGCCGTGGTGGTTCAGGTTTCCTACTTTAAGCAGGAAAGCGGCGGAACATTATCGTTCTCTGGTTGTATTCCATAATCGCCATTGCCCGACCAGTCATCGAGAAACACGCTGTCACCCGTACTGTCTTTGATGATTTTCAGACCGCCGCCAGAGGGGTTGTGATAGCTGTACCCGCTCTCCGTCCCGTCGATCGTGTCATTATCGATGACGATGACTTCACCACCTATGACCGTGTCTGAACCGAATAAACCATTAAAGACGATAGTGTCAGTACCGTCCTCTCCATAAATAATATCGTCACCCTGACCTGCATCAACAGTGTCATTACCAGAACCCGCATACACAATGCTTTGCGCTGCAGAGGATGCTGTCGCTGTAATCACATCATTCCCCTCGAATCCTTGAACAACCGTATTCACATCAGGAATCGTGATGGTATCACCCGCGTTGCTACCGGATACGGTTGATTGTGTACTCAGCTGTAATGGCCTGAAGTAGCCGGTGAGGTAATTCAGTGTATGGGTGTTTGGATCGTCATCAACAATCTCAAAGTGACTTTCCTGCAAACTGCCTGACGTAATATTCAGCAACTGGATTTCTTCGGCACCTCCGGGAAGCGTATTGCCAATATCGATAAATGCATCACCGCCGGAATAGGTGATACGACTCATCAGGTCAGAAGCCGAAATAATAGACGTACCGTTGATCTGTTGCATAACCTGAATCTTATCGGCACTCAGATCAAAATCGTTAATGACGTCGTTACCATTTTCTCCCAGCACGGTTTCACCGCCAAAATGACCATAGAAATAGGTATCCGCGCCATCGCCACCGGTAAGCGTGTCATTCCCATTTTGTCCTGATATCCAGTCATCTCCGGCGCTGCCATAGATAACATCATGCTCAAAACCTCCATAGATGATATCATTGCCGTCGAGACTGTCGGTCTCGCTGCTTCCTCCGATAATCGTATCGTTGTTCCCGTTACCGAACAGCCAGTCGTCCCCTTCACCACCTAGGACGGAATCATTCCCGTCATTCGGATCAACAATACTGGTGCCGCCAAACATCGTATCATTCCCGGCACCACCATCCAGCGTATCACTGCTGGTTGTTCCAACAATCAGACGGCTTTCCAGATTATTGTCTTCTATTTGCGGGAAAATGGCTCCGAGCAGGTTAGAAGCTGTCAAATCACCCAACGTAACACTTTGTAACACAATGGTCTGACCATCCGAGAAGGTCAGTGTCGTGTTGCCACCGCTCTCTTGCGCATCTACCGTTTCATTCGTGAATAAAGAGGCATCGATCACATCGGTGGCCACATCAAAGTCCGTGACGGTCGTCGCCTCAGACGGCGTATTGGTTATTTGAATAACATCACTGCCAGTGCCCGTGGTAATCGTGTCGGCACCCAGACCACCGACAAAGCTGTCATTTCCATCTCCGCCATCCAACGAATCGTTGCCATCGCCACCGCTGAGCGAATCATTGCCTGCCAACCCTTCAATCGTATCGTTACCAATATCACCTGTTAGCGTGTCGTCACCGGCAGTACCTTGAAGATTGAGGTCACCAATCGCTGCAAGCGTGATACCAAAATCGCCGGATGACCAATTTTCAATTCTCACGAGATTAGAGCTGTTCAGATCATCGCTAACCAGCAAATCAGATCCATCTAGTTCATAGGTAATAGTCACATCACCCAAAGCAGGGTTGCCGTGTGTAAAGCTGTATTCCCACATATTAGACCCGATATATTGGGTCGTATCTCCATCAAGGAAAACGATGTATTGCGAATCATACCGATAGGCAATATCGCCAACACCATCACTATCCTGAATCACATGCTCTCTGGAAATACCGGTATTTACAGCATCACCAAGACCGACATGATAATAGTCATCGCCTACGCCGCCACTGAGTGTATCACGACCATCATCACCGTTTAATGTATCGTTTCCGGCACCACCATCGAGTGAATCATTCCCCAAATCACCGGCAAGGGTATCATTGCCGTCTCCACCATTGAGCGTATCGCTACTGTCGCCACCTCTTAGGCTATCATTCCCACCTTCACCATTGATCTCATCACGTCCGGTACCACCAGTCAGTATATCATCGCCAGCCGTTCCTGTAATCGGCGTCTCCGGCGGAGAGAAAATAAACATCCCCTCGGTTATCTGAAGACTGGCCTCGCTGAAGGTTGCTGAATCGCCAAACCGGAATAAATCCAGTGTCTGATTATTTGGCAGAGTAACGATAATACCCGAAGAATTATAATTTGATACGTCACCATACGCGCTTGCAGAGAGATCGGCAAAGCCAACATCAGCAAAGGCAGTCAGATCAATCTGATCTCCTTCTGTCGGGTCGAAGTAGCTAATCTTTTCTTCTATCCCTGAAGTGGGGGATATAATAACCAGATCAGCAAAATCATCGTCGCTAGATACCAGATAACCTACACCAAGATCATATGTATCGTCTCCACTGCCGCCAATAAGTGTATCTCTCCCGTCTCCACCATCAAGTTGGTCATCCCCACTGCCGCCATCCAGATAATCATTACCACCGTACCCGCGCAACTCATCATGGCCGCCATAGCCATAGATGGTGTCATCCCCGCTACCACCACCCAGAAACCCTAAATCACCCGGACGCTCATTGCCCGAAGTGCCATGCAATACTACGCCGGGGTTAGACAGCATAATCCCGTAATCACCATCTTCTTCCCAGTCGGTTAATTGGATGGAGTTCCCCGAGCCATCTTCAATCTCTAACCCGCCACCAGAGAGGGTGGTAAAATCGTAGCCGGATTCATCTCCTTCAATTGTATCACCGTCAATGACGATCACTTCGCCTTCACTAACGCCATCATTACCAAATGAGCCATAAAACTCGATGGTGTCCGTACCGCCGCCGCCAAGGAGTAAATTATCTGCATTATTGCCGATGATTTTATCATTGCCACCTCCTCCCTGCGCATTTTCAATGACGACTGTGCCACCATTGACGGTGTCGTCTGCATCAAATGCAATCGCCACATATTCATCACCCACATGCGACCAATAGGGATTACCATTCGCATCCACACCGCCGCGCAAATCCAGCACCGCATCACCGGCTTGGCCAGACGCAACCTCCAGACGGTTTTCCAGTCGAAGCCACAATTTTCTTGAGAGAAGAATCAGATTTGGAGGATAAAATAGGTAACGTGCCCTCCTCAGGGGTTACTTATTATAAAAAAGATAAATTAGACATGACATTATATATGGCTCTGCGCTCCGCCTCCTTTGTATTACCGCTACTTTCCTCAGGGAATGTGGAAGCCCTGACATTAACAGCTTCACCACCGAAAAGAGGTACAGGATTTGTACGTGGCTTTAGTATTGAAACAAAGCTCGACCCGGAAAATTGGTAGATAAAGAGAGTATTGCCAAAACAATTACACGGGCCACCCGGATACGCTGAAATTCTCATTAGAAGATTGAACTCAAAGCCAATTGGTATATAATCTCTGTAAGAGCGGTCAATCACTGTTTTTTGTCTGCATTGGCGTGTTTATCTAAATTACTTTCCCCGTTTTCAAAAAATGATTGCGTCGTCCGAGAACCGCAATTTTGCTCTGCATTTCGAACACGCCAACGAGACTTTCGCTGTTATGCCGCCCAAAACCCTATTATTTTGCTTCAAAACAGCGCAATTGACCGGAGACAACAGCGGTATAAACTTCCTCCACTGCCAGCATTTATTTTAAGGAACCGGCGCAACAGCGTCCCTTTCAGCGAAGCCGGTGCAACAATCGTGCCGGTCGAGCCTTATGAAGATACCTACAACATCAACGCAGATGCCATTGAAGCCGCATTCGATAAAACTGATTCGAAAAATGGCATCAATTCTAAAAACAGTACCTTTGATGCCATTCAGCATGTATTAGAACAGGCTAATATTGAATTTATCCCTGAAAATAGGGGTGGAGTTGGGGTAAGGTGCAAGAAAAAACGATGGAAGATGTGGCATTAAAACCGGAAACAGTCCCTCTTTCTCTATTTCTCAAGAAGCAAACAGAAGAAGAGCACAGGAAAACCGAAAACAGCCCGATCATGCTAAGTATTATGGGTGATCCGTTCTCTGTGGCGGACTACCAAGTCCTGCTTAAACGGATGCTTTCTTTTTATCTGCCTATAGAGAAAAAGATCAATGCATTTTTGGAGAATGGCACGCTTAGCTACAGCTATTCGCCAAAATCTCCTCTTTTGCAGACAGATCTGGCATATCTGTGCGCTAAAGACGTTAAGGAACAACGCAAAGAATCGGACACTCCGGCTCTTGAAACTCATGAAAATTTTCTGGGTATTCTCTATGTATTGGAAGGCTCCACCCTGGGGGGCGCGCTTATCCATAAAATGCTTGAAAAGCATATGGATGTGAGCAAGGCAGCAACCTTTTTCTATCCTTATGGCAAAGAAACAAAAAAACGCTGGGATGAAACCCGTGCGTTTCTTAATGATTGCGACAATACAGTTGCTATTAATCATAACAGGGTATGTGATACGGCCATCGCTACCTTTCAATCTATTCGGAGAGCGCTGAATGACGAATCCATTACCTGAAGAGATACCTCCCCCTCTGCCATTTCCGATTGGTCGACGGAACCTGTTTTAACCTATGAAACGCTTATTCCGACATATCGGTTTCTGGCTTTCCCTGACAGTCGGGCCTAGTTTTATGGGGATGTACATTTACAGCGCCATTATTCAACCTTGGGGGAAGGCGGATCAATCACTGATTTTCTGGTATCTGCCGATTCTCTTTATTGGAATTGCTGTTACCGCCCTGGCAATACCGTTGTTTCTGGCGTTAAAGTCTTGTAAGCAAGAATAAAAAAGGGATGACCGCATGAGCTTTACCCCTAACACCATTATCGAACCCTTTCGCATTAAAATGACCGAGCCGATCACCCTCAGCACGCACACACAGCGCGAGGCATGGTTGAAAGAGGCACATTATAATGTATTCCTGCTACAATCCGACGCGGTGATGATCGACCTGCTGACCGACAGCGGTACTGGTGCCATGTCAACCGAACAGTGGGCAGCAATGATGCATGGCGATGAGAGTTATGCGGGCAGCCCGTCATGGCTACGCTTCGAAGAGACGGTGCGCGACATTACCGGTTTTACTCATATATTCCCTACCCATCAGGGCCGCGCGGCGGAACGTATCTTGGCGCAGGCACTGGTGACGCCGGGCTGTGTCATTCCGAACAACAGTCATTTCGATACCACCCGCGCCAATATGGAATATGCCGGTGCTGAAGCCAAAGATCTGCTGACCGACGAAGGACATGACTTAACGCTTGATGCGCCGTTTAAAGGCAATATTGACCTGGACCGTTTGCGCAAAGTGATCGACGATATTGGAACAGAGCGTATCCCCTTCGCCATGATCACCGTGACCAACAATGCCGGTGGCGGACAGCCGGTCTCATTGCAGAATATCCGCGAAACCAAAACCCTGTTGTCGGAATACGACATTCCGTTGATTATCGACGCCTGCCGTTTTGCCGAGAACGCCTATTTTATTCAGCAACGCGAGGAAGGGCAGAAAGACCGGCCATTGACCGAAATTGCGCGTGAAATGTTTTCCTATGCCGACGGTTGCACCATGAGCGCCAAGAAGGACGGGCTGGCGAATATCGGCGGATTCCTGTGCTGTCACCGCGACGACTGGGCGGAAACATTCCGCAATCTGCTAATTCTCACCGAAGGCTTCCCCACCTATGGCGGACTGGCCGGACGTGACCTTGAGGCAATCGCTGTCGGACTGCGTGAAGCGCTGACAGATGACTATCAACGCTATCGCCATGCCACGGTGCGCTATATGGCCGAGCGCTTGCAGACAATCGGCATTCCGATTGTGCATCCTCCGGGTGGACATGCGGTGTTTATCGACGCAGCACAATGCGCCCCGCATCTCGATCCGCTGCAACTGCCGGGTATCAGCCTCGTCAATGCGCTGTATCTTGAAGGCGGCGTGCGTGCGGTTGAACTCGGCACTATGATGTTCGGCAAACAGGACACAGCCGCGCCGCATGAGTTGGTACGTCTTGCCTTCCCGCGGCGCATGTATACGCAAAGCCATTTCGATTATGTGGTGGAGGTGCTGGCATCTGTCTGGCAGCAGCACGAGACTCTTCCTGGCTATCGCATCACCAAACAGCCGCCTTTCCTGCGTCACTTCACTGCCGAACTGGCACCGCTCAAAGCAGATGCCAATCAGAACGGCGCATGAATGATTGACTGCATATGGCATACTGCTAGAATTACTGCACTTATTCTGGGAGGAAATGTATCATGAAATTACTATCATTCGTTATTATCGGCCTGGCTATCGTTACCACCGCCAGTTCTGCTTATGCGCAAAACTGGGAAGAGCGTATCCGCGAACGTAAGGAAGCCATGGAAGAGCGTAAAGCCCAATGGAAGGAAAACCGTCAGGAGCGGATGGCCACCCGCCAGGAAGCACGAAAGGAGCGTATCGACTCGCGGCAGGATGCCCGTCAGGAACGGCAGGAGACACGTCAGGAACGCAGGGAAACCAGGCAGGAAAATCGGCAGGATCGCCGCGAGACTCGACAAGACAACAGGCAAGACCGTCGCGAAACACGGCAAGAGAACCGTCAGGAACGCAGAGAAACGCGGCAGGACAATCGCCAGGAAAAACGTACTAATCGTCAATAGCGGTGTGGTGATCAAATTTCCGCTGTCTGAGGAAGTGTAACATCTGTCGGCACACAGTGATCGAGAGCAACATACGCGTATGCCCGACAGATAAAACAATGTGGTCCTTCATACCCTCCACTTCTGTGCTGACGACGCTGACCTTGCCGTCATTTGGTTCATCGAAAAAGGCCGTAAAGACAGGAAGAAGCGCTGCATTTCCGGCAATCACCCCAATGTCTGTTTGCGGTACGGGCAGTGATGACAGATACGAGCTGTCGCTCGCAAGCTGCAATGCTGCAGGCCCAAAGCAGCGAGCAAACCAGCGGTAAGACCTCAGATGATCCACCACTACACTGCCATACTGGGGTGGACCAAGCATCACTACACAACCCGGGGAAGAAGAGGTGTTACGCAGCAATTCACGCAGGAGAATCCCACCCATCGAATGTGTAACGACAGACAGCGCTGCATCATCAAACGATACACCATGGTGATGGCATTGATAACGGACATAGCGTGCCAATACCGGAATCGACGCCCGGGTGGAGGGATAACTGACAGCAACCACCGCATAGCCGTGCCAGCGCAGATATAGACTGATACACCACATTGACCAGCGCGAACGGCCCAGCCCATGTAACAATAATACCGTGTTGGTGTCAGTTGCCGTGGATGACGACACAGCTCTCACCGCGGCTGCGCAGGGTTGCGCACAGACGGCTGGCCGGAATGCGCGTCCTGTACGGTCCGGCCCTCAGCCGGAATGCATTGGTGGCACTGCTGCTGATACCAGCCGTCGTAATGTCAGGGCTGAGCGCCGTTAACAACAATGTGTGATCACGCTGCATCCGCCCCCAGGCTTCCTGCGCATGATCAGGTGAATGAAACGCTCCTAGCTGTACCCAATAATGATCGTCCATATTCTGCGCATGGTTGCGCCGGTAATCATAGGATGATTTCCCAATGCTCGTCGCACCATGCTTTGGTGATGACATGCCCAGATCCGTCACCATGAAGCACCGCATATCCAGATCTTTTACCATATCGCAAAAATCCCGCGGGACATTCTCATTTTCAAACGGGCCGATACGCAATGAGACACGCGGATCGGTTCTGGCAAACATATAAGGCTTGGTCACCCGCACACGCACGGACGGAAACGCAGGATTTTCCAAACGATACGCTTCCCAGAAGGATAAGGCATTCTGCTGGTCGATGAAATAGCTTAACTGCACCCAGTTGGTCGCTATCGGTGTCGGTGCACTGGGATAACCCTGCACTTTCGCCAGTTCCTGCGCCATCGACGGCGTCGTATCTTCCACGATGTCTTCCTCGGTGACCGGCACGCGAATCGCTTCGGCCACATTCACATTTGCTCCCGGCTGCGCCGCAATGGGAGGTGCTGAGGGCACCAGCCGTCCTGACGGATCAAGCGGATCACGTACAGGCCGTTGATCTACCGTTCCCACACGCGGTGTCAGATCACTAAAGGGTTGCGGTGCTGCATGGATAGGTTGGCTTGCGCCCTCCGGTGTCGGCGGTGGCGGCGTATATCCTTCTGTAGATGCGGGTTCCGACTTCATCATCTGCTGCAACAGCGTCGCGCCGCTGGCTGTGCTTTCCGCCGGTGGGGGCGCTGGAGGCGGCACGGCCCGTTCCATAGCTTCCTGCACGCTTTTCGGTGGGGCGACAGACACCATCTGTTTGACTGGCACATCATCTCCCGGGTTTTTAGGCGGGATCGGGTTGTTTACTGCCACCGTCTTTTGCACAGAGGGCGGTGTTTGCGGATAAGATACTCCATCGCCTACCGTCTCCCGCGGCTTTGGCGTCAATGTTACAGAACCCATCGCCGCGCCCTGTGCCGAAGCAAACGGATCCGGCGCCCAGGGAGACGAGGTAATGGCTTGTGGTTGTGGCTGCATCGGTGCCAGCGACACTTCCTGCCACTGAGATGTCACATTATCCGGTCGTTCCTCGCCAAACGATTGCGGTACATCCGCCTGTGCAGTTTTTTCCTTCGTACGCTCTTTTTTCATCAACTCCGGCTTTTCGTCTTCTTCCTCTTCTGATGAAAATGGATTCAACACCTCCCAGATCGACGCACTTTCCTCTTCTGGTTCTACAGACGGTTTCACTTTCTGAACCGGCACTGGCGGCGCAGGTGGCATGTCAAAAGATGGCGGCATAGGCACCACAGGCTTCGTAGACATTGCAGCAGCTGATTGTGCTGACGGCTGTGACGGCATTTGCGAAGCCGGTTCCTTCGCCTTTTCCGTTAAAGACGGCGCCAGCTTCCCTATGGTAAAGGTCTGCGGCGTAAACATCGCGGTTTGCACCACATAGCATTCCTCATCCATCGATTGCAGGGCATCGCACACGTCCTGCGCCTGTGCACGCGTCTGATACGGCCCGGCCTGTGTGCGGTACACTATATAATCATCCGGCGGCAGAGTGACGGACGAAATCCGCACCCCCAGATCTTTCAGTTCCGAAGGAAATTGCTGTTGCAACTCCACCCAGCGCTGCTTGGCGAGGATTTCCTTTTCAAAGGACCCCAGTTGCAACAGATAGACACTGTCTGCCGCCATGGCCTGAGAGCCGGTATATACCATTCCGGCCATTGCCAGCAGGATCATCCGAGCAGATATATGCGAATTACCTTTTGTCACATTCCACACGCACTTATTGCATATTACACCCTAGCTTTAGCGCCGCCCCCCAAGATTTTCAACGAAATTTATTTGATTGCTCACAATCCTGCCTATTGCTATGAACAGCGCATGATCGACTATGATACAAGCAAAAGCTGGGCCTTTGCCGAAGCTCAGAAACTGGTGACACGCTATAAGGACGCACCGCCGGAAAAAGGCTATGTATTGTTTGAGACCGGCTACGGCCCGTCCGGCCTGCCGCATATCGGCACCTTCGGCGAAGTGGCGCGCACCAGCATGGTCCGCCATGCCTTTGAAACCATCAGCGATATTCCAACGAAGCTCTTCTGTATTTCCGACGATATGGACGGCATGCGCAAAGTGCCGGAAAATCTGCCGAATCAGGCAATGCTGCACGAGCATCTCGGCAAGCCGCTGACACAGGTGCCCGACCCGTTTGAAACCCATGAAAGCTATGGCCATCACATGAATGCGCGGCTGAAGCGTTTTCTGGATGAATTCGGGTTTGACTATGAGTTCAAAAGCGCGACGGAGCTGTATCAGACCGGTGTGTATGACACGACATTATTAAACGCACTGCAACACTATGACGCAATTATGAAGGTCATGCTGCCCACTCTGGGCGAAGAACGCCAGCAAACCTATAGTCCTTTCCTGCCTGTTTCTCCCAAAAGCGGGCATGTGCTGTATGTCCCGATGAAAGCGACCAACCCCGAAGAGGGCACCATCACTTTCGATGACGAGGATGGTGAGGAAACGACCCTGCCGGTCACTGGCGGTCATGTGAAAATGCAGTGGAAACCGGATATGGGCATGCGCTGGGCTGCATTGCAGGTGGATTATGAAATGTATGGCAAGGACCATCTGGTCTCCGGCAAGCTCTACTCTGCCATTTGCCGCATTTTGGGCGAAACCCCGCCAGAGCAGTTCTCTTACGAACTCTTCCTCGATGAGAAGGGCGAGAAAATCTCCAAATCCAAAGGCAACGGCTTGAGTATCGAAGAATGGCTGACCTATGCGCCGCCCGAAAGCCTGTCGCTGTATATGTATCAGTCGCCGAAAAAAGCCAAACGGCTCTATTTCGATGTGATTCCCAAACATGTCGATGAATATCTTACCTGGCTGGAGAAATATGGCCAGCAGGACGAACAGGCGCGCATCGACAATCCGGTCTGGCATATTCATAACGGCACACCACCTGCACCGGAAACCACCGGATTAAGTTTCAACCTGCTGCTCAATCTGGCAAGCGCTTGCAACCCGGAAGACACATCCATCCTGTGGGGTTTCATTTCGCGCTACGCGCCGGAAGCGTCACCCGAATCCTGCCCGTTTCTCGATCATCTGGCCGGTTATGCCGTGCGTTATTATGAGGACTTCATCAAACCGAACAAACACTATCGTACACCAAATGACAGCGAACGCGCCGCACTGGCGGAGTTGAAACAAGCCATTGAGCAACTGCCCGCACATACCAGTCCTGAAGACATTCAGACCGAAGTCTTTACCGTCGGCAAGAATCATAACTATGACAATCTGCGCGACTGGTTCAGGGCACTCTATGAAATTCTGCTGGGTCAGGAACAGGGGCCGCGCATGGGGTCTTTCATCGCGCTGTATGGCCATACTGAAACCTGCACGTTGATCGACAAAGCCCTCGCCGGAGAAGACCTCGCCGCCTGATGCAGACGATTCACGCCATCACCGACATCTGTGAGCGTTATGACGCCTTCATCATCGATCTGTGGGGCGTGATGCATGACGGTACGGCGCTGTATCCCGGTGCGGCAGAGGCGCTGAACACGCTCCGAGAGCAAAACAAACAGATCTTGTTTCTTTCCAACGCGCCGCGTCAGGCGCAGGTTGCCGAAGCCACGCTCGACCGACTGGGCATTGCGCGTGATCGCTACGACTATCTGCTCACTTCCGGTCAGGTGGCACATGATTATCTGGCCGAACATCGAGACTGGGGCACGCATTATTATTATGTGGGACCGGGCAAGGACGAAGCCGTGCTCGATGACCTGGCGCATTACCACTGTGTCGACGATATGCAATATGCCGATTTCATTCTCAATACCGGCTTCGAATATGATTACCAAATCGAAGAGGAAATTATCCCCCTGTTGCAGGAACTGCTGAGCTACAAACTGCCGCTGATCTGCATTAATCCTGACATCGAAGTCGTCAAGCAGGATGGCATGCGCCTGTTATGTGCCGGCTGGGTCGCGGAGAAATACAAGGCAATGGGCGGCCGCATCCATTATTTCGGCAAGCCCTATCCTTATATTTACGAACGCTGCCTGGCGCAGTTCGGCATAAGCGATAGCTCACGCATCCTTGCCATCGGCGACAATCTGCAGACCGACATCAAGGGCGCCAACGGCATGGGTATCGATTCACTGCTGATTACCGGCGGCATCATGAAAGGCGATGCCGGTCATCTGCCGGATGAAGAAGAGATACGTGCCGCCACCCAGAAAGCAGGGGTTATGCCGACCTATGTCTGTGAACGGTTCATTGCCTGAGACACCTTGCGTTTCCGGTGAAAAGCAGCTATGTCTCATCCGCACATCCGGATGAACATATGACACAGGCAAAGAAAACACAGACATCAGAGACCAACCCGATCTGGGGCGGACATTATGCCATGGGCCCGGCCGACGCCTTCGCGCTGATCAACCCGTCGATTGCGTTCGACCAACGGCTTTACCTGCAGGACATCACCGGTTCGCTCGCCCACTGCCAGATGCTCGAAGCCTGCGACATTATTACCGCCGAAGATAGCAAAGCGATGCAGCAGGGGCTGAAACAGATCAAGGAAGAGATCGAATCCGGACAGTTCGACTTCAGACCGGAACTCGAAGATATTCATATGAATATCGAAGCGCGGCTGAAAGACATCATCGGCGATGTTGCGGGCAAACTGCATACCGCGCGTTCGCGCAACGATCAGGTCGCTACCGACTTCCGCCTGTTTGTACGCGATGCAGCACAGCAATTGCGTGATGCGCTGGAGGCGTTGAAAGACGCGTTGATTGCCCAGGCCGAATCGCATGCCGATACCATCATGCCCGGCTTTACCCATCTGCAAACCGCTCAGCCCGTTACCTTCGGTCATCATCTGATGGCGTATATCGAGATGTTTTCACGCGATCAATCGCGCCTGAGCGATACCAGCCTGCGCGCCAATGAATGCCCGCTCGGCGCTGCCGCACTGGCTGGCACGTCCTTTCCCATCGACCGCGACATGACTGCACAGAAACTCGGCTTTGGCAGACCCATGCGCAATTCGCTCGATGCGGTGTCGGATCGTGATTTCGCGCTGGAGTTTTTATCGGCTACCGCGATTTGTGCAATGCATCTGTCACGCCTGTCGGAAGAGTTGATTATCTGGACCTCGGCACCGTTTCATTTCATCACCCTGCCTGAAAGTTTCACCAGCGGTTCATCGATCATGCCGCAGAAACGCAACCCCGACGCGGCGGAACTCATCCGCGGAAAAACCGGACGGATTGCCGCTCAGTTCCCGTCACTGCTTATGGTAATGAA
Organism: Rickettsiales bacterium; assembly: GCA_028281385.1. GTDB lineage: Bacteria > Pseudomonadota > Alphaproteobacteria > Rickettsiales > UBA3002 > JANQJY01. Next base: position 13,365 of record JANQJY010000096.1, on the reverse strand, counting down.
GGCACTGCCGCTGGCCTATAACAAAGATTCTCAGGAAGACAAGGAGCCGGTCTTCGAAGCGTTTGATCAGCTGATGCTGTGCCTGCGCGCGATGACGGGAATGGTCGCATCGCTGGAAGCGGACAAAGAGGCGATGCACGCCGCAGCCGAAGCCGGATACGCCACCGCCACCGATCTTGCCGACTGGCTGGTGCGTGCGTTGAACCTGCCGTTCCGTGAAGCGCATCACATCACCGGCGCTATTGTAGCGCTGGCGGAAAAGGATAATTTATCGCTCGACGCGTTATCACTCGAACAGATGCACTCCATCGAACCGCGCATTACCGAGGAGGTGTTTTCCGTGTTAAGCGTGGAAGCTTCTGTCAACAGCCGCACGAGTGTCGGCGGTACGGCACCGCAAAGAGTCAGAGAAGCCATTACGAAAGCGAAGGAAAAGACATGAGACTCTGCTGTACCATGATAATCCTGTTATGTGTTACCGCCTGTGGCATCAGGGGCGACCTGGTGCGCCCGCAGAACATTCCGCCGCAACAGGATGAACGCAGTACAGACCGGTAGGCGGCAATGGATCATTTCACTTATCAGCACGGCCTATTGCATGCCGAATCGGTCAACCTTCAGCAACTGGCAGAAGAGATCGGCACGCCGTTCTACTGCTATTCCACCGCCACCCTCACCCGTCATTACACAGTGTTCCATGATGCGTTGAAAGGTGTTAATCCGCTGATCTGTTTTGCCGTCAAAGCCAATGCCAATCAGGCCGTTCTTAAAACGCTGGGCGATCTTGGCAGCGGCGCCGATGTCGTCTCCGAAGGCGAAATTCGCCGCGCTCTTGCTGCGGGTATTCCGGCGGAAAAAATCGTATTCTCCGGTGTCGGCAAAACCAGAGAGGAAATGGCCTATGCGCTGGAGCAGAATATTCTGCAGTTCAACGTCGAATCACAACCGGAGCTGGAAGCGCTGAACGACGTCGCCCTGTCACAGAACAACACCGCCTCGGTGGCGATTCGCGTCAATCCCGATGTCGATGCCGAAACCCATGCAAAAATTTCCACCGGCCGCACGGACAATAAATTCGGCATTCCGATGGAACAGGCATTGCCGCTTTACGATACGGCCGCACAGATGAAAGGCATAGATGTGCAGGGCGTCTCGATGCATATCGGTTCGCAGCTCACCTCGCTTGTCCCGTTTGAAAAAGCCTATAAGCGGGTGCACGAGTTTATCGAACAATTGCGCACAAACGGACACGACATCACCACGCTCGATCTCGGCGGCGGGCTGGGCGTGCCGTATGACGATAAAGCCAATCCACCGTTACCAGTTGACTATGGAGCATTGGTGAAAGACACGGTCGGTGACCTCGGCTGCCGACTGATTTTCGAGCCGGGGCGGATGATCGTCGCCAATGCCGGCATTCTCGTCAGCCGGATAATCTATGTCAAACCATCCCTCAGCAAAACCTTTCTGATTATCGACGCCGCCATGAATGATCTGCTCAGACCGTCGCTCTATGATGCTTATCATGAAATCGTGCCAATTTGCGAACCGAAAGAAGGAGCGCAATCCATCACCTATGACGTTGTCGGACCGGTCTGCGAAAGTGGCGATACCTTCGCGGAAGCACGCAGTATGCCGAAACTGCAGGCTGGAGAGTTGGTCGCCTTTCGCAGCGCCGGCGCTTATGGAGCGGTGATGTCAAACAGCTATAACAGCCGCCTGCTGACACCTGAAGTGCTGGCGAATGGCGATGCACACAGCATTATCCGCCAACGGCAAACCTATGAAACGCTACTCGGATTGGACAGCCTCGCCGACTGGCAAGACTGATTAATGCACATCAAGATAGCCGATAAAGGGTAATTCGCGATAGTGATTGCCGTAATCCAGCCCATAGCCGACAACAAATTTATCCGGCACACGAAATCCGACATAATCGGCTTTCATATTGACATCAAGCTTGCCCGGTTTTTCTAGTAAAACACCGGTCTTTATCTGTTTCGCCTTACGCTCCTGCATCAGTTCCACCGCATAGTGCAAAGTCCGGCCGGTCTCCAGAATATCATCCAGAATCAACACATTCCGCCCTCTTGCCGATTCGGTAATATCGCGATGCATCTTTATTTCCTTGGTGCTTTGCGTGCCCTGATAGCTTGAGAGCGTCATAAAATCGAGTTGCGGTTGCACGCCGACATGATACATCGCACGCACCAGATCGGCGGTGAACATGAAACTCCCACGCAGTAATGAAATAATCAGCAGATTGTTCGTCGGCATCGTGCTGGTAATTTCATGCGCGAGCATTTCGATACGCTCTGAAATTTCCTCCTGCGCATAAAGAACGGGTATGCCTATCTCTTCCAAACCTCTTCTCCCATGGTATTATTCGCGCAGCATAAGCTGTACACTATTACCAAGTTCAACAACCAGATGATCAATCCGGTCGACAAAAGCGGTATCAATATTACTGGCCTTAAATGGATAGGACTGGCCGGGCTGTAAATATTCATCGGCTTCATATTCGCGCGAGGTAATCCAGTTGCCGTCCTTATCGGCAATGGCAACGCGCAATAACGGTATTTTTCTTACCTGATCCGACTGGTTGAGAATCTTGCCTTCTACCACATAGCGCTTTTTGGTTTTTGACGGACGTTCACGATATTCCACATCCGAGAGCACGACCCCCTCGCTGCTTTCCATGCCCAGCATGACATAAATTCCCGGCATTGACGGCTCAAGCGCATTTCGGAAAGTAAACAGTGCCGCAACCGCACAAGCCACAAGCAGCACGATACTTAACAACACCATGGGCATGGCTGACAGCGATGGCTTTTTCTCTGCCACCGCAGGCACAGCAGATCCCATATCGATACTCACCTCTTCAAATGACTCGGCTTCCACCTCTTGCAGATTCGGCATGGCATCAACCGTGGTGTCTTCCTGAGGAGTATCGGCATTGTCTCCATCCGGCATGACGTGCCAGGTATGCCCACATTTGGCACATCTGACCGGGCGGCCTTCCGCCGGAATCAGCGAGGAATTCACCAGAAAACGCGTTTCACAGCTTGGGCAATCCAAAATCATGCAGCTCGTCTACTCCCCATTTTTCAAGAAAGGCATTGGCATTTTATATTAAGCTTATATACAAAAAAGCGATAAGGGTCGAGCCACGAATGATAAAATGCAAAAAAATCGGGTTGGAATATGTTTCCGGCAAACCAGTGTTGCAGAATTTATCTCTGCATCTGGAACCGGAGTCTTTTACCCTTCTGCTAGGCGGCAGCGGCGCCGGCAAGTCCAGCCTGCTTAATATTTTCTCACTCGCAATGAAACCGACCACCGGTTCTCTGCAACTGTTCGGCCAGGAAATCACAACGCTGCATCATTCGGAACTGCCGTTGATGCGACGGCGCATCGGCACCGTCTTTCAGGACTATCAACTGCTGAATCACCTTACTATTGCTGAAAATGTCGCCCTGCCACTGAAGGTCACCGGTGAGCCCAGAAAAGTGATTCGCAATAAAGTGATGGAACTGCTCGACTGGGTCGGGCTGAAAGAACATTACAATGTCAAGCCGCCGCATTTATCCGGTGGTCAGAAACAACGCGTTGCCATTGCCCGCGCCGTCATCAACAAACCGGATATTCTGATCGCAGATGAACCGACCGGTAATCTCGACCCGCAACTCAGCATGAAATTCATGCATCTGTTCACCACGCTGAATAAAAACGGTACCACGATTCTCATCGCCACGCATGACGAACATATGGTGTCTTATTTCGACTATCCGGTATTGTATCTGAAAAACGGCGCCATCGCACGGCATCACCGTCTGGCGGCTTGATTTCTTATTGGTTATATTGTCATTCCGGGCAAGCGATCAGAAGATCGCGCGACCCGGAATCCAACTCTCAACAGGAGTAAACACTTTATAAGGCGAGTCAGCAGACTCGCCGTGCTGAACATCTGTACAACACAGCCGGTCTGCTAACCGGCCTAACCGGGGTCACTCTAAATGGATACATGGATCCCGCGCTCGCCTGTCTTCCGCCGCCGCTGCTTTGCAGCTTTGGCGAGACAAGCCTGACAGGCTCCACGGGATGACACTATAGAAGATTATAATAACCGTTTCGACGCCTGTTCGATCATCCGTTTGATATCATAAATCTGCTCACGTGATTGTTGGTTAGGTACTGTATCGAGCAGTTCAAACACCGCCACCCCCGGCCTTTTGATAAAGGCATTACGCGCCCAGAACAGACCGGCATTGAGCGCAATGGGTGTGATGCTCGGTAAAACATCTGCGCCCAGTGCCAGAATGCCGCGCGTTTTATAACGCACCGTCTGGCCCGGCGGTGTGCGCGTCCCTTCGGGAAAAATAAGCACAGAGCGTCCCTGTTTGACATAATAGGCGGCCTGTTCACCGATACTGCGAATGGCGTTGTCACCGTCACTCCGGTCAATCGCGATATTGCCGACACGCCACAAATACCAGCCGAAAACAGGGATGCGTAACAGTTCCCGTTTGAGAATAAAGGCCGGGCCGCCCAGCTCTTTCCACAGCACCAGCGTGTCCAGTGCCGACTGATGTTTTGCGATATATAATGTCGGTTCCGCCGTCAGATACTGCCGGCCTCTGATTTCATAACGCAACCCACAGATATGTTTCAGCAGCCACAAGCTACCGTCAATCCAGTAAAAAGGGATCGGGCGCGAGCATTTTGCCGATAGCAGTGCCGGGCTGCACAACAAGCCAAACCCGGCCGTCCAGCACCAGAGTGCGACATTGAACAGTAGAGAGCGCAGGAAAATCATGCCGGCATCTTACAAAAAGAGCGGATTCAGCAGGACTAACTGTATCCATGCCAGCAGATATTTGTGAAATTCCGACAGGATGATCATACGGCTTTTATCGTCTTTCCACCAAGACTCTGTTTTGAATTCCTTTGGAAAGACGGGATCGGACACCATCACCACCTCCGGCATCACATGCTGAAACTCGATGAGTGCACGCGGCTGATGATAATTCGCTGTTACCAGCCGTATGCTGCGATAGCGTTCGCGCTTTATCCACTCTGCCGTTTCCTGCGCATTACCGCGCGTATCCGTGGCCTGATAGCCCAGAAACACTTTTCCCTCCGCCATAGTGCGAATATAGTCCGGCACATTATTAGCCTCCAATAATGCATCCACCGATACACCTTCACCGACGCCGGTAATGAACAGTTTTTTCGCATCACGCCTGGCCAGCGATTCCAGACCGTGCGCAACGCGCAGACTTCCTCCCGTCAGCACCACAATGGTATCAGTACTGACCGCATCACCGATCGACAGTTTGGGAATGGCGTTAAGAAACTGAAAAAAGGCAAACCCCCATAGTATCAACAGCATCAGGATAATAGTAAGCCACCGCATAGACTACTCTCCCTACGATGCCGTCTTTGCCTGAGCAGAACTGTCAACGATGATTTTGTCAACCGCATCCGTCAGATGTTGGCAAATCGTGACCGGATGCACCTGCTGCGGTATGCCCTGGGCATAGGTTGTATGGCCCTTACCTGTCAGTACCAGATAGCGCGGGCATCCTGCTGCCTGTGCCGCCTGTAGATCGATCAGCGCATCACCGACCATCGGCGTTTTTTCCGGACTGGCGCCGAATGCTTCCAGCGCCTCCAGCAGCATGCCGGGGTTGGGCTTGCGGCGGTGCGTCGCCTGATCGGGCGCATCGGTGCAGACAAAAATTCGTTCGATATGACCGCCCACCGCTTCGACTTTGTGCAACAGTTTCTTATGAATCTCGTCCAATGTTTCCTGTGAAATGATCTCCCGCCCGACAATGGACTGATTGGTAATGACCGCTACTTTCGCGCCGATTCGGTTCAGCCGTGCCACCGCCTTTGCCGATTCGGGAAGCATCACCAGTTCTTCCGGTGATTTGACACTATCCTCCCGATCCTCATTCAACACTCCGTCTCTGTCCAGCAATACCAGCATGATACGCCCTAATGCATCTGTTCCAGCATACGGCCGATTGTCAGTTTCACGGCAACCCACGCCACCGCCGCAGTAAAAAACGGCAGCAGGAGAAACAGAAACGCATGCAACAATGTCAGATCAATCACCGGCAGCAACGGCGAGTCCAGATTCGCCGCCATCGCGCCCAGCAGCATATACAGTCCGCAGGCAATCACCGCACCGCATATCGCCCCTTTCAATACCATTTGCAGACCGTGCAGGGTGAATTGCCTGATAATATACGGATCCTCCGCACCAATCGTATGCAGAATGCTGACCGTTTTGAAATGCAGTTTCAGGCTGGTACGCGCTGCCAGCACGACCATGGCCGTCAGACTGCCGAGCAACAGTAGCGACAATAGCAGCGCTATCATATTCAATGTGTTGGTGAACTGCATGAAATTTGCCACCCAGCTTTCATGGCTTTGCACATCTATATCCGCCGCGATCTCCTGCAGAGTCGCTTCCAGCCGTTGATGTTCGAGGCGCTGCTCTTCCTGCGTCTTCGTCGTCACTTCCAACATGACCGGCAGAGGCAGTTCACTCAGATCAAAGGAGGAGCCGACCCACGGCGCAATCAATGCCAGCATGTCTTCCTGATGCAACTCGGTGACCGTATCAATCTGTTCCATGGACTGCAACAACTGGACGACTTCACTCACACGTGACGTCATATCCCCTTCTGCATAAGGTATCTGCACCTGAAAACTATGGATATAGCGATCACCCGATTCACGCAAATGCCCACCGATCGACAGCGCCGCCGCCAGCAGCAACCCGGTCAGACACACGGTAAATCCGATAATCCAGGGAAGCAGGGTATGCGCATCCTCGCGGTCAAACGGGATATCAGTGCGCAACGAGCCCAGCATCAGCATCAAGCCTGCGTGTTTAACTGCTCGTCATCAGCATTTTTCGCCACAACGACCATGGCAGGCTGCAGCAGACGGTCATGGATGACATAGCCTGCCTGCAATACCTGCAGGATGGTGCCGTCTTCCGCTTTCGGGTCGCTGACCTGACTGACCGCCTGATGGAAATTATGATCAAACTTCTCACCTTGCGGATGGACCCGCGTTACCCCGTATTTTTCAAAAATAGCAAGCAATTCGCGCAGCGTCATCTCCACCCCGTCCGACAGGTTCTTCACCGCTTCATGTTCCTGCTTCAACTCATCCGGAATGCTTTCCACCGCCCGCTGCAGATTCTCCAGTACGCTGATCATATTGCGGGCAAAACCGCTAATGGCATATTTATTGGCTTCTTCGAGATCCCGCTCGGCACGTTTGCGGACATTCTCCATCTCGGCCGCTGCACGCACGAGCTGATCCTTCATCTCGGCAATTTCCGTTTCATATTCAGCGGCGGGTGCGACATCTTCTTCCATCACATCGCTGGCCATTTCTTCATGCGCCTGTTCAAGTGCCTGTTGCAATTCCTCCGGCACCTGCTCTTCCTGTTCGGCAGCGGCCAGCTCCTCCGAATGGAGGTTACTCTCACCCTCTTCAGGTTTTCCTATCGGCTGATTCATCGGATCCATGCCCCTTTTTCCGTTATTTTTCCTCACTAATATGAGCGTTTCCCTCTCAATTTCAAGTAAATCTATTGCATCTTTTCAAGATACCCACATTATAGGTGAAAATCCATCCGAGGAGACCTTGTTATGCGTTCATTTGGAAGAGAAGCCGATCAGATGCGCCCCGTAAAACTGGAAGCGGGCGTCAGCCGTTATGCCGAGGGCTCCTGCATGGTGCAGTTCGGCTATACCAGGGTGCTGTGCACCGCCAGTGTCGAAGAGCGTGTACCTCCCTTTTTACGCGATGCCGGCAAAGGCTGGATCACGGCAGAATATGGCATGCTGCCCCGCTCGACGGAATCACGCATGGGGCGCGAAGCCGCTCGCGGCAAACAATCCGGCCGCACGCAGGAGATTCAGCGCCTCATCGGTCGATCATTGCGCGCGGTTGCCGATCTGGAAAAGCTGGGCGAACGCCAGATACTCATCGACTGCGACGTGCTCGAAGCCGACGGCGGGACGCGCACTGCTTCCATTACCGGCGCCTATGTCGCCCTTCATCAGGCGCTGCAGCGGCTGATGAATGCTAATAAGATTCAGGAGATGCCACTAACGCATGCGCTTGCCGCTATCTCCTGCGGCATCCATGAAGGTGCACCTATCCTTGATCTGGATTATGCCGAAGACAGCGCTGCCGAGGTGGATGCCAATTTCGTCATGACCGGCGGCGGCCATCTGGTGGAAATTCAGGCCAGCGGCGAAGAACATATCTTCAGCGAAGACGAATTCACCTCCATGCTACAACTGGCCCAAAAAGGCGTGGCGGAACTGGCCGAACTGCAAAAGGCTGCTCTGGAGGGAGAATAACATGCCCGCTTATTCTCCGTTAGTCATCGCCAGCCATAATCAGGGCAAAGTCAGAGAGATTCGCACCTTACTGGCGCCTCTGGGTATCGAGGTGGAATCCGCCGGCGACCATGACCTGCCCGAACCGGACGAAACCGGTGATACATTTGAGGCCAATGCCGCGATCAAGTCGGAGAGTGCCTGCCTGCTATCGGGACAGGCGTCTTTGGCAGATGATTCAGGCCTGTGCATACCGGCACTCGACGATGCACCGGGGATTTATTCGGCACGCTGGGCCGGGCCGGACAAGGATTTCTCACTGGCAATGGACAGCGTGCGTAAGAAAATCGAACAAAAAGGATTAGAGGCCCAAGGCGCCGAAGCCTATTTCGTCTGTGTATTAAGCCTGTCCGCACTGGGACAGGAAACAGAATTCTTCCGCGGCGAAGTGCATGGCACCCTCACCTTTCCGCCACGTGGAGAGAAAGGCTTCGGCTATGATCCCATCTTCATCCCGAACGGCCATGATGTAACATTTGCCGAAATGGATACGAATAAAAAACAAAAGATCAGTCACCGCGCGGAGGCATTCAAGCGCTTTGTGGCCTATCTTGATGAGACAAGCAAAGTCGCCTGATGAGTATTATGGCAAAAAACAAACTAACATACTATGTTTTATGTTTCTTTCTGGCGGTTTTCTTCGCCGGTCCCGGACAGGCCAAATCGGTCGTTAAAAACGAGATTACCACCGCCGCCCTGTTCAGCGAAGTCAGCGCGATTCAGGCTGGTACGCCCTTCTGGGTAGCGATCCGCCTTGATACCCGGCCTGAATGGCACAGCTACTGGAAAAATCCCGGTGATTCCGGCATGCCCACAGAAATCAGCTGGGACCTGCCCGAAGGATTCAAGGCCGGGGCCATCTACTGGCAGCCGCCCGAGCGCATCCCCTATGCCGGCATGGTTAATTACGGCTATAACAGCAGTACTGCCCTGCTCATTCCCATCGCACCACCTGCCACCTTGGCACCGGGCGCACGCCACACGCTCAAAGTCAAGGCCGACTGGCTGGTATGCAAGGATATTTGCATTCCCGAATCCGCCACTTTGTCCATGTCATTGCCGACCAATACCGGCGAGGACATCGCCAGATCGAAGGAATATGAACTGATTCAATCCTATGCCGCACGTCTGCCGCGCGCTATCAACGGCAGCGCCGTCTATCACACCACCCAGAATGAGGTGACGATTGATATCACCTTTCATGACCTGCCCGAAGAGCTGACATTCAGCCATGGCGAATGGATTCCCGAACGTGACGGCGTGATCGTCAACGCCTCGGAACAAAAAACCGCCTTTGCCAATCATATGGTCTCAATTACCGCAGAGCGCGGCACCGCAGAAGCGGGAGGGCCTTATCCCGGCATACTGCGTCTAATTACCGACGATAACCGGCGCCTGCATTTTCTGATTAATGCAGAGGAAGCGGCGTTAATGAGCGTCCCTCTCGTGGCCACACCGGAACCGGAGGAAACACCAGTCAGTCATACCACACCTCCTGAAAACACATCAGCAATGCCTCCCTCATCATCGTCTCATTCCTTAGGCCTGTTCACCGCTATTATGTTCGCTTTTCTCGGCGGCATTATTTTAAATGCCATGCCCTGCGTGCTGCCGGTATTGTCGCTCAAAGCGCTCAGCCTGGCGAAAAAGGCCGATCATTCCACGCGTACCGTGCGGCTGCAGGGGCTGGCCTACACGGCCGGTATCATCTTCAGCTTTCTGGTCATCGCTATCATTCTGATACTCCTGCGGCAGGCCGGTGAAGCCATAGGATGGGGCTTTCAACTGCAATCACCCGTCTTTGTCACTCTGATGATCTATCTCATGTTCCTGATCGGCCTGAATCTGTCGGGCCTGTTTGAACTACCTTCCATCGCTACTAATCTCGGCCATGAGGCAGCGTCTAAAAATAATCTCACCGGCAGTTTCATGACTGGTCTGCTCGCCACACTGGTCGCCACCCCCTGTACCGTGCCCTTCATGGCGGGCGCGCTCGGCTATGCCATGACACAACCGGTGCTGCTGTCCCTGCTGATTTTTGTGTTTCTCGGGCTGGGACTCGCCATCCCTTATTTGCTGATTTGTTTTGTCCCCAAATTGCAGGCATGGCTGCCGAAACCCGGCGCATGGATGGAGCATTTCCGCCAGCTTCTCGCCTTTCCCATGTATGCCACCGCCATCTGGCTAGTATGGGTGCTGGTCCACCAGTCCGGCGATATGGGGCTGCTCGCCGCATTGATCGGCCTGTTAGTTATTGTCTTCACCATCTGGCTGATCGAGTCGCTGCGCTATCGTCCCTTCCTGCGCATATTGACTCTCGTCATCAGCGCTGTCATCCTGCTGATGACCGTCAGCGTACAGGAAACCGTATCTGCTCCCACACCACATACAACATCTGACGCCGGTGCGGTGAAAGAACGTTTCTCCTTTGACCGGCTGGCCTATCACCGCGAACAGAACACGCCGATTTTCGTGAATGCGACGGCTGACTGGTGCATCACCTGCAAAGTGAATGAACGCGTTGCCTTGCGTGATGACACGGTTCAGAAGGCATTTGCCGAAAAAGGCATGGTGACACTGGTGGCAGACTGGACCAATCGCGATCCGGAAATTACCGACTATCTGGCCTCGTTTGAACGTAGCGGCGTACCGATTTACGTCTATTACCCGCCTGCCGGCACACCGCAGGTGCTCCCGCAACTGCTGACGCCAGGCATTATACTCGAAGCGATCGGAGCCCAGAATGAATAACCTTGTCATCACAACATACAGCCCTATATCAACCCCCGTAACTTTTTTCAGGAGAGAGTTTCATGAGATTTCTATCACTGCTTCTTACCTTCGTTTTTTCAGCAGGCGCCGCCTTTGCCATGGTGCAGCCGGGACAGCCCGCCCCCGAATTCACCGGCACCGATTCTCACGGCAATGCCATCAGCCTGAGTGACTTCAAAGGCAAACCCGTCGTGCTGGAATGGACCAACCATAAATGCCCGTTCGTGAAAAAACATTACAAGCCGGGCAACATGCAGCAACTGCAGACAATGGCGAAAGAGGACGGGGTCGTCTGGCTGTCGATCATCTCTTCGGCCAAAGACAAGCAGGGCTATGTTTCCAGTGAGGAAGCCAACCGCATTACTGCGGAAAAAGGTGCAACCCCTGCCCATGTTATTCTTGATCCGGCAGGCGATATTGGCCGCGCTTATGGAGCGAAAACCACACCGCATATGTTCGTAATCAACGCAGAAGGAACGCTGGTTTATGCTGGTGCCATCGATGACAAGCCGTCTGCCGATCCGGCGGATATTGCCGGTGCGACCAACTATGTCACTGCGGCATTGACCGCCATCAAAAACGGCGAAGAAATCAGCACCACCAGCACTCAGCCCTATGGCTGTTCGGTGAAATATTAGACCATTACTCCCTATTCATCGCCGGCTTGCCACCAATCGCCGCATAGACGCTTTCCGGAGAAAGAGCAGGTGCGGTCTGCCCTTTTGCCGAGGCATAAATCTGCTTTTCGACTTCCATGATAATCACCCCACCAAACATCGAAAATAACGTGCTGCCCAGATAGTTGAACATACGGTTCAGCTTCAGCATGAAATGCCGGCCGCTTGGCGGGAAAAACAGCCCCATCTGGGTTTGAATATGCGTAAAATGTGTGTGACACAGGATATCGCGCAACTGAGACACACTGTAAGGCTTACCGTCAGCAAACGGCGTGCCCGGCACACCAGCCCAGCTGCTGCGCCGGTTGGGCACCACCACCAGCATCCGTCCTCCCGGCACAATCACATGCCATAGCGCGTCCAGCCATGGCTGGATATGCTCAACATGTTCCAGCGCATGTACCAGCAGCAGTTTATTAACGCTGTTTTTGCGCAACGGCAGTTGCGTATCATGGGCAAGCACGGTGCGGTTCATTCCCTCCGCCGGCCAGTAGGCCGCGCCTTGTGCAGCCGGCATGACAGACAAAACGATAGAGTTGTTCTGTGTTTTTTCCTGCCTGAGATAAGGCCTGACATACGGCGTCGCATAACCGAAGCCCACCATGGTATCGCCCGCCAGATCAGGCCATATGCGGCGGATCGCATAAGACAGACGCGTACGCACTACCCGCCCCAGCGGTGAGCTGTAAAACTGGCGAAGCTGCATGACATCCGGGCGATACATGGACATGTCCTCTAACAGTTGAAACCTTGCCCTACAGGCTATAGGATTACCGCGCACACGCAAGGAGAAAACCAATGGCTGACAATCCCTTTACATTATTCAACATATGGTTTGACGAAGCAAAACAATGCGACGCGATCAAGGAGCCGACCGCCATGACGCTTGCCACCGCCACGAAAGAGGCAGCACCATCCTGCCGTATTCTGTTGCTTAAGGAACTCGAAGAAGACGGCATCGTATTCTACACCAACTATGAAAGCTGGAAAAGTCATGAGCTGAAGGCCAACCCGCAGGCCGCTATTTGTTTTTACTGGATGCCGCTTGATAAGCAGGTACGGATGGAAGGGCGCGTTACCGCTGTCAGTGACGCCCAGTCGGATGCCTATTTCGCCGGACGTCCGCATGGTAGTCAGATCGGCGCCTGGGCATCCCGGCAGTCACAACCGCTTGAAAGCCGTGAGGCGCTGATTGCCCGCATCGAAGGGTATGAAAAGCAATTCGAGGGCAAAGAGGTGTCGCGCCCACCACATTGGGGCGGCTGGAAACTGACGCCGCATCGCATCGAATTCTGGCACCAGCAGGATGATCGCCTGCATGACCGCTGGCATTATGTGAAACAGGCTAATGGTGAATGGGTCAAAGAACTACTGAACCCGTAATCTCAATACCCGCCATATTGATAGACTGGTACCTGGCGACCTTGTGCCGCTGTCTGATTGGGGGATACGCCATATCCCTGCTGCGGATAGGGCTG